>NC_017790.1:2322500-2675000 GCF_000252445.1 Deinococcus gobiensis I-0 | reverse complement strand
GCCGCCGCCTGAACGTGGCCGTGCCCTTCGGGCACCTGAGCGGGCTGTACCACCTGCTGGACACCTTCGACACGGTCAGGGGCGAGGAGGCCTATACGGCTGCGGGGGTCGCGCTGGACGTGGAGGTCTACCCGGAGGACCTGGACGCCTTCGCGGCGGCGCTGCGGGACGCCACGCGCGGGGCAGCGCAGCTGGAAGCCGAGGAGCTGCCTGACGCCTGAAGCTTCCTCAGCGTTTGGGCTGATCCTGGAGCAGGCCGCTGCTTACCGCCTGCCGGGTGATCTGGCCGAGGGCCTGGATGCCGCGCGCCTTGCTCCAGAGGTCGCGGTCGAAGGTGAAGACCTTGCCCGACTGCACGGCGCGCAGCCGCAGCCAGACGGGATTCTTGCCCCAGCTGTCGAGCACGTTGTGTTCACCGGGGTTGACGAGCAGCACCAGGGTCGCGGGGTTGAGGGCCGCGACGCCTTCGAGGTCGAGGCTGTAAAGGTTGTCGTCCTTGCCTGCCGAGGTCGAGAGGTTGGTGCGGCCCAGTCGGCCCATCAGGTCGCCGATGACGCTCTCGCGTGAGTGCAGCACGAACAGGTTCGAGGGCGGCAGCGCGGCCACCAGCAGGCCCCCCGCCCCCTTGTTGGCGAGCAGACGCGACTTGGCGAGGAGCCGGGCCTGTTCGTCGAGCAGGCGCTGCGCCTGGGGTTCGCGGCCCAGCGCCCGGCCCAGGGTGCCCAGGGCGTCGAGCTGGCCCTGGTAGTCGCTGCGGAACACGTTCAGCGAAATCGTCGGGGCGATCTTGGAGAGCTGCGCGTACAGGCCCTTGTGGCGGCCCGTGTCGGCCAGGATCAGGTCGGGCTTGAGGGCCAGGATCTTTTCCAGGCTGGGCTGCGCGCGGGTGCCGATGCTGGGCACGCCCGCGAGCTGCCGGCCCAGGTAGTCGGGCACGTCGGCCTCGCGCGCCCAGCCGACCGGCTTGAGGCCCAGGGCGGCCACGTCGTCGGCGTAGGCGTACTCCAACACCACGACGCGTTTGGGCGTGTTCGGCAGGTCCACGGTGCCCAGATCGTGCTTGATGCTGACGGCCCCGGCCGAGGCCGTGAGGGCAAGGAACAGAGTGAGGAAACTCTTCATCTCCGATAAGGATACTCGGGATTGAAGAGAAGAGGGAGGACGATGCCCGGTCAAGGGTGGAGGTCACGGCGCGCCTCGCCCACGCTCTCTAGACTGTCCATATGACCGCACCAGACGCCGCTCCTGCCTCACATATCCACCTGCCGGACGGCTCCTGCTGCAAGCCCAAGCGTTTCGCCCACCTGCACCAGCACACGCAGTACAGCCTGCTCGACGGCGCCGCCAAGCTCAAGGACCTGCTGAAGTGGGCCAAGGAGGTCACGCCCGAGGGCCAGACCCCGGCGCTGGCGATGACCGACCACGGCAACATGCACGGCGCGGTGCACTTCTACAACTACGCGACCGGCATGGGCGTCAAGCCGATCATCGGGTACGAGGCCTACGTGGTGCCGGGCCAGGGCACCCGCCGCGACCGCACGCGCGGGCAGGACGGCGAGAAGGGCATCTTTCACCTGACGCTGCTGGCCCGCGACTTCGAGGGCTACCAGAACCTGTGCCGCCTGAGCAGCCGGGGCTACACCGAGGGGTATTACTACAAGCCGCGCATCGACCACGAACTGCTTCAGGAGCACCACAAGGGCGTGATCGCCTTCTCGGGCTGCCTGGGGAGCGAGGTGCAGCAACTCCTGATGCAGGGGCGCGAGGCCGACGCCAAGGCGCGGCTGCTGTGGTACCGCGACCTGTTCGGCGAGAACTACTACATCGAGATTCAGGACCACGGCCTGCCCGAGCAGCGCAAGAACAACCCCATCCTGAAGGCCTGGGCGCAGGAACTCGGCATCGGGATGGTGGCGACGAACGACGGCCATTACGTCAAGAAGTCGGACGCGACCGCGCACGAGACGCTGCTCGCCATCCAGACCAAGGCCACGCTGGCCGACGAGAACCGCTTCAAGTTTCCCTGCGACGAGTTCTACGTCAAGGACCTGGAGGAGATGCAGGCGGCCTTGCCGGTGGCCGAATGGGGCGAGGAAGTCTTCGACAACACGGCCATGATCGCCGACCTGTGCAACGTCGAGCTGCCGGTGGGCAAGAAACGCGTGTACCAGATGCCCGCCCTGCCCATCCCCGAGGGCCGCACCATGCCCGAGGAACTGCGCGTGCAGACCTACCGGGGTATGGTCAAGCGCTACCCGGCGCACGCCACCGAAGGGCTGCTGCGCGACTACGCTGCCCGCTCGCTGGCGGAACTGGGCGCAGACGACGCCGCGCGGGTACTGGCGCGGGTGCCGGGCTGCGACGCCGCGAGCTGCGACCTGGAGACGTTGCTGACCCTGCTGGCCTTCCTGGGCAGCGAGTGGGAGGCGCGGGGCAAGGCGGCGGGCGAGAAGTACACGCCCTACCCGGCGCTGGTGAAGATGGAAGAGGAAGCCGTGAGCGGCATCCTGCCCCCCTACGCCTACGAGGACTGCCGCCGCGCGCAGGGCAGGGACAGCGACACGAGCATCGAGCTGGACCCGGACGCCGACGAGGGCGAGACCACGCGCGGCCACCACCGCCACGCCCTGACCATCCTGCGCCGGGCCGAGTACGAGCTGTCGGTCATCAACAACATGGGCTTTCCCGACTACTTCCTGATCGTGGCCGACTACATCAACTGGGCCAAGGACCACGACATCAGCGTGGGGCCGGGACGCGGCTCGGGCGCAGGCAGCCTCGTGGCCTACGCGATGCGGATCACCAACCTCGACCCGCTGGAGTTCGAGCTGCTGTTCGAGCGCTTCCTGAACCCCGACCGCATCTCGATGCCCGACTTCGATATCGACTTCAACGATGCCCGGCGCATGGAGGTCATCGAGTACGTGCGCGGCAAGTACGGCGACGACAAGGTCGCCATGATCGCCACCTTCGGGACGATGGCGAGCAAGGCGTGCCTGAAAGACGTGGCGCGCGTGATGGGTCTGGAATACGCCAAGGTGGACAAGGTCTCCAAGCTCATCCCCATCAAGTTCGGCAAGAGCTACAGCCTGGAGCAGGCGCGCGAGTCGGTCCCGGACATCGCGCAGATGCTGAACGAGGATGCGCAGCTCCTCGAAGCCTACGAGTTCGCGCAGAAACTCGAAGGGCTGACGCGCCACGCCTCGGTGCACGCGGCGGGGGTGGTGATCGGGCGCGACCAGCTCACCGACCTCGTGCCGGTCATGCGCGACACCTCGGGCGAGGGCATGGTCTGCCAGTACGACATGAAGGCCGTCGAGGACATCGGCCTGATCAAGATGGACTTCCTGGGCCTGCGCACCCTGTCCTTCCTCGACGAAGCGCGGCGAATCATGCGCGAGTCGCAGAAGATCGACATCGACTTCGACGCGATTCCCTTCGACGACGAGAAGACCTACGCCCTCATGAGCCGGGGCGACACCAAGGGCGTGTTCCAGCTCGAAGGCGCGGGCATCGCGGACGCCTCGCGCCGCCTCAAGCCCCGGCGTCTGGCCGACATCATCGCGCTCTCGGCGCTGTACCGCCCCGGCCCGATGGAGAACATCCCGACCTACGTGCGCCGCCACCACGGCGTCGAGGACGTGGATTACGTGCGCGACGGCTTCCCGACCTCGGCGCAGTACCTCGAAAAGATCCTGGCCGAAACCTACGGCATCCCCGTGTACCAGGAGCAGATCATGCAGATCGCCTCCGAGGTCGCGGGCTTCTCGCTGGGTGGGGCGGATCTGCTGCGCCGCGCGATGGGCAAGAAGGACGTGGCCGAGATGGCGAAGCAGCGCGACCTGTTCGTCGAGGGCGCGAAGGGCAATGAGGTGCCGAAGGAAGAGGCCAACAAGCTCTTCGACCTGCTGGACGCCTTCGCGAACTACGGCTTCAACAAGTCGCACTCGGCGGCCTACGGGGTCATCACCTACCAGACCGCGTGGCTCAAGGCCAACTACCCGGTCGAGTTCATGGCCGCCCTCTTGACCGTCGAGCGCCGCGACTCGGACAAGGTGGCCGAGTACGTCAGCGACGCCCGCAAGATGGACGTGCGGGTGCTCTCGCCGGACATCAACCGGTCGAGCAGCGACTTTGCCGTGCAGGGCGAGGAAATCCTCTTCGGGCTGTACGCCATCAAGGGGCTGGGCGAGGCGGCGGTGCAGAAGATTCTGGAGGAGCGCGAGCGCGGCGGGGCCTACGCCAGCCTCTCGGACTTCTGCTCGCGCCTGGGCAACAAGGTGTGCAACCGCAAGGCCCTGGAAAGCCTGATCAAGTCGGGGGCCTTCGACGCCTTCGGGGAGCGGCGCCAACTGCTGGAGTCGGTGGACGACGCGCTGGAAGACGCCGCCGGGACCGCCGAGATCAACGCGAAAGCCCAGAGCGGCATGAGCATGATGTTCGGTTTCGAGGAAGTGAAAAAGGAGCGCCCGCTGCGCAGCGGCGTGACCCCCCTGACCGACCTGGAGCGCCTGAAGATCGAGAAGGACGCGCTGGGCCTGTACATCTCCGGGCACCCGCTGGAGCAGCACGAAGGTCTGCGCGAGGCGGCCAGCTGCCGCATCAGCGACCTCGACGCGTGGTTCACCACCCAGAGCGTCGCGCCCGGCAAACGCATCAAGGCGGTGCTGGCGGGCATGATCGAGGGCGTGGTCAAGAAGCCCACCAAGTCGGGCGGCATGATGGCCCGGTTCATCCTGGCCGACGAGTCGGGGCAGACCGAACTCGTGGCCTTCAGCCGCGCCTACGACCGCATTCAGGACAAGCTGGTGAACGACACGCCCGCCCTGGTGATCGTGGAACTGGAGTCCGAGGACGGTGGCCTGCGGGCGATTGCCGAGGAGGTCGTGGGCATCGAGCAGCTGGCCGAGGTGCCCAAGGTCATGTACGTGACGATCGACCTGGAGACGGCCAGCCCGGACGCCGTGGGCGAATTCCAGAGCGTGCTGGACGAGCACGCGGGCAGCATGCCCACCTACCTGCGGCTGGAGACGCCCGAGCAGTTCGTGCTGTACCAGCTCGACCACGGTATGGGCAGCCCGGAGGCGATCCGGGTGCTGAACACGACCTTTGCCTGGGCCTCGGCGTACCTGGCCTACGATCAGCAGACGATTCTGGGCCGGTTCGCGCCCAAACCGCCCGCGTGGATGAACCGGCAGAACGGGAACGGCGGGGGAATGCGGGCGTGACGCGAAAGGCGGCCCCCGCGCAGAGGGAACAGCGGCCTGCCCAGGACGCCGCACAGGTGTAACCAGCGGCCGGGCCCTGCCTCGTCGGGAGCCGGGTGGGGGGGAGGTGCGGGCGGTCCTGTCCGGCGACGCTCCTGGAGAAGCGGCCCGCACTCGGCCGGGCTGACAGCCTCCTCGGGCCTTGCCGGGACGGGCTTTCACGGTCGCCCTCCCCTCCCTCGTCACTTTGTAAGCCCTCGCCTCTTGACACCCGGCCGTTTTGGCGCACAATACGTCTTGTAACCGCTTACAACCTGTCCGGGTCGGCTGTGATCCATCACGTGTGGCCGGTCCTGTGGCCTGGACTGTAACCGCTTACAATGCCCCCTGCCGCCCGAGGTCTGCCCTAATGACGACCATGCCCAAGACGACTGCGCCCAGAGTGCCCCTGCCCAGCCGCCCCACCATCGCCGACGTGGCCCAGGCCGCCGGCGTCAGTACGGGGACGGTCAGCCGGGTCATCAACGGTCACAGCACGGTGGCGCTCGCCACGCGCCAGCGGGTGCAGGAGGTCATGGCCGGCCTAGGGTACGTGCCCGACCCGGCCGCCCGCCACCTGAGCTGGCGCACCGGCCAGACCCTGGGCCTGTCGCTGGACCGCGATGACCCCCGGCTGCACCCCTATCAGGTGCTGTTTCGCCGCGCCCTCGAAGCGCAGACCGCGCCCCAGGGCGTGCAGCTCCTCGACCTGCGCGCCGACCTGAGTGCCCTGGCCCACCTGCCCAGCGCCGTGCTGGTCATGCACGCCATCGACGGCGACCCCCGGCTGGAGTTCCTGCGCCGCGCCGGGGTTCCCGCCGTCCTGATCGGCCACCACCCGGATCTGTCCTGGGTGGCTCCGGACGACGAGGCGGGCGGGGCCACCGCGGCGCAGCACCTGCTGGAAGCCGGTCACCGCGAGCTGGCCTATCTGGGCGACGGCCCCAGCCAGGTCGCCCAGGACCGCCAGCGCGGCTTCGTGCGGGCGGCGCTGGCGGCGGGAGCGGCCGTGCAGGTGATCGCCAGCGACTTCACGGTGCTGGGGGGCTACCGGGCCATGCGCCGCGCCTGGGAGGGCGGTGCGCGCTTTACCGGCCTCTTCGCCCAGAGTGACGAGAGCGCCGCCGGCGCCTGCGCCGCCCTGGAGGACCTGGGCGTGGCCGTGCCCGCCGAGGTCTCGGTGGTGGGCTTCGACGGCCTGCCCGAACTGCCCATCCGCCTGCGCCTGACCACGGTCGCCCAGGACATCGCCCGCATCGCCGACACCGCCCTGACGCTCGTGCAAGAAGCCCTGGCGGGCCAGCCGCCGCGCGGCCAGCTCATTCCCGTTCACCTGCTTCCCGGCGCCACCGTCGCGCCGCCCCCCGGAGGGAACCCATGAAAAAAGCCCTGCTCCTCAGCCTCGCCGTGCTCGCCTCGGGCGCCGTCCACGCCCAGACGGCCAAGACCATCAAGATCAACGGGTACGGGGGCACCGACCAGACGCTGGTCAACGACCTCATCAACCGCTTCGTGAAGCCCGTCATGGCCAAAGACGGCGTGACGGTCGTGTACGAGCCCCTCCAGGGCGACTACAACAAGTCCTTCACGACGCTGCTGGCTGCCGGGAACGCGGGCGACGTGTTCTACCTGCCGGCCGAGACGCTCGACGGCTACGTGACGACCGGCAAGCTGTTGCCGCTCAACGGTCTGGTCTCGACCACGCCCTTCATCAAGAGCCTGAACACGGCCTTTACCCGGAACGGCCGCCTGTACGGCGTCGCCAAGGACTTCAACACCCTGACGCTGGTCTACAACAAGGACCTCTTCGACGAGGCCGGGGTCAAGTACCCCGACAGCACCGACACCTGGGCCACCCTCCAGACCAAGCTGACCACCCTCAAGCAGAAGCTCGGCAACGACTACTACGGCATCTGCCTGTCGCCCAACTTCGACCGCTTCGGGGCCTTCGCCTACGCGGCGGGCTGGAAGCAGTTCGGTGCGGGCGGCAAGACCAACCTCGCCGATCCCAAGTTCGCCCAGGCCTTCAACTGGTACACCGGCCTCGCCAAGAACAAGGTCGGCGTGCAGCCCAGCGAGGTCTCGGCCGACTGGGGCGGCGCGTGCCTCAAGACCGGCAAGGTGGCCGTCGCCATCGAGGGCAACTGGATCGTGAACTTCCTGCGCGACAACGCCCCCAACCTCAAGTTCGGCACGGCGCTGCTGCCCAAGGCCCCCAGTGGCCAGCGCGGCAACTTCCTGTATACGGTGGGCTGGGGCGTGAACTCGGGCACCAAGAACCGCGCGGCGGCCCTCAAGGTGCTGGGCCTGCTCACCAGCCCGCAGGTGCAGCAGTACGTGCTGGAGCAGGGCCTCGCCATTCCCAGCCGCTCGGCCCTGACCAACAACGCCTATTTCAAGAAGACCGACGCCGGCGCGCAGAACAGCCGCCTGACCTTCGACGGGGCCGACGACGGCAACGTGTACGCCTTTACCTTCGGGCCGCAGGGCAGCGACTGGGGCAAACCCATCAACGAGGCCCTGGCCGCCGTCCTGAGCGGGCAGCGCAGCGCCGCCGACGCCCTGAAAAAGGCGCAGGCGGACATGAACACCTTCCAGCGCCGCTGAGCCGGATGGGGGAGAGGCGCGGGCCGCCGGCCTGACCCGGACCCGGGCGTCGGCCGGAGCTTTGTGGGGGGCCGGCCGCGCCCCTCCGGAGGGGAGATACGGGCGCGCCTTTCGGGAGCGTGGCCGCCCGCCGCGCTGCCTGCCCCACCGATTGTTTCTCACCTGCCGGGAGGTGGGCATGTTCAAAAAAGGCCAGACGCCCACGGCGCTGCTGTTTCTCGCGCCCTTCCTGCTGACCGTGCTGGTGTTCTTCTTCTACGCCTTCGCGCGGGCGGCGTACTATTCGCTCACCGACTTCAATCTGTTCAACACGCCGCGCCTGATCGGCTTCAAGCCCTACGCCGACGTGCTGGCCGATCCCTCGTTCCGGCGGGCGCTGTCCAACAGCCTGATCTTCGCGCTCGTCACCACGACCCTCCAGACGGTGCTGGCCCTGCTGATGGCGGTGGCGCTCAACAGCCGCATCCGGGGCCTGACCTTCTTCCGCTCGGCGTGGTACATGCCCAGCATCACGAGTTCGGTGGTCATCACCCTGATCTTCCTGTGGCTGTTCCAGCGCCGGGGGATCGCCAACTACCTCATCACGCAGGCGCAGACCTACGCGCCCTACGCGCTGACCTTCGTGGGCGTGCTGGCGCTCGCGCAGGTCGCCCAGGTGCTGTGGGAGCGTTCGCGGCGGCTGCCGGCCGGCTGGCTGGACCCGGCGCTGGCGGCCGTGAGCGCCCTCGTGGCCCTGGCCGTGACCTTCGGGCTGCACTGGGCGGGCGTGGTCGGCGCGCGTGAGGTCCAGCCCTTCGACTACCAGTACTTCGCCGACAAGTGGATCAGCGTGGGCGGGGTGCGGGTGCTGAGCATTCCGCTGCTCGTGGTCATCATCCAGAACACCTTCACGACCGTGCCCACGCTGATGCTGTTTTTCCTCGCGGGTCTCCAGAGCATTCCCGGGGCGCTGTACGAGGCGGCCGACATCGACGGCGCCACGCCCTTCCAGAAACTCACGCGCATCACCGTGCCCATGCTGCGGCCCGTGACCTTCTACGTGGTCACGGTGGGCCTCATCGGCACCATGCAGATGTTCGACCAGGTGGCCGTCATCGGCAACGCCGCGCCGGGCGACACCCTCATCACGCTGGCGTACTACGTCTACACCAACACCTTCCAGGCGGGGGCCGCGCCCGTGAACATGGCCTCGGCGGCGGCGATCCTGCTCGCGCTGATCATCCTGGTGATGGTGTTCATCCAGCGCAGGTTCTTCCCGGCGGAGGCCTCGTGACGGCGCTTCCCCGCGAAACGCCGGCCCCCGACCAGACGCGCTGGCTGGCGCGGCGGCGCTGGGCGCGGGCCGGGTGGCTCTACGCCTTCATGCTGCTGATGAGCTTCTTTTTCCTGGGCCCCTTCCTGATGGGCGTGCTGAGCAGCCTCAAGGACGACCCCAACGAGTATCCGCCCCGGCTGGTCATTCCGCAGCTCTCGGGCGCGCCGGTGCGGCAGGCCTACGCCCTGGGCGTGCAGGGGTCGGGCGACGGCTGGTCCGGTGGCCTGCGCCCCGGCCGCCCCGTGACCTTCGAGGTCCGCGTGGCCTCGCCGCCCGGCGCGCCGCAGGAGGCCCCGGCGGTGGCCCTCTTTCCGTACCAGCCGGTGAGTCTCGTGGCGACCACGCGTTTCGCCCAGGCGCGCGACTTCGCCCAGGTGCGCACCGAGCAGGTCGGGCAGGAAGGCGACGTGCGGCGCTACCGTATCACCGTCACCTCGCCGGCCCTCACCCGCCAGAGTGGCGACCTCGTGCAGGCGGTGCTGGCCGCGCCCGCCGCCGACGGCACGCTGCGGGCGACGGTGGGCGGCCGGGCGGTGCCGGTCACGCTCGACACGCCGGAGGCCCAGGCGCAGCAGTTCAACCTGGTGGCCTCGCAGCCGGTCGAACTCGCGCGGGTGGGGGAGGCCTACTACCTGCGCGGCCCGACCTTCGTGCGCACGCCGCTTCAGGTGGACGTGGCGCGCGGCCAGAGCATCGTGGGCAGCACCCTGCCGCCCAGCGACCGCCAGAACTTCGGGCGTTCCTTCGCCTTCCGCAACGTGACGCCGGGCATTCTGGGTTACACCTTCAACAACTACCGCCGCGCCTTCGACGAGACGGTCAACCCGCAGACCGGCCGCAGCCTGTTCTTTTCGTGGATCTTCAATTCGTTCCTGTACGCCTTCTTGCGGGTGGTCACGGCCATCCTGGTGTGCTCGCTGGCGGGCTACGCGCTGGCGCGGCTGAATTTTGCGGGCAGAGCGGCGGTGTTCTTCGTGGCGGTCCTGTTCGTGCAGATGGTGCCGGGGCAGGTCAACCTCGTCAGCAACTACGTGCTGCTGCGCGACCTGGGGCTGCTCAACCTGTGGGGCCTGTGGCTCAACGGCGCGGTGGCGCTCGCGGGCGGCACCTTCCTGATGCGCCAGTTCTTCGAGGGCCTGCCGCGCGAGCTGGAGGAATCGGCGGCCATCGACGGCGCGGGACCGGCCACCACCTTCTTCCGGGTGATGCTGCCGCAGGTGGGGCCGTCCCTGGTCGCGCTGTCCATCACCCAGTTCCAGGGCGCGTGGAACGATTTCTTCTGGCCGCTGGTCATCCTGCGCCAGAACACGGACTACACCCTCACGGTGGGGCTGTCGAGTTTCCAGGGCCTGTACGGCGGCCAGGGCGACTACGGCCTGATCCTGGCGGGGGCGGTCCTGAGTGCGCTGCCGGTCATCCTCATCTTCGTGGTGTTCCAGCGGTATTTCGTGGATACCGGGGCCGACAGCGCGGTCAAGGGGTGAGCTGGGGCGGTGGCGGGGGGAAACGCTGAGGCGAAGGTCTGACCCGTCCGGCTTCCCGGCGACCCGGCTGCCCCCTCCCACTTTCTCCACCGGTCACTCCCGATTTCCTACCTTTCAAGCGTTCTCAGGTTCTCAGACAAGGATTTCAACGATGCTCAGTACCCGCACGGTTCTCAAGGAAAACGACCTCTATCTGGTGGGCGACGCTGGCTACGCCGTGGCACAGGGCGAGAGTGGCCTGTACCGCCGCGACACCCGCTACCTGCGCCGCTACGAGTGGCGGCTGGACGGCGAGCGGCCCCAGACCCTGGCGCAGCAGGAACGCTATCCCTTCTGGCTGCACGAGCAGAGCGCGAACGCCGACGTGGGGTACACCATGAAGGTGGGCCTGCGCCGCGACCTGACCGTCAGCGCGACCGAACTGCGCGACGACCTGACCGTCACCCGCTACGTGGGCGAGGGCCCGCACGAACTGGCGCTGTTCCTGTCGGCCGACTTCGTGGACATGTTCGAGGTGCGCGGCTGGCCGGATGGCCTGGGGACGCGCGCCGTGGAAGTGCAGGCTGCTGGGGGCGGCGTGGACTTCGCGTACACGGCGCAGGACGGGCTGCGTGTGCGCGCCGCCGTGCGGGCCTCGCCCCCCGCCACCTGGGACGGCGAGGCGTTGCGCTGGACGCTGGGTGAGGACGTGACCCGGGTGCGGGTCAGCGTCTTTCCGCTGGAGGGCGACGAGACGCCCACGCCCGGCGACCCGCAGGCCCTGGCCGCCGAGTACGACGCCCTGAGCGCGCGGCTGGCCCCGGCCTGGGCGGGCCTGGACCCGGAGGACGCCGCCGTCGTGCGCCGCAGCGTGCAGGACCTGCGCAGCCTGAGTTTCCGCACACCGCAGGGGGCCTTTCCGGCGGCGGGGCTGCCCTGGTTCGTGGCGCCCTTCGGCCGCGACAGCATGATCATCGCGCTGATGGTCCACCGTCACCTGCCCGAGCTGGCCCTGACGGTGGCGCGCTACCTCGCGGCGCACCAGGGCCAGGGCTACGACCCCGTGACCCTGGAGCAGCCCGGCAAGATCCTGCACGAGATGCGCGTGGGCGAGCTGACCCGCACCGGCCGTACGCCCCACCGCCCCTACTACGCGACCGCCGATGCCACGCCGCTGTTCGTGTGGCTGGTCGGCGAGCTGAGCGCCGAACACCCCGAACTGGCCGCCGAGCTGCGCCCCCACTGGGAGGCGGCCCTGGGCTGGCTCCTGAGCGACGGCGACCCCGACGGCGACGGCCTGATCGAGTACACGCCCGACCCCGGCGGCATCACCAACGCGGTCTGGAAGGACAGTGGCGACAGCACCTTCACCGAGGACGGTGAAGACGTGAGCGGTCACGTCGCCGTGATCGAGGTGCAGGGCTACGCCTACGCCGCCTACCGCGCCGCCGCCGACCTCTACCGCCTGCTGGGCGAGCCGGAGCGCGCCCCCGAGTGGGAGGCCCGCGCCGAGCGGCTGCGCGGGCAGGTGCAGGAGGCCTTCTGGTGGCCCGAGCGCGGGTATTACGCCCACGGCCTGAACGGCGACAAGCGGCCCCTGCGCGTGCTCGTGAGCAACCCGGCGCATACCCTCTGGACCGGCCTGTTCGCCCCAGAGCATGCCGCTCAGGTGGCGCGCGTGGCCCTGGAACCCGAACTGTGGAGCGGCTGGGGCGTCCGGACGCTGGGCGAGGGGCAGCCGCGCTACAACCCGGTGTCGTACCACAACGGCAGCGTGTGGCCGCACGACACCGCCGCCGCCGCGCTGGGCATGGCCCGCTACGGCCTGCACGCCGAGGCTGCGCAGGTGGCGCGCGCCCTGTTCGGTGCGGCGCGCGCCGCCGACGACCGGCGCCTGAGCGAACTGTTCGCGGGCTTCGGGCGTGAGCCGGGGCTGGGGCCGGTGCCCTACCCCGCCGCCTGCCACCCGCAGGGCTGGGACGCGGCCATCGGGCTGGCCCTGGCCCCGCTGCTGCGCATGGCGCGCGGGGAGGTCGCGGGCTGAGGCCGGGGAAGGGGACGGGCTACACCTTCCCTAAATCCCGCCTCACCCACCCGGGTGGGCCGCGCCCTCAGACTGGGGTCTATGCTCGATAACATTCTGGACACCGTGCGCCGTGGGGCCGAGAAGGTGCAGCGCCGGGGCGAGGAGGTCGCCCAGGTCGCCCGCCTGCGCATGGAGGTCTTTCAGCTCGGGCGCGAACTCGACGGCACCTACGGCCGCCTGGGCCGCGCGTACCACGGCGGCGCGCAGCCGGACCAGATGGCCGAGGTCCAGGTCGAAATCCGGCGGCTGGAGGGCGAAATCCAGGCCCGCGAGCGCCTGATCGCCGAGCTGGGCAGCGTGCCCGACGAGGCGGGAACCGTGCGGGTCGAGCCGGACTATCCGGTGGCGACGCCGACCGCGACCGCCGCTCCCAGGACTGCCCCCAACGTACCCGCCGCCGTGCCCCACCCCGGCCAGGAGGTTTCCATGACCAAGAACGACGTGCCCACCACCCCCGACCCCACCATGCAGCACAGCGACGAGCGTCTCGTGCCCGGCGACAAGACCGCCAGCCAGGGCAACGAGGCCGCCCGCGACGAGATGGTGCGCCACCGCGAGAGTGTCGACGAGGGCAAGGCCGCCAGCAAGAATCCCGACCCGCTGGACCTCTGA
This sequence comes from Deinococcus gobiensis I-0, assembly GCF_000252445.1. GTDB lineage: Bacteria > Deinococcota > Deinococci > Deinococcales > Deinococcaceae > Deinococcus > Deinococcus gobiensis. Next base: position 2,661,671 of record NC_017790.1, on the reverse strand, counting down.
GCCCCGGCACCTTCTGATCCCCGCTCCGGCGGGATTTTTTATGGTCTTCAGGCCAGCAGCTCGGCCCCGTGCGCCCGCAGCCAGGCCCGCTGCGCCCGGTGGTCCGGCATCAGGCGGGCGACGTGCGCCCAGTAGCGCGGCGAGTGGTTGAGTTCCAGCAGGTGCGCGGCCTCGTGCAACGCGACGTACTCCAGCACGGGCAGTGGCGCGGCGCTCAGCGCCCAGTGCAGGCGGATGTCGCCGCGCGCCGTGCAACTGCCCCAGCGGCTGCGCGTGTCGCTGACCCTGACTGTACCCAGGCGGTCCAGGGCGCCCAGCCGCGCGGCGAAGTCGCGGACCAGCCGCGTGTACGGCTCCGGCGTGGCCGCGCGTCGCCACGCCTGGACCTGCGCCGCCAGCCCGGCGGGGTCGGCAGCCAGGAGACGCAGTTCATGGCCTACCCGTACGGGCTGGGTCAGTCCCGGCACTGCGCGCAAGGTCAGCATTTCGCCCAGGAAGGAAATAGGCGCGCCGTCACTGGGTAAAGGGGTGGGCGGCGCGGCGGCGACCTGCGCCTGCCGGTCCAGGTGGTGCGCCAGCCAGTCGCGCTTGGCCTCGACGAAGGCGCGGATGGTGGTCTCGGGCAGCCGGGTGGGGGCGTAAGCCGTGACCACGCCGCCGCGCACCTGAAGGGCCAGGGTCCGGCGGCGGGCGCTGCGCCGCAGCACGACGCGCAGGCCGGCGACGGTGAGGGTGGGTGGGGGGGCCGACATGTGCCCAGCAGAGCGCGGCGCGGTGGGCAGCGTCAAGGCGCGGGGTCGCAAGAGAGGAGGGACGCGGCGCCGCACTGGCCCGCGTCCCTCCTGCACCGCGCTCAGAGCTGGTTGTAGGGAACGTTCAGGGTGTCGCAGTTGTTGGGGTTGCCCGACTGGAAGCCCTTGTTGAACCAGTTGACGCGCTGCTGGCTGCTGCCGTGCGTGAACGAGTCCGGCACGACGCGGCCCTGCCCGGCGCGTTGCAGCGTGTCGTCGCCGATGGCCGAGGCGGTGCTCAGGGCCTCGCGGATGTCCTGCTGGGTCAGGTTGGCGGCCTCGCTGCCGCGCACCTTGTTGCCCCATACGCCTGCGAAGCAGTCGGCCTGAAGTTCCAGGCGCACGCTGTAGCTGTTGGCCTCGGCCTCGCTGCGGGCGGCGCGCTGCTTGCGCTCGACCTGATCGGCGATGCCCAGTTCGTTCTGAACGTGGTGCCCGACCTCGTGGGCGATCACATAGGCGTAGGCGAAGTCGCCGCCGCCGCCGAGCCGCTGCTGCATGGTGTTGAAAAAACCGGTGTCCAGGTACACCTTGCTGTCCAGAGGGCAGTAGAACGGCCCCACCGCGCTGCTGGCCTGCCCGCAGGCGGTCTGCACGCCGCCGCTGAACAGCACCAGCTTGGGTTTGGTGTACTGCCGGTCGGACTGCTTGAAGATGCCCGTCCAGACCTGATCGGTGCTGCCCAGGATACGGCTGACGAACTGGTAGCTTTCGTCCTTGGTCCCGCTCTGGGTCTGGCCCCCCTGGGTCTGCGTCTGTGTCTGAGGCTGCGTCTGCTGGCCCGAATTGCCCCCGCCCAGGATCACGCTGGGGTCAATGCCGAAAAACAGCGCCACCACCGCGATGATCAGGCCCCCGATACCGCCGATGGCGAGCCCGCCGCCGGGCAGGCCCCCACCACCGCGCCGGTCTTCCACATTGCCGCTTTCCGGAAGATTTTTCCAATCCATGAGGATGTCAGTGCTCCTTTTCGGCCCTGCGCCGGGGCCTCCGCTGCGCGCTGGCAGGTCGGGCGGCCACGCTGCGGCGCGGGTATCTCCAGTCTAGGACTCTGTGTCTGACGCCACCTTTAAGGAGAATGCACCGAACGTTGCGATTTGCGGGATGCAGGGGCCTCAGTGGCCATGGAAGGGGCAGCCGGTCGCCGCAGCGGCGGGTGCCGGGGCCTCCCAGCGGGCGGGCGGCCGCACGAAGTTGGGCGACTCCTCGCGCGACTTGTAGCGTTGTCCCCACACCGGGGTCGTCGCGGGCGAGAGCGGCGGGATGAGCCAGGACCACTTGGCGCGTACCTCGCGCCCGGCGCGCGCCTCGCGTTCCTCGAAGCGCCGGAAGTGCCGCGTGACCGTGTGGTGGTCGGCGATCTTGACCCCGGCCTCCTCGAAAGAATGCAGGGTCGCCACGTTCAGCTCGACCAGCGCGCGGTCGCGCCACAGCGTGCGCTCGCGCGAGGTGTCCAGGCCCAGGGCGCGCGCCACCGCCGGCAGCTGGTCGTAGCGGTCGGCGTCGGCGAGGTTGCGCGCGGCGATCTCGGTCTGCACGTACCAGCCGCTGAAGGGCGCGCACGCCAGGCTCAGCCCGCCGACCTCCAGGCTCATGTCGCTGATGACCGGCAGCGCGTGCCAGCGCAGCCCCAGCTCGCCCACCGCCGGGCAGTCGGGGTGGGTCAGCGCGACCTCCTGCACGGCCTGGGGCGGCAGCGTGAACAGCCGGAGCTGTCCGGCCGACTCAATGGCCAGCGGCAGTACGTCGAAGGGGGTGCCGGGGCCGCCCGCCCAGCCCAGCGTGCGCAGCCAGTCGGTCAGGGCGAGGTTGGCCGGGTCGCCGACCACGCCTCCCGGAGTGCCCGGCTGCCGGTACGCCGCGTAGCGGATGAGCTGCGGGTTGTGCACGCGCACCCCCGGCCCGAACACGCTCATGAGCGGGCGCAGATGCCCGCCGTGAAAGGCGTCTTCCAGGTGGGCACACAGGTGCGCGAAGACCTCCTCGTGGGCGGTGACGTGACGCAGGTCACGCACCTCCAGCGCCTCCCAGTACAGCCGCCCCACGCAGCGGGTCGAGTTGCGCCACGCCACCCGGCCCCCGTATTCGAGTTCCCCGGCGCTCAGGGTATAGCTGCCGGTGCGGGTCAGCTCGTCCCGGACGGCGCGCAGCCGGTCGTCCAGGCCCTCCAGCGCGCGCTCGGCGTACATGCCGCTCAGGAACCGTTCCGCCTCTCGCAGCAGGGCCGGGGGGGTCAGGGTCATCCTGCGAGGCTAGCGCCGCCGCCTCTGCGGGAATGTCCCGCCGTCAGGGTTCGGGGGAGTGCCCCCAGGTGGGGGAAGGCCACAGCCGGAGCAGGGAACTGCCTACTCGCCGTGCAGGGTGAGCACCAGCGAGCGCGCCCCACCCCGGTCGCGGTGTTCGCACAGGTACAGGCCCTGCCAGGTGCCCAGGACGAGGCGGCCCGCGCCCACCGGCAGGGTCAGGCTGCTGCCCAGCACGCTCGCCTTGATGTGGGCGGCCATGTCGTCGTCGCCCTCCAGGGTGTGCTTGAATTCGGGCCAGCCGTCGGGCACCGCGTGATTGAAGTACCGCTCGAAGTCGCGCCGCACGTCGGGCGAGGCGTTCTCGCTGACCGTCAGGGCGGCCGAGGTGTGCCCGATAAAGACGTGCAGCAGCCCCGTGCCCACCTGCCCCAGTTCGGGCAGGGCGGCGAGCACCTCGCGGGTGATGAGGTGAAAGCCGCGCGGGTACGGGCGCAGGGTCACTCGGCGCTGGAGCCACATGCCGTCCAGGGTAGGGCAGAGGCGGCGTTCATGGGCGCGCCCTACCCTGGGGCGTGGTGCCTTCCCTTCACGTTCCGCTGCTGCTCGCCGCGTTGTCTACTGGGCCGGTGAGTGCTGCCGCGCCGACTGTCCCCGCCCCCGCCGCCTCCCGCGTGGTGCTGCCGGTGTCGGTGCCCCTGGCGGGCGTGCAGGCCGCCGCCGAGGCCCGCGTGCCCGCCGAGCTCGCGCGGCTCGACCAGACCCGGTCGTTCCTGGGCGGGGCCTTTCAGGTGCGCCTCAGCGGCGCGGTGACGCGCACCGGCACCCCGACCATCGTCCCCGACGGCGACGCCCTGGTGGTGCGCGTGCCGCTGCGCGCCGAGTTCCAGGCGGCCCCGGTCGGGGTGGGGGCGGCCCTGGGGCGCACGTTCGGCGGCGCGGCGACCGTCAGCCTGCGCCTCACGCCCTACGTGACCCCCGAGTGGGAGGCGGGCGTGCGGGCCAGCGCCGACGCCGTGTGGACCGACCCCCTGAGCGTCGAGCTGGCCCCCGGCGTGAAGATCAGCGTGCAGTCGCTCGTGGGGGGGCAGGTGCGCGCGGCGCTGGACGGCGTGACGGCCGGCATCGAACGCTCGGTGCGCGAGGGGCTGGGGCTGCGGCGGCGCGCGGGCACGCTCTGGGCGAGGGTGCAGCGGCCCTGGACCCTGCCGCTGCCCGAGCCGGGCTACGCACTGGTGTCGCCCCAGGCGCTGGAAGTCACGCCCTTTCGCCTGAGTGCGCAGGAGGTCGGGGTGACGGTGGGGGCCACCTTCGGCCTGAGGGCGGGGCTGGGCCGCGCGCCCGAGGTCGCCGCCCGCTCCCTGCCCCCACTGGCGAGCGCGCCCACCCTCGCGCCGGGCCTGAGTCTGGCAGTGCCGCTGGCGCTGCCCTACGCCGACCTCTCGGCGCTGGCGACCCGCTCGGCCGCCGCGCGCCCCTACACCCTGCCGGTGCCCACCGGCCCGGTCCTGCATGTGCTGGACGTGCGCCTCACACCTGCCGGCACCCGTGTCCGGGCCGCCGTGCGCGCCGAGGTGCGCGGGCCGCTGGGCCTGCGGCTGGAAGTGACGACCGACGTGACCGGCAGCCCGGTCCTCGACCCTGCAACCCAGGTCGTGACCCTGCGGGACGTGAGTGTGCAGACGCGCCGGGAGGGCCTGAGCGGGCGCGCCGTCGCGTGGCTGGCCGACGCCCGCGCGCAGGAGTACCTGTCGCGCGCCGCCCGGTTCGACCTGACGCCCGCGCTGGAGCGGGCCCGGAGCAGCCTGGCCGCCCGCCTGCCCTTCTCGCCCGTGCCGGGACTGAACCTGGACGGGACGGTAGGGCCGCTGCGCGTGACGGCGCTGGACGTGACCCCCCAGGCCCTCGTGGTGCGGGCCGCCGTGACCGGCACCCTGCGCGCCGAGGTACAGGCCGGCGCGCTGAAATGAGGTGGGGTTCGGGCCCACGCCGGCCCGGAACCGGCCCTGCACAGGAATAAAAAAGCCCCACTCCCGCCGGGGAGAGGGGCCGTCCGGACGGTGGGCTCAGCGCCCGGCGCCGCCGTCGCCCCGGCGCAGGGGCAGGTAACGCGGTTCCCAGGCGCGCCCGCGGATGACCGCCTCCAGGGCCGCGTCGTCCATCGCGCGCACCCGGCGCTCGGCGCACACGCCGTCCACGATGGCCTGCCGCGCCACCCGGACCGCGACGCGCACGCTCAGCTCGCGCAGTTCGCTGATGGGCGGGTACACCCGGGGCACGCCGCCGCTCTGGGCGTTGTGCTCGGCGGTGTAGTCGGCTAGCGTCAGGGCGGCGGCCATCACCATGTTGTCGGTGATCTCGCGCGCCCGGCTGACCACCGCCCCGAAGCCCAGCCCCGGAAAGATGAAGGCGTTGTTACCCTGGCCGACCGCGTAACGTCCGCCCTCGTACTCGACATCGGGGAAGGGACTGCCCGAGGCGACCACCGCGCCGCCGCGCGTCCAGTGGATCAGGTCGGCGGGGCGGGCCTCGACATGGCTCGACGGGTTCGACAGCGGAAAGACGATGGGCCGGGGTGTATGCGCCAGCATCGCCTCGACCGTCTCCTGCCGGAACAGGCCCGGCACGCCGGTAAAGCCCAGCAGGGCGGTCGCGCCCGCCTGGGTCACGATCTCGTGCAGCGTCGGGTACTCGCCCGCATACGCCCAGCCCGCCACGTCCGCCGCCGAGCGCACGAAGCTGAGCTGCTGCTCTTCGAGGTCGGGCTGCCCGTCCATCAGCAGGCCGTAGCGGTCCACGACGTAGATGCGGGCGTTCGCGCCGGCGTAGTCCAGGCCCTCCTGCATCAGGCCCTGGCGGATGGCGGTCGCCACCCCGATGCCGGCGGCCCCCGCCCCCACGATCACGAACACCTGATCTTTCAGGCCCTCGCCCTTGAGGCGCGCGGCGCTGATGAGGCCCGCCAGGGCCATCGCCCCGGTGCCCTGGATGTCGTCGTTGAAGCTCGGCACCACCTTGCGGTAGCGCTCCAGCACCCGGAAGGCCGTACCGCGCGAGAAGTCCTCCCACTGGATGATCGCCTTGGGATAACGCGTGGCGACCGCCTCGACGAAGGTATCGAGGAACTCGTCGTAGTCGCTGCCGGTCAGGCGCTTATGGTGGCTGCCCAGGTACAGCGGGTCGTCGATGAGGTCCTGGCGGTTGGTGCCCACGTCGAGCTCGACCGGCAGGGTCTTGTCGGGGCCGACGCCGCCGGCCGCCGTGTACAGCGAAAGCTTGCCGATGGAGATCGCCATGCCGCCGAAGCCCTGGTCGCCCAGGCCCAGGATCGCGCTCGAATCGGTCGCCACGATCATGCGCACGTCGTTGACCGACACGTTCTCCAGCATGTCGTCGATGCGCCCGATGTCCGAACGGCTCACCGTGAAGCCGCGCGGGTAGCGGTAGTTGCCCGAGTAGTTCTTGACCGCCTCGCCCACCGTGGGCGTGTAGATGATGGGCAGCATCTCCTCGAGGTGGTCTTCGAGGACGGCGAAGAACAGGACCTCGTTGCGGTCTTGCAGGGCGCGCAGGTACTCGTGCTTCTCGAGATCGGTGCCGCACTGCAAGTAGCGCAGGTAGGTGCGCTGCTTCTGCTCCTCGAAGGTGCTGACGTGCGGCGGGATCAGGCCCTCGAGGCCCAGGTCCAGCCGCTCTTCGGGCGTGAAGGCGGTCGTCTTGTTCAGCAGCGGATTTTGCAGCAGGGCCAGCCCGGTCACGTGCACGTCAATGAACCGCTGGCCCTGCGCGTCCCGTTTGACATCGTAGTACCGGGAGACAGGGAGAGACTTCGGCATATTGCCCCAGCATAGCGGCGGCGTTCCTGCTGCGCGCCTGCCGGGGGCCACCCGGACTGAAACCGTCTGGGGGACGGCGGGCCCGCCCTCAGTCCCGCGCGGCCTCCCAGCGGCGACGCAGCTCGGCGAAGCCGTCCTGGAGCCGCGTTCCGGCCGTCACGACCTGGGTGGTGGTGCCGTGCCCGACCGCGTCGCCCAATTCGTTCACGGCGAACAGATCGGCGTGAATGCGCCGGCCGCCCTGCCGCGTGAAGGTCGCCGTGACGGTCACGCGCATGCCCGGCAGCGCCGAGGCCGTATGAAAGACCTCCAGCTGCGTGCCGATGCCTTCCTCGCCCTCCTCCAGAAAGGGCAGGATGAGCTTGCGCCCCGCCTCCTCGAAGTGCCGGGCCAGCCAGTAGGTCGCGTAGACCGGGTGGACCGGCCCGAGTTCGGCGAACTGGACGGTCATCTCGTCCGTCACCGTGATCACGAGCTGCTGCTGGAACCCCTCTGGCATGGTGCGCATGGCGTCAGGGTAACGGACATGAAGCGACGGTGAAACTGCTCGCCTCGTCAGGGGGCGTGCGCCCGGCCCCCCCGCTTACACTGCCGGGGTGAAGCTCAAGCCCGCCGATCTCCTGACCCTGATCCGTGAGGCCGCGCTGGCCTTCGGTCAGGACAAGGCCCCCCGACTGGCGGCGGCCATCGCGTACTACGCCATGTTCAGCATTGCCCCGCTGCTGGTGTTCGCCGTGGCCGTCGCCGGATTTTTTCTGTCCGACGCGACCGTCATCCAGCAGCTGTTCGGCCCCGGCAGCCTCATCGCGCAGAATCTGGGTGACCAGGCCGCCGAGTTCCTGCGCGGGCTGCTCGACAGCCAGCAGGGCGTGCAGCGCGGCTCGGGCTGGGCCACCACCATCGCCTTCGCGGTACTGTTCATGGGGGCCACAGGGCTGTTCGTGCAGCTTCAGGACGCCCTGAACAGCCTGTGGGGCGCCGACCCCGCCCCGCCGATGGGCGTGGTCGCCATCGTCAAGACGCGCGTGCTGGCCTTTTTCATGATCCTGCTCATCGGCCTGCTGCTGCTGCTGTTCCTGGGCCTGAACACCTACCTCTCGGCCATCGCGCAGAACCTCGGGGACCGCATCGGGGCCGGGGCCTTTCTCGTGCGCCTGGGCACCTTCGCCCTCTCGGCGCTGTTCCTCACGCCCATCTTCGCGGCCATCTACAAGCTGCTGCCGGTGGTGCGCCTGGAGTGGCGCGACGTGACGGTCGGCGGCGCGGTGACGGCCTTCCTGTTCACGCTGGGCCAGCTCCTGATCGGGCTGTATTTCGGGCAGGCGGCCCCCGGCAGCGCCTTCGCGGCGGCCGGCACCCTGGTCACGCTGCTGCTGTGGATCTACTACAGCGCCATGATCTTCTTCTTCGGCGCCGAGGTGACCTGGGTCTACACCCAGAAGTACGGCACGCGGGCGGGCGGCGCCGGCAACGTCGCCAAGAAGCGGGCGGTCGCCGAGATGGGCGCCGAGATCGACACCGCCCCCAGCGCCCAGGAGGCCGAGGCCGCCGCCCAGGCCGACCGCCCGGTGCGTGACGCCCGGGGCCGCGTGGTGGCGGGGCAGGAGCAGGGCCGGCGGTCTCGCCTGCGCTGGCCCCTGACCCGGGGCCGGGGGGCGCCGCGCCCGCCCGAGCCGGACGCCGGCCTGCCCACCGTGGGCAGCGCCCTCTGGAACGCCCTGAGCGCCGTGCTGGCGGTGCCGGCCGTGATCGTGCTGCGGCTGGTGGGCCTGGGTCGCCGCCGGAAGTAGACAGACACACGTGGGGGACGCGGGCGAACGTGGCCTGCGTCCCCCACAGCTGTGGTCTTAGAGCGTGACTGGGTAGGGCAGCGTGCCCTCGTAGATCGCGCGGCCCACGATGGCGCCCTCGATGCCCTCCTCGGCCAGCAGCCGCACGTCTTCCACGTCACGCACGCCGCCGCCCACGATCAGGGTGTTGAGCCACAGCCCGCGTACCTGGCGCATCAGGTCGCGGTCCAGGCCCTTCAGGGTGCCGTCGCGGGTCACGTCGGTAAAGATCAGGGTTTCCAGGCCCGCGTCGGCCAGTCGCGGGGTCAGCTCGGCCACCTGCACGCCGCTGCCCTGCGCCCAGCCGTGCGTGGCGACTTCCAGTCCGCGCGCGTCCAGGCTCACGACGACCGCCTCGGAGCCGTGGGCGGCGATGAGTTCGGCCACCAGTTCGGGGTTCTTCACGGCCGCCGTGCCGATCACCACGCGGCGCACACCCAGCGCGAGCAGGGCCTCGGCGTCCTCGCGGCTGCGCACGCCGCCCCCCACCTCGACCGGCACGTCCAGTCCAGAGACGATCTGCGCGATGATCTCCCGGTTCCCGCCGCGCCCGGTGGCGGCGTCGAGGTCCACGAGGTGCAGGAAGCCCGCGCCCAGGCCGGCCCAGTGGCGCGCGGCGTCCAGCGGCGACTCGAAATACACGGTCTCTCGGTCGGGGTCGCCTTCATACAGCCGGACGGCGCGGCCCGACTGGATGTCCACACAGGGCAGGATCAGGGGAGACAGGGAGCGGTTCACGCGCCCCAGCATACGGGGCGGCGTAGACCGGGGCGGTCCCCGGCCCGCTAGACTGCGCCTCAGCGTGCGAATCGGAATCGTGACTGCCACCTATCTGCCGTCCCGCAACGGGGTCGCCACCAGTACGGCGCTCTTTGCACGTGGCCTGCGGGAGCGCGGTCACGAGGTCCTGGTGTTCGCGCCCCGCCATCCGCAGATGCCCCCGCACGAGGACGGCGTCTACCGCCTGAACAGTTCATTCGCGGGCGCGCGGGCGCTGGGTGCCCCGGCCGACTACCCGGTCATGCTCGCGCCCGGCCCCCGGCTCACCGCGCGGCTGCCCCTGCGCGGGCTGGACGTGGTCCACACCATGCACCCCTTCCTGGCCGGGCGGCTGGCGCTGCGCTGGGCGCGGCTCGCGGGCGCGCCGGTGGTCTTCACGGCGCACACCCAGTACGACGAGTACCTGCACTACACGCCCATGCCCCGGCGGGTGGGCCGGGCGGTGCTGCGTCCCCACGTCTCGGCCTTCGCGCGGCGGGTGGACGCCGTCCTGGCCCCCGGACAGGCGATGGTGGACATGCTGCGCGGCTACGGGTTCGCGGGCGAGACGACCCTCTTTCCGAACCCGGTGGACCTCACGGCCTTCGCGGGGGCGTCGGGGGCCGCCTTCCGGGCCGAGTACCACGTCGCGCCGGACGTGCCCCTGGTCGTGTCGCTGGGGCGACTGGCCCCCGAGAAGAATCTGGGGGTCATGTTGCGGGCCTTCGACCGCGCGCGGGCCAGCCGCCCCGAACTGCGGCTGCTGGTGGTCGGCGACGGCCCCAGCCGCGCCGAGGCGCAGGCGATGGCCCCCGAGGGCGTGACCTTCACCGGCCCGGTGCCCTACGCCCGCGTGCCCGAAGCCCTGGCCGCCGCCGACGCTTTCCTGACGGCCAGCACCAGCGAGGTGCTGCCCATGTCCATGATCGAGGCGCTGGCCGCCGGGGCGCCTCTGGTGGCGGCCCGCAGCGCCGCCGCCCTCGACCTGATCCGTGAAGGCGAGAACGGCACGGTGCGGGAGGCCACCCCCGACGACCTGTCGCTGGGCCTGCTGGAGACGCTGGCCCCCGCGCGTCTGGGGGCCCTTCAGGCCGGCGCGCGCGCCAGTGCCCGGCAGTACGCGCTGCCCGAGCGCGCCGCTGCCCTGGAGGCGGTCTATCTGCGTGTGCTGGCCCGCCGCCGCCCGCATTTCTGAGCGCCAGCCGGGCAGCCCGACCTGCAAAGGCAGGCGATCCGGTCATGTCACGGCAAAGCAGAGACCCCAGCATCTCTGCTGGGGTCCCTCTGCTGGTGCCGAGGATGGGATTTGAACCCACACACCTCGCGGCGCTAGTCCCTGAAACTAGTGCGTCTACCAATTCCGCCACCTCGGCACGCTTCCGTCGTTCGCAGCTCAGGCTGCACAGCTCCGGTTGCTTTGGTATCTCGCCCGCGCTAACGGGCGCGTTTCAGGCTCGCTTACTTTAGCGGCGACTCCCGGAACTGTCAAGCGCCGCGCGAGATGGCCGCCCGCGTGTCCTCCAGAATTCCGGCGGCGAGGGTCTCGCCGCGCGCCGACCATCCGGTGCGCCGGGCCTGGAGCCGCGCCCGTTCCTCACCCTCCAGGTGCCGCAGGTTGATGTCCAGGGTCAGCAGGGCGGCTTCCAGCGCGCCGCGCAGCAGGGCCGCGCCCGCGCCCACGTCGCTGACCACCTCGGGGTGCGTATGCGGCAGGCAGGCCTGGGCCTGTTCGAGCGCCTCCACGCAGGCCTGCGCGGTCTCCAGCGGCGCGGCGCGGGCCGCTTCCCCGGCCCGGTCCAGGGCGGCGCGGCGCGCGGCCTGCTCCTCCTCGGTGGTGCGGGGCAGGCGTGTGGCGTCCACGTAGCCCCGGAACACCGCCACGTCCTCGTCGGTCAGGCGGCGCAGGTGGCCCTGGACCTCCTCCAGCGTGTCCAGGGCCGCCGTCAGGGCGAGGTCGGGTACCTGGCCCGCCTTCTGCGCCTTGTGCAGGCTGATGCGCGCGGCCATCAGGACCAGCCCGGCCCCGAAGGCCCCACTCAGGGCCGCCACCGAGCCGCCGCCGGGGGTGGGCTGGCGGCTGCTGGTGGCGCTCAGGAGGTCCTGGGCGGTGTGGGTCCAGAGGGTGTCGGGGAGGGTCATGGCCGCACTGTAGCGGCAATGTGGCCCTGGCAGGCTCCCTGCGGCGAGACGGCGGTGGGGCGCGGCCCGCAAGCTGCGCCCCACCTCTCCGGACCCTGCCGGGGGTCGTCCGTTCCGCAGGGGGGCCGGCGCCTATGCGGCGGCCCCGCGGTCACGTCCGCCTTACTTCACCAGACCGAGCTTGCGGACCTCGTCGCGCTCCTCGCTCAGTTCCTGCGCGGTGGCGTCCATCTTGCCCCGGCTGAAGTCGGAGATGTCCAGGCCCTGCACGATCTCGTACTTGCCGCCGCTGGTGCGCACCGGGAAGCCGTAGATCAGGCCCTCGGGGATGCCGTAGCTGCCGTCCGAGGGAATGCCCATGCTGACCCACTCGCCTTCGCGGGTGCCCAGCGCCCAGTCGCGCATGTGGTCGATGGCCGCGCTCGCCGCCGAGGCCGCGCTGCTCAGGCCGCGCGCCTCGATGATCGCCGCGCCGCGCTTGGCGACGGTCGGGATGTAGGTCTGCTCGTACCAGTCGCGTTCGACGAGGTCCAGCGCAGGCTGGCCGCCCACCGTCGTCTGCGAGAGGTCGGGGTACTGGGTCGAGGAGTGGTTGCCCCAAATGGTCATGTTCTTGATCTCGCTCACCGGCTGGCCGGTCTTCTCGGCGAGCTGCGATACGGCGCGGTTGTGGTCCAGGCGCACCATCGCCGTGAACTGCTTGGGGTCGAGGTCCGGCGCGTTCTGCTGGGCGATCAGGGCGTTGGTGTTGGCGGGGTTGCCCACCACGAGCACCTTGACGTCACGGCTGGCGACGGCGTTCAGGGCCTCGCCCTGGGGCTTGAAGATGCCGCCGTTGGCGCCCAGCAGGTCGCCGCGCTCCATGCCGGCCTTGCGGGGCATGGCGCCCACGAGCAGCGCGTAGTCGGCGTCCTTGAAGGCCACCATCGGGTCGTCGCTGACCACGATGTCGGCCAGCAGCGGGAAAGCGCAGTCGCGCAGTTCCATGACCACGCCGCCCAGCGCCTTGAGGGCCGGGGTGATTTCCAGCAGTTGCAGGATGACCGGCTGATCCTTACCCAGCATGTCGCCCGAGGCGATGCGGAAAAGCAGGCTATAGCCGATCTGGCCGGCCGCGCCGGTGACGGCCACACGTACGGGTTGCTTGTTCGCCATGAAAGTTCCTCCCAGAAGAAATGGTTTTACGGCTCACCATAACGCGAACCGGGCCGCCGCGGCGCGCGTACCCGCAGGGGAACAGCCCGGCCGCCGCGGCGAAGGGGCCGCCTGCCCGTCCCCGGATGGGAAAGGCGGCGGCCCCGCGCGCGCGGCGGCCGGCGGGCCTGCCCTTATTTTTTCTGGCTCTGGGGGGGCGTGTCGTCGCCCAGGCTCCAGAAGTCGAGGTCGTCCACGGCGCTGCCCAGACTGCTGAGCTGGGCCATGTCCCCGGCGCTGGCCTGGCCCTGCACCTGCACGGTGCCCGCGCGGGCCGTGTTCTGACCGATGGCTCCGGCCATCACGTCGGCGGGGACGGCGGCGAACATCCGCGCGGCCTGCTGGGGCGTGGCGTCGAGCAGCACGTCGCCCAGCACCTCGTCGGGAATGTCCTGCGACACGCGGGCGCGCGCCGACGAGAGGGCCGACGCGTCGATTTCGGGCCGCGCGGCCGTTTCCTCGTCGAGGTGCCGGGTGCCGGGAGGCTGGACCTGCGGCGCGCTCTCCTGCGGCGGACCGGCCGTGCCGGAACGCTTCCTGAGCACCAGAAAGGCGACAATCGCCACGACAATCAGCAGAAGAATCAGGAACTTCATGGGTACACCTTGGGCGGAAAGAAGCGGAGACGGGCCTTCAGAGGTTGAGGGCGGCGGCAGGTCGTTCCCGGTCCGGGACGTTCCGGCTCGGCGGGACGTGGCTCGGGTTGAGGGTAGCCTACGGCCCCAACCCTGTCGCCGCTCTTACTTTGTGCTCAGCTTCAGCTTTTTTGCCCCTGATTGGGGGCAGCGGCCAGGCCGGAAAAAGGGGCAGAGGCGCGCGGCCCCTGCCCCGGGTGTGCCCGGTGTTCAGGCTTCCTGGTAGCTCTTCTCGATGGGCATACCCACGGCGTTGCCCCACTCGGTCCACGAGCCGTCGTAGTTGCGCACCTTGGGGTAGCCCAGCAGTTCGCGCAGCACGAACCACGAGTGGCTGCTGCGTTCGGCGATGCGGCAGTAGGCGATCACGTCCTTGTCGGGGGTCACGCCCTCGCCGCCGTACAGCGCCGAGAGTTCGTCGGCCGACTTGAAGGTGCCGTCCTCGTTGGTGGCCTTGGCCCAGGGGATGCTGCGCGCGCCGGGGATGTGGCCGCCGCGCAGTACGCCTTCCTGCGGGTAGTTCGCCATGTGCGTGACCTTGCCCGAGAACTCGTCGGGGCTGCGCACGTCCACCAGGGCGCCCTGCCCGGCCTTGACGCTCTCGAGGTGCGCCTTGACCTCGTCGCGGTAGGCGCGCAGGCTGTCGTCGCGCGTCAGGGCGGGGTACTCGGTCGCCTGCACCGGGGTTTCGTCGGTGGTCAGCTCGCGGCCCTCGGCGACCCACTTCTGACGCCCGCCGTTCATGAGCTTCAGCGGGTTTTTCACGCCGCTGTAGCTCATGAACCAGTAGGCGTAGGCGGCCCACCAGTTGCTCTTGTCGCCGTACAGCACGATCTGGTCGTCCGGGCCGATGCCCAGGCGGCCTAGCAGCGCCGCGACCTCGTCGGGACCGATGAAGTCGCGCTCGACCGGGTGCCAGAAGTCCTGCTGCCAGTCCACCTTCACGGCGCCGGGGACGTGCCCGGTGTCGTACAGCAGGATGTCCTCGTCCACCTCGATCAGGCGCAGGCCCGGCTGGCCCAGATGTTCGGCCACCCATTCGGTATTCACCAGCACGTCTTTCGCGTAGTCCATCTGTCTTCCTCCCTTGTGTGGGCCGGGGGGCCCAGGCTGTGCACGATTATTCTGCGGCGGCCGGTAGTTGACCAAAAGAGTCAACTGGACAGGGCTCACCATAGCGTCTGTGCCGCCCACGTTACAGTAGCGGCATGACCGACGCCGCTCCCCTCCCCGACAAGCTGCAAGGGATCGTGAATCTCTTCCGCTCGGCCCCCAAACCCCTGCGCCTCCAGGCCCTGCTGGAGTACAGCAAGAAGCTCCCCGCCCTGCCCGAGAAGTACGCTGAGCACCCCGAATTCATGCAGGCGGTGCCCGAATGCACCAGCCCCTTTTTCCTGGTGACCGAGCGGGACGAGGCGGGCGGCGTGAAGATGTTCTTCAAGGTGCCCGAGGAGGCCCCGACCGTACGCGGCTACGCGGGCATCCTGAACGAGGCCCTGAGCGGCGAGTCGCCCGAGACGATCCTGAGCGTGCCGGACCAGTTCTACATGGACATGGGGCTCTCGGAACTCATCACGCCGATGCGCCTGCGCGGCATGGGCGCCATCCTGATGCGCCTGAAGCGCGACGTGCAGGCCCACGCCGAGGAAGGCGCCGCCCAGAGCTGAAGGGCCAAAGGGACAGCTAAAGGGACAGGGGAGAGGCCGCGTGTGTCTTTCCCCTTCGCTTTGTCTATCGACGCCTACTGGTCGCCGCTCAGGGCGCGGCCCAGGGCCCAGGCGCTCAGCCCCAGGGCCGCGCCGTAGAACACGTGCGCGCCCAGACGGTTGAGATGTCCCCGCGCGTTGCCTGCACCCGGCCCGTCCTGAAGGCCCAGCAGCGGCACGACGCCCTCGTCCATGAGTGCCCACAGTCCTGCCCCGAAGGCGGCTCCCAGGCCCAGCCCGCCCAGGGCGCTCGGCGGCGCGGCGACGGCCCCGAAGGCGGCCCCGCTCAGGAGCCCCATGCCCCAGTGGACCCCTTCGCTGAGGTCGTTTTTCAGGCGGTCGCTGCGGGGGGGCTTGCCCTTCAGGGCCTCGTAGCCCAGGCGGCCCAGCGCGGCGGTGCTGCTCTCGCCGGGCTGGTGCACCTGCCCCAGCGGCGCGATCGAGTGCTTGTCCGGGCCCTTTTCGGGCGGCGCACTTTGAGGCTGTACCAGCGGGGCGATCTTCGTCCAGTACTGCCCCATCGCCAGGGTGCCTGCCGCGCCCCCCACCAGTCCGGTCAATACGCCGCGTAAGGTCGTCATGGGGTCAGGCTAAGGGCGGCGCCGGCCGGGCGACGGGCTGGCTAAAGGATTGCTCAGCGGAAAGCGCTCAGGCGCCGGGGCGGTGGGCGGCGAGCAGCGCCGCGAGCGCCTGCCCCCGGTGGCCCACCGCGCGCTTTTCCGGCACGCTCAGCTCGGCCATGCTGCGGCGTTCGCCGTCGGGCACGAACAGCGGATCGTAGCCGAAGCCGCCCTGCCCGCGCGGTCCTTCCAGCAGGATGCCCCTTACCTCGCCCCGGTATTCCTCCAGGTCGCCGTCGGGGTAGGCCAGCACGATCACCGACACGAATTTGGCCCGGCGGTCGCGGGTGCCGCGCAGTTTCTCCAGCAGGTAGAGGTTGCGTTCCAGGTCGCTGTTGCGGTTTCCGAAACGGGCCGAGTACACCCCCGGCTCGCCGCCCAGCGCGTCGACCTCCAGGCCGGAATCGTCGGCCAGGGCGGGCAGGCCGGTCATCATGGCAGCCGCGCAGGCCTTCAGGGCGGCGTTCTCGGCGTAGGTGCTGCCGGTCTCCTCGGGCAGGGGCAGGCCGCTCAGCCCCTGGACCTCCCAGCCCAGGCCGCCCAGCGCCTCCTCGATCTCGCGGACCTTGCCCGCGTTGCTTGTCGCCACGACCACGCGGCGGATGTTCCGGCTCTCACTCGTCACCCCCGCAGTGTAGGCCGTCGGCGTGCCTGTCAGTCGGCGGCCAGTGCCCGCACCAGCCGGTCCTGGGCCGCGCGCAGCTCCAGCAGCGGCGTGCTCTCGGGGCCGTTCATCAGGACGGCGAAGGCTAGGGTGCGCCCACTGCGCGCGGTGACATACCCGGCCAGGGCGCTGACCCCGGGCAGCGTGCCGGTCTTGGCGCGCACGTCCAGCCCACTGCCGGTCAGGCGCGCGGCCAGGGTGCCGCCGCGTCCCTCCTTGCTGCCGCCCACGCCCGCCTGCGGCAGCGCCTCGGCGAACAGGTTGCGCCGCGTGGCGTACACCTGGGCCGGGGTGTCGGTGGTGGGCGCGGCGGTGTAGGGCAGGTCGTACATCACCTTGAGCAGCCCCACCAGCGCGCGCGGAGTCTGTCGGTCGCTGCGGCTCAGGCCGCTGCCGTCGGCCAGCACCACGCCGCTGAGGTCCACGCCCAGGCGGCGCAGGGCGGCGCGTTCGCGGTTCAGGGTCCCGGCCAGGGTGCCGCTGCCGGCGTCGTCTTCGCCGGGCAGCGCGGCCAGGGCGGCGAGCAGGGACTCGGCACGGGCGTTGTCGCTGGGGCGCAGGGTGCTGTTCAGGAAGGGCGTGACCGGCCCGCTGCGCACGCTGGCGACCCCGGACTCGGGCCGGCGCGCGGCCGGAATGACCGGGTCGGGGTCCAGGCGGCGGCCCTGGGCGTCCTGCCGGGGGGCCGGCACGTAGGGCCGCCGGGGCACCGCCGTGCCCAGGGCGTCGCGGTCCACCCGGATGCCGGCGCGGCGCAGTTCCCCGATCAGGGCCGCGCCCAGACGGCGCTGCGCCTCGGCCACGCTGCCGGGGGGGCGGGCTTCCCACCCGCTCAGGCGCAGGGCGGGCATGGGCAGGCCGTACTCGGTGGCGGCGAAACTCGCGGCGTCCACCCGGCCGGGGTCGAGCCGCACCTCGCCCGCGCGCCGCACGCCGCGCGCGTAGGCCTGGGCGGCCAGGGCGCGCAGGCTGTTGGCGCCCTCCGAGACGCTCAGGGTGGGGTCGCCGCTGCCGCGCAGGGTCAGGGCGTTCACGCGCGCCTGGCCTTCCTGAGCCGCCGGGACGGTCAGCTCGGTGCTCCACCAGCCGCGCGCGCCCTGACGCGCGATCAGCGTGGCCGCGCCGGTGACCAGCTTGGTGGTGCTGGCCGGAATCAGGGGCGTGTCGGGCGAGAGGGCCGCCGTCACCTCGCCCGTACCCAGGTCGCGCACGAGCAGCGCCGTGGTCACGTCGCCCGGCAGGCCACGCAGCGCCGCGCGCAGCTGCGGGGTCAGGCCGGGTTCGCGCGGCAGCACCACGTCGGCGGCCGGGGCCGGTGTCGCGGTCTGGGCCGGGGCAGGGGTGGGGGCCAGCAGGGCCGCGGCGGCCAGCAGCGCCCCCGGTAGCCGGGCCCTCAGGGGGTCGCTCCGGCGGCCGCCTCACGCGCGGCGCGCTCCTGCATCGCCAGGTACATGCCGTACTGCGGCGCGCCGCCGAGCATGTTCTGGCCGCCGTCCACCGGCAGGATCACGCCGGTCACGTAGCTCGCGGCGTCCGACACCAGGAACAGCGCGGCGTTGGCGATGTCCTGCGGCACCCCGAAGCGGCCCAGCGGCACGGTCCGGGTGAACTGCGCACGCGTCTTCTCGTCGGGGGCGAGGCGCGCCATGCCCTCGGTGCCGTCGATGGGGCCGGGGATGATCGCGTTGACCCGCACGCCGCGCAGCCCCCACTCGACCGCCAGGGTCTGCGTCAGGGCGTCCACGCCGGCCTTGGCCGCGACCACGTGCGCCTGCATGGGCACCGGCACCCCGTAGGCGCTGATGCTCAGGACGCTGCCGCCCGGCGTCTTCAGGTGCGGGGCCGCCGCCTTGATGGTGTTGTAGGTGCCCAGCAGGTCGATGTCCACCACCGTCTTGAAACCGTTGGGGCTGATGCCGTCCACCGGGGCCGGGAAATTGCCCGCCGCACCCGCCAGCACGATGTCCAGGGGACCGTGGGCCTGTGCGGCCTGCTCGGCCGCCGCCTGAAGGGCCGCGAAGTCGCGCACGTCGGCCGAGACGCCGGTG
This sequence comes from Deinococcus gobiensis I-0, assembly GCF_000252445.1. Taxonomy (GTDB): domain Bacteria; phylum Deinococcota; class Deinococci; order Deinococcales; family Deinococcaceae; genus Deinococcus; species Deinococcus gobiensis. The sequence continues at coordinate 2,643,207 of NC_017790.1, read as the reverse complement.
GCCCGGCCTCCCGCCGCGACGATGCCCTCCGCCGCCGTCTGGGCCTTTTCGAGGTTGCGGCCCAGGATCGTGACCGCGCAGCCGTGCGCCGCGAAGCTCTGCGCGATGCCGAGATTGATGCCGCTGCCCCCGCCCGTAATCAGGGCGTGCTTGCCGGCGAGCAGGTCGGGGCGGAAGGTCGTGGCGGGGTCGTGGGGCTGGGTCATGGGGACTCCTGGGGTGGTGTGAGAGCTGGGGTCAGGCTTTGCGCAGGGCCGCTTGCAGCCCCTCGGCGGTCATGTAGCGGGCGTTCCAGGCGACGTCGGCGGCCAAGCGCCCGGCGTGCGGCCCTTCGGCGTTCAGGGACCGCTTGGTGCCCTCCAGCGCGTGGGGGGGCAGGACGGCCAGGGCGTCGGCAAGGGCATCGGCCCGCGTGAACAGGGCCTCGGGGTCGGGCAGCACCTCGGTCACCAGGCCCCAGCGTTCGGCGGTGGCGGCGTCGATCGGCTGGCCGGTCAGGGCGAGGTGCGCCGCGCGGCCCCGCCCGATCAGCCCCGGCAGGCGCTGGAGGCCCCCCAGGTCGGCCGCGATGCCCAGGCGCACCTCGGGCAGCATGAACCGGGCGTCGGCGCTGCACAGCCGCAGGTCGGCCGCCGCCGCGAGTTCCAGCCCCGCGCCGATGCACCAGCCGTGCGCGGCCACGATCACCGGGATGGGCAGCGCGGCCACACCTTCGGTGACCGCGTGCATCCCGGCCACGACCGCCGCGAAACCGGCCTCGTCGCCCAGCACGGGCAGCAGGTCGGCGGCGCTGGCCTTCACGTCCAGCCCGGCGCTGAACAGGCCCTCGCCGCGCACGGTCAGCACCCGCGCGCCGCCCAGGTCGGACAGGGCCTGCGCCGCGCCGCGCCAGAACTCCGGCCCCATCGCCCCCATCTTGGAGGTGATGGTCAGCGTGGCGACCTCCTGGCCCCCCTCGGTGGTCCGGCGACTGAGCCGAACACTCTCGTTCGTCATGAACCGAGTCTAGAACAGTTCGCCGGGTGAGAGGGAGCAGCTTTCGCTTGCGGCCTGGCCCGCGCCGTCCTGCCGGAGCGTGAGAATTCCCACCAGTTTATAAAGTTTTCATGGCCCTCATCCTCAGCGCCTTCCGGGGTGGACTGCCACAATGAACACACTTGGAAGGTGCGGGTGTTCCCCTCAGGGGTTCTTCTGACCTGGCCCACTGTCCCCGGAGGTTCCTATGAAGCGACTGCACTCCCTGACCACCCTGACCCTGCTGCTGTGCGGCGGCGCCCTCGCCGGCGGCGCAGGTGCGCCCGTCACGCCCGTGACCACCGCACCGGCTCCCGCGCCCGTGGCGCCGGCCCCCGCGCCCAAGCCGATGCCCATGCCCGTCGTCGCCCCGGCCCCCGCGCCGGTGGTCTGCACGCCCGGGACCTGGGCCAAGGCCGCCATCGACCTCGTGACCCAGCGCGGCCTGTTCATCGGCTACCCCGACGGCCAGTTCGACTGGTGCAGCGCCATTACCCGCCAGGAAGTCGCGCAGGTGCTCGCCCGCCTGCTCGCGCAGCTGCCCGCCAACCAGACCACCTTCAACCCCGAGGAACTCGCCACCCTGACGCGCGGCGTGCAGGAAGCGCTGGCAGGCCTGGAAGCCCTGCGCGCCGAGCAGGCCGCCCAGAACCAGGCCATCACCGAACTCCAGACCCAGGTGCAGGCCCTCCAGGAAGCCCTGAACAACCTGCCGGCGGCGGGTGCGGGCGAGGCGGGCGCCGTGGGTGCGGCTGGCCCTCAGGGTCCCCAGGGTGAGACCGGGGCCACCGGGCCTGCGGGCGCGACCGGCGCGACTGGTCCCCAGGGTCCTCAGGGCGTGGCGGGCCCCACCGGCCCCCAGGGTCCCCAGGGCATCCAGGGCGAGCGCGGCGAGAAGGGCGACGCCTACATTCCCCCCGCAGCTCCCTTCCGCTACGGCAACTACGTCGGCGCGGCGTACTACGGCATCCTCCAGCAGAACGTCGGCTCGATGGTGCGCCTCACGGCCGGCAACGACCAGCTCATCGGCGGCTTCGGCGTGCGCCTCACGGGCGACATCCGCGTCACGGGCAGCACCCCCGGCAACAGCGTGAGCGGCGCGGTGACCTACCGCGGCACCACCGGCCGGATCGACGGCATCCTGGGCGTGGGCGCGGGCTACAACTTCCAGAACGCCTCGACCTTCGGTGAACTGTCGGTGGGCGTGGACTACCGCGTCCTCGACCGCGTGGCCCTGTTCGGCGAAGCCCGCCAGCACTACTTCTTCAACGGCAGCAACACCAACGTCAGCACCATCGCCGCCGGCCTGAAGTTCCGCTTCTAAGCCCTTCCCCATATTCCCCGGCGCCCTCCCTGTGAGGGCGTTTTTCATTGTCTTGGCCGCACCTTTAGGTCGCTTAGAGATTGTGTGGGGCGCTAGGTTGGCGCCCCTGACTTTGCCGGAAGCTGCCCGACAAGAGGCGCGCGGCTCCTGGCCCGCACCCACCGCACTTCATCCCCCGGAGGTCCACCCATGAAACTGTCCAACATCCTGTACATCCTCGGGTTCGGTTCGATCATCCTCAGCGCCGTGAACTTCTTCAAGAGCGAGGACTCGGACAGTGAGCGCAACGGCATCTTCGTGGGTCACTGGGCCCCCACTTTCCTGATTCTGGGCAAGGTCGCCGAGGACCGGGAGAAGGACGGCCGGAGCCTGTTCGACTTCAGCTGAAGGCGACAAAAAGAAGGCGGGCGACTCCTCTAGGGTCGCCCGCCTTCTCTTCTGACTTCACATCTCCATGCGCACTTTCAGGAAGTTGGTCATGACTGCCCCCCGCTTGTAGAAGGGGTTGTCCATGATCTTCACGTAGAGCGGAATGGTGGTCTTGGGTCCCTGGATGACGGTTTCTTCCAGGGCGCGTTTCATGCGGGCAATCGCCTGGTCGCGCGTATCGTGGTGCACGATCAGCTTGCCGATGAGGCTGTCGTAGTGCGGCGGAATCACGTAGCCGCTGTAGGCGTGCGAATCCACCCGGACGCCGGGGCCGCCCGCGAAATGCACGTCCTCGATCTTGCCCGCCGCCGGGCGGAAGTCCTTGTCCGGGTCCTCGGCGTTCAGGCGGCATTCGATGGCGTGCCCCCGCAGCCGGATGTCCTCCTGCTGGAGGGGCAGGCCCTCACCGGCCGCGATCTGGAGTTGCAGGCGCACGAAGTCCAGGCCCGAGATCATCTCGGAAACGCAGTGCTCGACCTGGATACGGGTGTTCATCTCCATGAAGTAGTAGTTGCCGTCGCGGTCCACGATGAATTCCAGCGTGCCCGCCCCGGCGTAGTTCACGTGCTGCGCGAGGCGCACGCCCGCCGACAGGATCTCCTGGCGCAGCGTCTCGGGCAGCTGCGAAGGCGCCTCCTCGATGAGCTTCTGGTTGCGGCGCTGGATCGAGCAGTCGCGCTCGCCGATATGGACCACGTGACCCTGGCCGTCGCCCATGACCTGCACCTCGACGTGCCGGAACTCTTCCAGGAACTTTTCCATGATGAGGTCCGGGTCGCCGAAGTACAGCCTCGCTTCTTCCTGCGCCTGCGCGAAGCCTTTCTTCAGCTCGTCCTGCGTGCGGATGATTTTCTGGCCGCGCCCGCCGCCCCCGGCCGAGGCCTTGAGCAGCACCGGGTAGCCGATCTGCTTGGCGGCCAGGAGCGCGGCGTCGGTGTCCTCCAGAATGCCGGTGCCGGGCACGGTGGGCACGTTGCTCTTGGCGGCGATTTCGCGCCCGCCCGCCTTGCTGCCCAGGGCGCGCATGCTCTCGGGCGTCGGTCCGATGAACACGATGCCGTGCTCACGGCACATCTCGGCGAAGTCGGGGTTCTCGGCCATGAAGCCGTAGCCGGGGTGGATCGCCTCGGCGCCGGTCATGAGCGCCGCCGAGAGGATGTTGGGAATATTGAGGTACGAGGCGCCGCTCGCGGGCGGCCCGACGCACACCGACTCGTCGGCGAGCAGGACAGGCAGGCTCTTCTCGTCGGCCGTCGAGTACACCACGACCGTCTTGACGCCCATCTCGCGCGCCGTGCGGATCACGCGCAGGGCGATCTCGCCCCGGTTGGCAATCAGGATCTTCTTGAACATATCCGCTCCGGGCCTTACTCGATGACGAACAGGGTCTGTCCGTATTCGACCGGTTCGGCGTTCTTGACCAGGATCTGGCGCACCACGCCGCCCGTCTCGGCCTCGATCTCGTTCATCAGCTTCATGGCCTCGATGATGCACAGGACCTGACCGGCCGCGACCGTGTCGCCCACCTTCACGTAGGGGGCCGCGTCGGGGCTGCTCGACGCGTAGAAGGTGCCCACGATAGGGGCTTTGACCGGCGTTCCGGCGCTGGCCGGGGCACTGGGGGCCGGAGCCTCGGTGCTGGGGGAAGCCGGGGCCTCGCTGACCGCCGGGGATGCGGCTGGGGTCACGTCGGCCGGCGTAGCCGGGACCTGCGGCTGGGCCAGGGGCGCGGCGGCCAGCGGGGCGGGGGCGGCGTAGGCCTGCGGCGCGGGCAGCTGTGGGGCGGCCAGGGGCGCCGAGACGGCCTGCGGACCGCGCTTGAGGGCGAGGTCGAAGCTGCCGGTCTTGAGGGCGAATTCGCGCACGTCGGCGGCGCTCAGGGCGTCGAGGATCTTCTTCAGGTCGTCGGGATGCATGGAACCTCCAGAAACACGGAAACGGGGCAGAAGCTTGAAGCGGGCGCGGAGACGCCTGCCTAACGGGCGTTTGGCTGAACCGAGTCTAACGCGAAGAGGCCAGCCGCCTTCCGTGGGGGGAAGGCGGCTGGCAGGCAGGGCACGGCGTTTAGGCGCGGCTGAGGTACTGGCCGGTGCGGGTGTCCACCTTCACGTCGGTGTCCTGCTCGACGAACAGGGGCACCTGCACGACCGCGCCGGTTTCCAGGGTCGCGGGCTTGGTACCGCCCGAGACGGTGTCGCCGCGCACGCCGGGGTCGGTCTGCACGATCTTGAGAATCACCTGGTTGGGCAGCGAGATGCTCAGGGCCTTCTCGCCGTACATGGCGACTTCGACCTCGGTGTTCTCCTTCATGAACTTGGCGGCGTCACCGACGAGGTTGGGGGCCAGGTACACCTGGTCGTAGGTGTCGAGGTCCATGAACACGAAGTCGTTGCCGTCCTTGTACAGGTACTGCATCTTCTTGCCTTCGACGTAGATGTCCTGGAGCTTTTCGCCGCTGTTGAAGGTGCGGTCCACGATGCTGCCCGATTCCATGTTGCGGAACTTGGTCACGACCTTCGCGCCCCCGCGCCCCATCTTGAGGTGCGAGTACTCCAGGCATTCCCACAGGCCGCCGTCCATTTCCACTTTCGTGCCGTTACGCAGTTCAGTCACGCTGATCATGTCGTCTTTCTCCTCCCGTTTCTGTCCGGGGCCGCCTCGGACACCGCCGCTGTCCATCCATGAAGGCCGGGACCGGGGCCGGGCCAGGGGCCGCGCGGCAACGCCCGCAAGTCTAGCAGAGACCCGGCTTTGCCTTCCATACTGGACCCTTCCACCCCTGGGGCGGGTTTGCTATGCTGTCAGGGTTGCCCGCCCGCCCCCTGTTCTGCTGACCCGGAACGGGCCGAGCGCGAGGCGGCGAAGAGACCTTCTCAAGGAGAACCACCATGGAACTGAACGCCAAACCCCGCAGCAGCAGCGAAAAGCTGGCCGAAGGCATGATCCCCGCCGTCGCCTACAACAAGGAAAACAACATTTCCTTCGCCATCGACCGTAAGGCCTTCGACCGCGCCTTCCGCACCCAGGGCACCGCCGGCCTGTTCGACATCAGCGTCGAGGGCGGCCAGACCTTCCCCGCACTCGTCAAGACCGTCCAGATGGACAAGCGCCGCCGCGCGCCCATCCACGTGGACTTCTTCATGGTCACCTACGGCGAGCCCGTCGAAGTGTCGGTGCCCGTGCACACCACCGGCCGCAGCCAGGGTGAAATCCAGGGCGGCCTGGTTGACACCGTGCTGCACAACCTGAGCGTCATCGCTCCGGGGCCGCGCCGCATTCCCCAGGAACTGACCGTGGACGTGAGCGCCCTGAACATCGGCGACCACATCACCGCCGGTCAGGTCAAGCTGCCCGACGGCGTCAAGCTGGCCGTGGCCGAGGACACCGTCGTCATCAGCGTGCTGCCCCCGCGCCTGACCGCCGAGCAGCTCGAAGCCGAAACCCAGGCCGCCCAGGTGGCGGGTCTGGTCGCCGCCGGCGAGATCTCGGAAGAAGCCGCCCAGGCCGTTCTGGAAGGCGACGCCAGCATCGACGAGGTCAAGACCGAAGCCGCGAGCGAGGCCGACGCCGAGACGGCCGAAGCCAGCGACGAAGCCAACAACGCCTGAATCCAGGTGTGACCGGGCCGGGATTCCCTGCGGGGGGTCCCGGCTTTCTGTTGGGCCGGGCGCCGTACCCTGGGCCATGTCGCCGCCGGATCTCCTGACGTTGCCCCTGGGCGGGACCGTGCCCAACAGTGCGCTGCCCGCCCGCCTCTACCGCGCAGCCTTCGCATATGCGTCGCCGGACCAGATCGAAGCCGCCCTGGCGGGCCGGGGCTGGACTGGGGCCTGGCGAAACGGCATCTATCCTTTCCATCACTACCACTCGACCGCCCATGAGGTCCTGGTGGTCGTGCGGGGGGCGGCGTGGGTCACCCTGGGGGGCGAGGGAGGACTACAGGTGTCCGTGCGGGCGGGCGATACCCTGCTGCTGCCTGCCGGGACCGGCCACCGGAATGACAGGTCCAGTCCTGATCTCCTGGTGGTCGGGGCCTATGCGGGAGGCCGTGCCTGGGACACCTGCCGCCCGGAGACGACCGATCCGGCCGATGCCCGCGCACGTATCGCCGGGGTGCCGATCTGGGCGCAGGAGCCGGTGGACTGACTGCCCTCTGGACTACCGCTGGAAGCGTCAGCCCCACAGGGCCACGAACTGCTCCACGTTCCAGCCCACGAGGTCCGAGACCTGTCCGTCGCCCACCTCGACGATCCGCAGTGCGCCGTCCTTCCTCATCGCCACGTCCACCGAGAAGAAGGGGAGGGCCAATCGCCCGGCGCAGGTCCACACGATCTCGGGAACGGATGATCCGTCGGCCGAGGCGGGTTGCCCCCCCACCACGAAGTACCGCCGCTCGGTGCTGGGCATGAAGACTTCGAAGCGGCGCACGCACAGCCCGCCCTCGATCTGTCCCCGGAAATGGGCCATCTCGGCCAGCAGGGTCCTGATCTGCTCCGGGCGCTCGATCAGGCTGCCACCACCAGTCTTGAGCGATTTGACATGGTCCTTCACGAAAAACCGGTCCCAGCCCAGGGCGCGCAGCCGGGTCTCGGCGGTGTCCAGATCGGTGAAGCAGATTGTCTCGGGCGTCAGGTCGGCCAGTAGGGGAAGCCAGTTGGGGAGATGGTGGGCCCCGAGATACTGCGCCGCCGAGGTCAGCAATTCGGCGCCGGTCGCCTGTACGGCCGCCTCCAGCGCGGCGTACCCGGCGGCGTCCAGCATCCAGCCCCGGTATAGCGCCGTGTCGCCGGCCTCGGCGGCGGGGCGCAGCCGGCCGTCCTCATCCAGGGTAGAGACCGACCAGCCCAGCGCGGCGAAGGCGGCGGCCTCCCCGGCATACTGCGCGTCGGGTTGGGTAGGGGAGAAGTAATCGGCCGGAACGATCAGGCGCATGGCCGGAGCATAGGGCAGGCCCCCCAGCTGGGCCGTCCGCAGAGGTGCGGCCCGACCTGTGTCTTGGCAAGGCTGCCGGCGAGTGAACCGGCGACGCAGTACGTTGTGCGTCGCCATGAACATGTTGTTCGGTGGCCTCAGCTTTTCGGGCGCCCACAAGCAATATCTGCCCGTCATGCCTCAGGCATTGGAGGCAGGAAGTTCATACCGTGGCTGACCGGGATGGTGTCCAAGATGAATTCGAAGCTGCCCTTCAGGGTATCCTCGTCAGTCGAGAAGACAGAGGCCCTTTTCCAAGCTGGTCGTGTAGACCGCCACGGCGGCTTCAGCGCGCTGATGATCTGCGCGGCTATGTGGCCCAGACCGCTCAGTGTCACGAAGCTTCCTCTTCAATCTGGCCCTTACGTTCCGGCGCTTCATGGGAGGGGAGGTCGTCATGCCCGCGCGTAGGAGCGACGTGACCCCTGTGAGGACGAGGGTTCTGGGAATGCACATCTCAAGTCCCTCAATCGCCCTGAGGAGATCTGCATTTCTCGCTGCTCTGCCCTTTGGCCCGGGTCGCAGGGCTGGTGGCGGCTCAACATGCACCCGCCCGCGCGGTCGCTCACATTCGACTTCGTCACCTCGGCGCCCACCGCCGGGACGCGTCCGAAGATTGCGTGGCTGAGGATAGGGGCCAGACTGTGTCGTCCAATCGTCGCATCCCTGACGCAGGTCCTGCCGGCACACGCCACAGTCTAGGCTCTCGGCCTCCACGTCGGTCAGGCCGGTGGCTGTGGTACGGCCCGGCTGGACTTGGCGGGGTACGACTGCGCGTCATAACGCTTCCGCGTGCACAGACGGGATGGACACCTGGACGGACGAACACCGGTCCCCCAGGTCATGCCTGACCGGGCCGGTTGGCGACACCCCGAATGCCGGGTCGGTCGGGGGCGACCGGTCGCCCCGAGAACTGCGCCGCCCGAGATGGCGGAACGATCAACTTCGGGTCAAGGTGCGGCGCAGGGCCACGGCCTAGGATGCGCGGTGACCGATCCGTCCGCTGCGGCTGCGCCGCACTTCACCTCACCTCCGACCCAAGGAGCCCTCCATGTCCGACAAGACCCTGAAAGACCTCGCCGAGCAGATGCGCGGCATCGACATCGCCATGCTCTCGACCATCACCGAAGGCGGTTACATCGCCGGACGGCCCATGAGCAACAACGGCGAGGTGGACTACGACGGCACCTCGTACTACTTCACGGACGGCGATACCCGCACCGTCAGCGACATCCGGCGCGAGCCGAAGGTGGCGCTGGCTTTTCAGGGCAAGGACGCCTTTTCGCTGGCGGTCGAGGGACAGGCCAGCCTGAGCCAGGACAAGGGAGAGATGCAGGCCCACTGGACGCCCGACCTGGACCGCTGGTTCAGGCAGGGCATCGACACCCCCGGCCTCACCATGATCACGGTGGTGGCCGAACGCGCCCACTACTGGGCGGGGCAGGACGAGGGCGAAGTCACCCTGTAATCACCGGCGAAGGCAGGAGCCGGAACACCATCTGCGTGTTCCGGCTCCTTTCAAGGGGCGGGATTCAGGCCGCGCCGACCTTCTCGGCGATGATGCCCTCGATGTAGTTCACGACGCTCTTGAGGGGCACGCGAGTCAGCACGTCCTCCAGGAAGGCCGTGACCAGCATCTTCTCGGCCAGCTCCTTGTGGATGCCGCGCGAGCGCAGGAAGAACAGGGCTTCCTGGTCCACCGGGCCGGTGGTCGAACCGTGCGAGCAGCGCACGTCGTTGGCGTTGATCTCCAGCTGCGGCACGCTGAAGTTGCGGGCCTCGCTGGACAGCATCAGCGTGCGGTGCTTCTGGTAGGCGTCGGTCTTCTGTGCGCCCAGGTCCACCTTGATCATGCCGCTGAACACGCCCACGGCACGGTCGTCGCCCACGCCCTTGTACAGCAGGTCGCTGTGGGCGTTGGGGGCGGCGTGGTGTTGCAGCGTGTAATGGTCGAAGTGCTGGTCGTCGTTGGCGAAGTACAGCGCCAGCATTTCGCTGTCGGCGCCCTGGCCGCGCAGGTAGCTCTGCATCTCGGTGCGCGAGAGGGTGCCGCCCATCGTGACCACCAGCGAGTTCAGGGTGGCGTCGCGTCCCACGTCGCCGCGCTGGCGCTGGATGTGCGTCACGCCCTTGCCCCAGTTCTGGATGGAGACGTAGCGCAGGCGCGCCCCGTCCTTCACGACCAGTTCCACCGCGCCGATGGCGTAGGTACCGGGCAGCTCCTCGCTGTCCTGCTCGTCGATGAAGGTGACCTGGGCGTTTTCCTCGGCCACGACCAGCGTGCGGGTGGCGGTGTAGGTGCCAGCGTCGCTCATCACGCGGAAGGAGCCCAGGGGCAGCTCGACCTCCACGCCGCGAGGCACGTACACGAAGGCGCCGTTGGTCCACAGGGCTGCCGCCAGCGCCGAGAACTTCCCTTCGCTGGGGTCGGGCGACTTGCTGGGCGTGGTGCCGGGCGCGGCGATGGTGGTGTCGTCGGGCACCTCGGCGGGCACGACCGAGTAGAGGTACTGCTGCACCTTGTCGGCGTGCTGCTCGACCGCCGTCTTCAGGTCGGTGAAGATCACGCCCTTGCTGCTCAACTCGGCGGGCAGTTCGGTGCGGTACACCACGTCGGGGCCGTCGAGCACCAGGAACGCGCCGGCGTCGGTGCTGCTCAGGCGCTTCTGCACGCTTTCGGGAAGGCTGGACACGTCCTGTACGGCGTCACGCTTGGCGTGGGGGCGCAGGTTGTCGAAATCCACCTCGACGCGGGTGTACTTCCAGGCCTCGACGCCCTCGGTGGGCACGGTCAGCGTGGTGAACAGGTCGAGGCTTTCGCGGCGCTTGGCGCTCAGCCAGTCGGGACCGCCGACCAGGGCCAGTTGTTCGGTAAAGGGTTGGGTCATGGAATCTCCTTGGAAGACGGGCGCTCAGCCGAAAAACGATTCGACTTCCAGCACGAAGCCGCCCGGCGTGTCGAAATAGAAGGTCAGTCGCCCGTTGTTCTCGTGGGGCTCGGGAACGCTGAAGCCCGCGTCCGTGAGCTGCCTGTGGATGTCGCGCACCTGCTGGGGCGTGTCCTGCATGAAGCCGATGTGGAAGACCTTGGGGTACGTCACGTCCCCCGCCCTAAACACCGAGATCAGCGAACCCGCGTCGTCGCGCAGGAAAGCCATGCGGTCGTTCATGGGCATGCCCTCGCCCGCCGGCTTGAGGCCGAAGTGGTCCTGAAACAGAGCGACGGTCGCGGGCACGTCGGTCACGCCGAGGTTGATGTGGTTGAGCTTCATGGGCACTCCTGTGCGGGGTGGAACACAGAGCAGCGCTCACCCCCACGCCGGACGACAGCCGGAACGCGGGGGCGGGCGATGTGGGCTCAGCCGACCGAGCCTTCCATTTCCAGCTCGATCAGGCGGTTCAGTTCCACCGCGTATTCCAGCGGCAGTTCCTTGGCGATGGGCTCGATGAAGCCGCGCACGATCAGGCCGGCCGCCTCGTCCTCGCTCAGGCCACGGCTCTGGAGGTACAGGATCTGCTCGTCGTTGATCTTGGAGACGGTGGCCTCGTGGCCCACGCTGGCGTCCTTCTCCTCGATCTCGATGTAGGGGTAGGTGTCGGTGCGGGCTTCCTCGTCCAGCAGCAGGGCGTCGCACTCGACGTTGGTCTTGGAGCCCTTGGCGCCCTCGTAGATCTTGACGAGGCCCCGGTAGGAGCTGCGGCCCGAGTCCTTCGAGATGCTCTTGGACACGATGGTGCCCGAGGTGTGCGGCGCGAAGTGCACGATCTTGGCCCCGGCGTCCTGGTGCTGGCCACGGCCCGCCATGGCGATGCTCAGGACCTCGCCGCGCGCGCCCTCTTCGAGGAGGTAGCAGGCGGGGTACTTCATCGTGACCTTGGAGCCCAGGTTGCCGTCCACCCATTCCATGACGCCGTTGCCGTACACGGCGGCGCGCTGGGTCACGAGGTTGTAGACGTTGTGCGACCAGTTCTGGATGGTCGAGTAGCGGAAACGCGCGCCTTCCTTGACGACGATCTCGATCACGCCCGAGTGGAACGAGTCGGAGTTGTATGCCGGGGCGGTGCAGCCCTCGATGTAGTGGGCCTGCGCGCCCTCGTCGATGATGATCAGCGTGCGCTCGAACTGCCCGCTGCTCTCGGCGTTGATGCGGAAGTACGTCTGGAGGGGGATGTCCACCTTGACGCCCTTGGGCACGTACACGAACGAGCCGCCCGACCACACCGCGCTGTTCACGGCCGCGAACTTGTTGTCCTCGGGGGGCACGATGGTCGCGAAGTGCTCACGGAAGAGCTCGGGGTACTGCTTGAGGCCGTCCTCGATGCTCAGGAACACGACGCCCAGCTTTTCCCACTCCTCCTTGAGGTTGTGGTACACCATCTCGGACTCGTACTGCGCGCCCACGCCGGCCAGCGCGGCGCGTTCGGCCTCGGGGATGCCCAGACGCTCGAAGGTGTTCTTCACGTCCTCGGGCACGTCGTCCCACGAACGGGCGTTGAAGCCTTCGGGCTTGATGTAGTAGTAGATCTCGTCGAGGTCCAGGCCCGAGAGGTCGGCGCCCCATTCGGGCATCGGCTTGGAGTTGAAGATGTCCAGCGCCTTGAGGCGGAAGTCGAGCATCCACTGCGGCTCGTCCTTGGCCTTCGAGATCATCTCGACCACGTCGCGCGAGAGGCCCTTGGGGGCCTTGATCGCGTAGCGCTCGGGGCTGCTCCAGCCGTACTCGTATTCCTTGTTGATGTTGCTCGCTTCAGGATTAACGGTCATGTCTTGCTCCTTCGTCGGGGGTCGCTCGCCGGGCCGGGAACGCGGGCTTACGCCGTCGCGAGTTCCTTGACCCAGTCGTAGCCCTCGGTGTCCAGCTTCTTGGCGAGTTCGGGGCCGCCGGTCTGCACGACCTTGCCGTCCAGAACGATGTGGACCTTGTCCGGCACGATGTAGTCCAGCAGGCGCTGGTAGTGGGTGATCATCAGGCCGCCGAGGTTCTCGCCGCGCATGGAGTTCACGCCGCGCGCCACGATGCGCAGGGCGTCCACGTCCAGGCCCGAGTCGGTCTCGTCCATGATGATGTAGTTGGGTTCGAGCATGAGCATCTGGAGGATCTCGTTGCGCTTCTTCTCGCCGCCCGAGAAGCCCTCGTTGAGGTAGCGCTCGACGATGCTCTCGTCCCACTCCAGCACCTTCAGGGCCGCCTGGAGCTTGCCGTAGAACTCGGTGAACGATACTTCCTCGCCCTCGGCCTTGCGGGCCTGCATGGCCAGGCGCAGGAAGTTGGCGATGGTCACGCCCGGAATCTCGACCGGGTACTGGAAGGCCAGGAACACGCCCAGACGGGCGCGCTCGTCGGGTTCCATCTCCAGGATGTTCTGGCCGTCCACCAGCACCTCACCCTCGGTGACGGTGTACTCGGGATCGCCCACGATGACCTTGGCCAGCGTGCTCTTGCCGTTGCCGTTCGGCCCCATGATGGCGTGGAGCTCGCCGCGCGGCACGACGAGGTTGATGCCCTTGAGAATCGGCTGGTCGCCGACCGAGGCGTGCAGGTTGCGGATTTCGATCTGGTGGGGTTGGTCGCTCACGTGGTCTCCTTCAGGAATTGCCCGCCGCAGTGTGCCGCTGGGGGCCGGTGCTGCTGTTAGGAATAATTCCTAGTTACCTGTTCATTTTACCCGTCTTCGGTCCTAAAGTCGAGTCGGGCGCTGCGGTATTCCCGGACGCCGGCGCGCAGATGAGCGGCCCCCAGCGGGTTTTCACGCTTGCCACCCGGATGTGTGCTACCCGTAGGTTTGATGAATCTTCTCGATCTCGCCCGCGCCGCCGGACCCCTGCTGTGGGTGCTGCTGCTGCTGTCCATCTACGTGGTGTACCTGACGGTGATGCGGGTGCTGGCCCTGAACCGTCTGGGCCAGGACGCCGGCACCCTGATCGAGCGGGCGCGCGCCGTCACCGCCGAGAGCGGGGCGGGCGCCGCGCTGGCCGAGGTGGACCGCGCCGCGCACCCCAGCCCCGCCGCCGGGGTGCTGCGCGCCGGGCTGGGCCGCGCCGACCGGGGCAGTGAAGCCGCGCAGGCCGCCATGAACGCCGCCGTGCTCGACGGCGACGCCCGCGCCTATGCCGGGCTCTCGGCGCTGGGCACCGCCGCCCAGATCGCGCCGCTGCTGGGGCTGCTGGGCACCGTGATCGGCATGGTGCGCTCCTTCCTGGTGTTCAGCAGCACCTCGGCGCCCACGCCCGCGCAGCTGGCGACCGGCATCAGCGAGGCGCTCATCAACACGGCCGGGGGCCTGATCGTGGCGATCATCGCCTACGTGGCCCGCAACGCCCTGCGCGCCAAGGCCGACCGCGTGATGGCGCAGGCCGAGCGCGTGCGCGAGGAACTGCCCGCGTGGCTCTCGGGCCGCCCGGCTGCCCCCGTTGCCGCGCGCCCCGCCCCCATGCCCGAAGTCGCGCTGACCTTCGAGCCGGTGAAGGTCTAAGGTGGCGCCCCTGCGCCGGCGGATGCGCGACGAGGGTGCGGGCGTGACCTTCGACTTCGCGCCGATGGTGGACATCGTGCTGCTGCTGCTCATCTTCTTTTTCCTGACGAGCAGCCTGGGCGCGCGCCAGAACGCCCTGCCGCTGGACCTGCCGCGCGCGAGTACCACCGTGCAGGAGACGCCCGCGCTGCCCATCGTCAGCGTGGACCGGTCGGGCAAGCTGTACCTGAACGGCAAGGAAACCACCCTGACCAAGCTGGGCGCGCAACTGAGGCCCCTGGCGAGCGCCTCGGGCGGCGTGGTGGGCCTGCGCGCCGACGAGCGCGGCAACTACGGCACCGTGGTGCAGGTGATGGACGTCATCAAGCGTGCCGGGGGCGAGCGTCTGGCCCTCGGCACCCGCACGGGCGGGCAGTGAACAGGACCGTGAGTGCGGTGCTCCGGCCGCCGCGTCAGACCGCCGGCCAGAGTGTGGGCCAGCCTGCCGCACGGAGGCGCCTATGACGACCCTGCCCACCCCTGTCCCGCCCCGAAAGGCCCCCCAGGGCGGCCCCGGGCAGGATGGCCGCTCGCGCGACCGCGCCGTGGCCGCCGCCGCGACGGTACTGCTGCACGCCGCGCTGCTGGGCGGCCTGCTCCTGCTGCGCCCCGACGAGCGCGCCCCCTGGCTGGCGACTCCCCAGGACCTGAGCCGCGCGCCGCTGGAAGTGGTGACGCTGGCCCCCGCCACGCCCGCCGCCGCCCTGACGCCCCAGCAGGTCACGCCGCCCACCCAGACCCAGCGCCAGCAGACCCAGCGCGAGCAGGCGCAGCGCCAGGCTGCCGTGCAGGCCGCGCAGAGGCAGGCGCAGCAGCAGGCCCGGCCCGCCGCCACGCCCACCCCGACTCAGCCAGCCCAGCCCCAGCCGGCCCGGCCTGTCCAGACGGCGCCGGCGCGGCAGGCTCCGGCGCGCCAGACCCCGGCGCAGACGGCCGCGCCCTCTCCGGCAGCGGCCCCCACGCCGGCACAGTCGCCGGCCGAGACCCCTGCCGCTGCCCAGACCCCGGCGGCCAGCCCGGCCCCCGCCGCGCAGCCCGCCACGGCGGCTCCGACGCCCGGCGCCGCACCCATCACCGAACTGCCGCAGGTGAGCGGGTCGCGCGCCCTGCCGGTGCCGCAGGCGATTCCGAGCGCGGCCAGCGGCGCGCGCGTGACCGTGCCCGATACGAGCGCGGCGCTGCCCAGCCCTGTGGAGACGGCCCCGGCGCAGGACCGCTCGGCCACCGAAATCCCGGCCGAAACCCCGGCCGAGGCAGCCCGCCCCGCCGACCCCGTCTCCGAGCCGGTGGCCGTGACCCCCGCCGCCCAGAGCGAGGCGCGCGCCGAGGCCTCGGCCCCGGCGGCCGAACCCGAGGCGGTCACGACATTGCCCCGGCGCGAGGACGCCGCCCCCACCAGCGCGCCCGAGTCGGCGGCCCCGGCGCGCGGCGCGGCGACGGCGACCGAGGCCCCCACCACCGCCCGCAGCGAGGCGGCCCGCGCGAGCAGCACCCAGGACGCCGGCCCGGTGGTGGCGCGCATTCCGGCGCGGCCCCAGTCCGGCGGCGCGCCCCAGGCGGCGGCCCCGGCCGCCACGGTGGCCGAGCGCGGCGCGGTGCCGGTGACCGCCCCGGCCGAGGCGGGCCGCGCAGGTACGGCCAGTGCCGCGCCCGCCGCCGAGGCGACCCCCGAGCGGGCCAGCGGCACGGCGCGGGGCAGCGGCACGGCGCCCACCCAGGCTAGCGCCGCTCCGTCACGCACGACCAGCGCGGCGTCCTCCGCGCCCGAGGCGACCGTCACCCCAGCCACCCGCGCGCCGGGAGGCGAGGGCCGCAGCGCCGCGCCCGCCGCCGAAACGGCCCGCCCGGCCCAGACGCCCGGCACGGCCGCCGGCAGCGGCTCGGGCACCGTGGCCGCCGTGCCCCGCAGCGGCGAGGGCGCCCAGACCACCCCCGGCACCCAGACCGAGGCCCCCACGCGCGCCGCGCCCGGCAGCGCGGGCACCTCGGCCGGAGCCGCGCCCGGTGACACGGCCGCGCGCCCGGCGGCCGGGGGCAGCGGGTCGGGCACCCCCGCCACCGAGACCGGCACGCCCGCCGGTGGCCGGGGTGTGGGCGGCAATGCCCCGGCCGGCCAGAGCGGCGAGGGCGCGGCTCCGGCGGCCGGGCGGCCGAGCAGCGGCAACGGCGGCGGCGCGACCGGTTCGGGCGGAGACGCCGGAGCCGGCGGCGCGGTGGCCCGTGCGGGAGGGGGCGGCGGCGCGGCCGCCGGCAACGAGGACCGCCCGCTGAACTGCACGGTCGTGGTGGACGTGCGCGGCCTGGGCAACTTCCAGCGCGACATGACCAGTTTCGTGTACGCCGAGGGCGGTACGCAGCTGTGGCCCGACGCCGCGCTCGTGCAGGGCGTGAGCAGCCAGCTCGTGCAGGAGGGCAACCTGCACACCTACATCACGGCCGAGGGGCAGGCGTCGGGGTTCAGCAACGTGACCCGCGTCAAGGCCAGTAAGATCCGGCCCAGTAAGTTCGCCCCCAACTCGTCGGTCTACACCGATGTCGAGCTGTCGGCCGCCGCGGCCGAACAGTTCCGCTCGGCCGGCAAGGCCTGCCGGGTGGTGTACCTCAAATCGTGAACGCGGCGGCGCATTCCTGAGGGCCGGCCCGGCCGGAACGTCAGGTTCGCGTCACCCGCGCCTTTTTCAATGAACAGCGTTTCTCCGGAGGACCTCCTATGCGCAAACTTCTGCTTCTGTCCCTGACCGCCGCGCTCTCGGCCCCGGCCCTGGCCTGGGTGCCCAAGCTCGAAGACACGACGGCCAAGAACGTCATCGACGGCGCGTACGGCCGCCGCGACCCCGTGACCACGTACCAGACCCTCGACCTGAGCGTCAAGGACGGCAAGTTCGCGGCCGGCGACGGCGTGGTGCGCGCCTTCGACGGCGGCGACGCCTGCGTGGCCGACTGGCTGGCCGCGCCGACCGACTACGGCAAGGGCAGCCGCCTGGGCAGCGTGACCCTGAGCGGGCAGGCCGACCAGCTCTATTTCCAGGCCGTGGACGCCCGCGACAGCTTCAAGAACCTCTCGGTCAAGGACGCGCTGGGCGCCGACTATGCGGGCAAGCGCCTCGCCGACGGCGAACTGCGCGTGGACATCGCCGTGCGCGGCCTGCCCAGCGAGAAGGCCCGCGACGCCTATCTCGTGCGCCTGAAGGCCCCGGACGGCAAGATGGTGGCCCCGGCGCGCCGCAGCTACGTGAGCGACTTCAAGCAGGACGGCGGTACCTGGAGCGGCACCCTGGTGTACTACTTCAAGCCGCTGGAGGCGGGGCTGGGCGCCAGCGACAAGGTCGAGATGCTCGTGCGCACCGAGGCCGACACGAGCTGCGCCTATAGCGTCTCGCTGAACCTGGGCAGCTTCAACTGAGGGCCGGGCCCGGGCTTTGTGACGCCCCGCCCATTCGATAATTCTTCGTAGAGCTGCGGTGTGATGGGAGGCATGAGTCAGGCTTCCTCTCCACATCCCCCGCAGGAAGGCCCTCCCACCGACCGAACCCCGGTGGACCGCAGCGCAGCAGGTCAGTCGCCCCCACGGCGCGGCCTGCTGCGCTGGATTCTGGTGCCGCTGCTGCTGGCCGGGGTCGGTTTCGTCGGCTACCGGCTCGGGCAGGACGACTCGGGCTCGTCGGGGGCCGGAAGCGGGTTCGGGGCGGGTCAGGGCGGGTTCGGGGCGCAGGGTTCGGCGGGGCAGGCCGCGGCCGGTCAGGGCGGCGCGGGCCTGGCGGGTGGCAGCGGGGCGACCGGAGCCGGGGCCACGGCGACCGGGGCCACCGGGCAGGCCGGGGCCGGCCAGGGCACCCGGAGCCAGCCTGGACAGGGTCAGGCCGGAACGGGCACAGGCGCAGGTACAGGCGCAGGCCAGACCGGCGCGCAGTCGGGCACGGGGGGCCGTGCCGGGCAGGGGGCAGGCAGCCGCATCGGGGGCGGCATCGTGACTCCAGTGCAGGCCGCCGCCGTCAAGTCGGGCACCCTGAGCGCCCAGCGCCGCCTGAGCGGCACGGTCGCCGCCGCGCAGTCGGGCACCGTCACCGCGCGGACCTCGGGCACCGTGACCGAGGTGCTGGCCGGGGTGGGCTCGGCCCTGGGGGCGGGCGACACGGCGCTGCGCCTGAGTAGCCCCGACCTCCAGAGCAGCGTGCAGAGCGCCCAGAACGCGCTGGACAGCGCCCAGCTGTCGCTGCGCAGCCAGGCCAGCCAGACGGCCGCCGGGCGCGCCTCGCTGGAACAGGCGGTCACGGCGGCGCAGACCTCGCTCGACAACGCCCAGCGCAGCCTCGCCTCGCTTCAGCGGCTCTACGAGGTCGGGGCGGTGGCGCGCACCGAGGTGGACGCCCAGAACGTGCAGGTGCAGAACGCGCGCAGCAGCCTCGTCGCGGCGCAGTCGAACCTCGCCGCGAATGCCCGCAGCGGCACCGAGGGGCAGGAGACGGCCCGCCTGGCGGTGCAGAAAGCCCAGATTACCCTGAATCAGGCGCAGGCCGCCGCCGCCGCCGCGCGGGTCACGGTGCCCTTCGCGGGGCAGGTCACGGCCCTGAACGTGAGCGCCGGGCAGTACGTCTCGGCGGGCACCGAGGTCCTGACCCTGGTGAGCCGCGACCAGCAGGTGCGCGTGAACGTGCCCCCGACTGAGGCGGCCTCGCTGCCGGTGGGCACCGCCCTGAATTTCGTCGCCGGGCAGCGCACCTATCCGGTCAAGGTGTCGCAGAACGCCGGCTCGGCGGGCACCGGCAGCGTGCCGGTCGTCGCGCGCTTTACCGGCGAGTCGCGCCCGGCGGCGGGCACGGTGGGCACGGTCGTCTACGACGCCAAGGTGGCGACCGGAGTCCTCGTGCCGAGCACGGCGCTCCAGGCCGACAGCGAGCAGACCTACCTGTTCACGGTCGAGAACGGGCGCGCCGTCCAGCACACCGTCACCGTGCTGGGGCAGGCGGGCACGCAGTCGGCGGTCAGCGGGGTCACTGCCGGCGCGCAGGTCATCTCGCAGCCGCCGACCGGCCTGCTCGACGGCGGTGCGGTGCGGACGGCCGCAGCCGGTAGCCAGAGCGGGGGCGGCCAGGGCGGCCCACCCCCCGGCGGCCCCGGAGGTGCGCCATGATCCGCAAAGTCGGGCAGAAGGTCCTGGCTGGCGTCAACCCGCTCGTGGGCTTCTCGGTGTCGCGCTACGTGTTCGCCATCGGCATCTTCGTGGGGGTCGTGGTGTTCGGGCTCGCGGCCATGCGCTCGCTGGGCGTGGACCTGCTGCCCAGCACCACCATTCCGGTCGTGACCGTCAGCACGTCCTACTCGGGGGCGAGCCCGGCCTCAGTGGACGACGAGGTGACGCAGGTCATCGAAAGCGCGGTCGCGCAGGTGCCGGGCGTCACCACCCTGAGTTCGAGCAGCGGCACCGGCAACAGCCGCGTGACCCTGCAACTCCAGGACGGCACCGACCAGAACTCGGCGGCCAATCAGGTCGCCTCGCTCGTGTCGGCGGCTGCCCGCCAGCTTCCCGACGGAGCGAGTAGCCCCAGCGTGCGCACCTTCAACCCCAACAGCGGCGCGATTCTGGAATTCGGCGTGTCGGGCGGCGTGGCCGCTCAGGCCGACGTGTACGACTACGTCGAAAACCAGCTCGTGCCCAACCTCCAGCGCGTGGACGGCGTGGCCGACGTGAGCCTGACCGGCGGCTCGCGGCGCACGGTCGCGGTGCAGCTCGACCCCGACAAGCTCAGCGCTTACGGCCTGAACCCGCAGTCGGTGTCGAGCGCCATCAGCGGCAGCAACGTCAGCTCGTCCATCGGCACGATCACCCGCGACGGCAACAGCCTGACCTACACGACCAACGCCAAGCTCACCAGCCTGGACGACATCGCCAACGTGCTCGTGGACACGGCCAAGGGCGTGCGCGTCAGCGACGTGGCCCGGATCCAGGACAGCACCACGGTGGACGGCGTGACGCGCGTCAACGGGTTGCCGGTCGTCCTCGTCAGCATCCAGCAGGCGTCGGGCAGCAACGCGGTGGCGGTCGTGGACGGGGTCAAGGCCCTGATCGCGGGGACCACCCTGCCGGGCGGCTACGCGGTGACCTACAGCAACGACACCACCGGCCCCATCCGCGCGAGCATCGAGTCCACGACGCACGAACTGTGGATCACGGCGCTGGTGGTGGCGCTGGTCACGCTGCTGTTCCTGGGCCGCCTGAACACGGCCTTCACCGTCATCGCGGCCATTCCGATCTCGCTGGCCGCCGCGCCGATCCTCTACAAGCTCATGGGCTTCACCTTCAACCAGGTGTCGCTGCTGGCCCTCATCGTCGCCATCGGCATCGTGGTGGACGACTCCATCGTGGTCGCGGAGAACGTCGAGCGCTACCGCGCGATGGGCTACGACCGCATTCAATCGGTGCTGCGCGGCGCCTCCGAGGTGTTCAGCGCGGTCGCGGCGGCCTCGCTGTCGCTGCTCGCGGTCCTCATTCCGGTCAGCTTCATGGGCGGGATCATCGGCGAGTACGTCAAGCAGTTCGCGCTGGGGCTGGCGGCGGCGGTGTTCATGTCGTGGCTCGAAGCCCTGCTGTTCCTCACGGTGCGCATGGCCTACACGCCCGACGCCGCCCCGCTGACCTGGCGCGACGTGCCGCGCGTGCTGGCCCGTGGTCCCGAGGCCCTGCGCTGGGGCCTGGGCGCCGCGCGCGCGTGGTGGTTCTGGGTGCTGGCTGTGGTCCTGGGCGCGCTGCTCTGGACCCGCCTCGCCCCGCTGTGGGCGCTGGCCGTGCTGGCCTTGCCCCTGGTCCTGGTGGCCGCGCGCTACCTGTGGGGCGCGCTGCTGGCCCTGGCCGAGGCCCTGACCGGCACGCTGCACGGCCTGACCGACCGCGCGCTCGTGGGGGTGCGCGAGGCCTACGCCCGTAGCCTGGGGGGCGCGCTGCGCTCCAGCGTGGCCGTGCTCGTGCTGGCGGTGGGCTTCCTGGTCGCCACGGTGGTGCTCGTGGGGCCGCGCACGCAGTTCACCTTCACGCCCTCGACCGACTCGGGGACCCTGCGCGCGGGTCTGCGCCTGCCCTCGGGGCTGGACCTCAATACGCGCAACGTCCTCGTCAACCGGCTGGAAACCTATTTCCTGGCGCAGCCGGCAGTCCAGACCGTGCAGGCTTCGGTCACGGGCAGCGGCACCAACCTCAGCATCACCCTGAAGGACAAGGCCGAGCGGCCCCCCGTCGCCGAGCTGACGGCGCAGTACCAGCGCGCGCTGCGCGGCCTGTTCACCGACTACCCCAACGTGCGCGCCAACCTGTTCAGCGGCGGCGGGTTCCGGGGCCAGGGCAACAGCCTGGGCATCACGCTCGTCGCCAGCAACTTCGACCTCCTCAAGACCCGCGCGGCGGCGGCCGTCAACGTGCTGGAGGCCGACGCGGGCGTGTCGAGCGCCAGCAGCAGCCTGGACAACACCACCCTGGAAAACCGTTTCGTGCCCAACCAGAGCCAGCTCGCGGGCGCGGGCCTGAGCGCCGGCACGGTCGCCAGCGCCCTCCAGACCTACGGCAGCGGCAGCGGCGGCGGCAACGTGGAACTCGGCGGCGTGACCTACCCCATCACCGTCGAGCTGGAGCCGCAGTACCTGCAAGACGAGCAGTCGCTGCTCTCACTGCCGGTCTACAGCCCGGCGCTCGCCAGCAGCGTCACGGTGGGGCAGCTGGGCAGCATCGTGCAGGCGAGCGCGCCCACCAGTGTCGCGCGCACCAACCGCCTCTACAGCCTGGACCTGTCGGTCGAACCCAACCCTGAAAGTGGCCTGACCACCGCACAGCTTCAGGAGCGGCTGGTCGCGGCGCTCGGCGCGGCGGGCGTCACCGACAACCTCGTGACCGTGGGCAGCTCGGACCGCAACAGCGCCTTCGGGCTGGGCGCGCAGCTGGGCGGGGTGGGCCTCCAGGCCTTCGCGCTCTCGATGCTGCTCGTGTACCTCGTGATGGGCGCGCAGTTCAACTCGTTCCGCTACCCGCTGTATTTGCTGCTGCCGGTGCCCTTCGCGGTCGCCGGGGCCTTCTGGATGATCTTCCTGACCCGCAGCACGCTCGACATCTTCGGGGTGCTGGGCTTCCTGCTCCTCATCGGGCTGTCGGCCAAGAACGCGATCATCTACCTCGAATTCGTGGTCGAGAAGCTGGAGGAACTGCCCCTGCGCGAAGCCCTGATCGAGGCCAGCCGCCTGCGCTTCCGGCCCATCGTGATGACCACCCTGACGGTCCTTGTGATCAGCATTCCGTTGCTGCTGAGCAGCGGCAGCGGCAGCGAGTTCGGCAAGAGCCTGAGCATCGTGATCGTGGGCGGCATCAGCATCTCGGCGATCATGACCTTCTATGTCGTGCCCGCCGCCTTCTATCTCTTCGAGCGTCGCCGCCTCGCCCGGCGCGCACCGGAGCCGGGCCAGCCGGCCGTGACCGCGCCGGTCGTGTCGTTGCCGCAGGGTGGCGGCCAGGCGGCTCCCGGCGCCTGAGACCCGGGCGGGGGAGAGTAGGGGAGGGGGCCGCGTCCACAGGAAGGCGCGGCCCCTCCTGCTGGCCGAGGGCGATCGCGGATGCTCTCCTGAAATTCACCCACTTCGCTCGGCCATGAAGAGAGTCCCCTCTAGGGCAAATGCCCTAGAATCGGGGGCGTGCCTGCTTTTCCCCTCCTGGCCGTGGATGTCGGCAACACCAGCACCGTGCTGGGCCTTGCGGACGCCTCCCGGACCCTCACGCACACCTGGCGCGTGCGCACCGGCCGCGAGATGCTGCCCGACGACCTGGCGCTGCAACTGCGCGGCCTGCTGGACCTCGCGGGCGCGCAGGCCCCCCGCGCCGCCGTGCTGAGCAGTGTGGCCCCGCCGGTCGGCCAGAACTACGCGCTGGCCCTCAAGCGGCATTTCGCCGTGGACGCCTTCGAGGTCAGTGCCGAGAACCTGCCCGACGTGCGCGTGGAACTCGACCAGCCCGGCGCGGTGGGGGCCGACCGCCTGTGCAACCTGTTCGGGGCCGAGAAGTACCTCGCCCAGAGCGAGTATGCGGTCGTCGTGGACTTCGGCACCTCGACCAACTTCGACGTGATCGGGCGCGGGCGGCGCTTTATCGGCGGCGTGCTGGCGACCGGCGCGCAGGTGAGCGCCGACGCCCTGTTCGCCCGCGCCGCCAAGCTGCCGCGCATCACCCTGGAGGCCCCGGCGAGCGCCATCGGCAAGAACACGGTCCACGCGCTGCAATCGGGGCTGGTCTTCGGGTACGCCGAGATGGTGGACGGCCTGCTGCGCCGCATCCGCGCCGAGCTGCCGGGGCCGGCGGTCGCCGTCGCCACGGGCGGCTTCTCGCGCACCGTCGAGGGCATCTGCCGCGAGATCGACCATTACGACGAGACCCTGACCCTGCGCGGCCTCGTCGAGCTGTGGGCCAGCCGCTAGGCCCGCCTCACGGCGACCTGCAATTCCGTCGAGGGGGTCAGGGGCGTGGCCCCGATTCCACGGCCGACCGCTGGCCTTCTCGGGTGCCCGCTCCGTCCGGTTCAGAGGGACCAGGAGCCACCCCCGGTTCCTCTGAAGGCTGCCCTCAGAACCGGTCGATCACCGTGACCCCGCGCCCGCCGAAGCGGTTCATGTCCACGAGCATGTCCACGCCCTGTTCCAGCGACACCTGCTGGCCCAGCAGGCGCTCTGGGCGCAGCGCGCCGCGCCCGATCATGGCGAGCATCTCGGGGTAGGTGTGGGCGGCCATGCCGTGGCTGCCGTAGATTTCCAGCTCGCGGGCGATGACGCGGTCCATCGGCACGGCGGGGCGGCTCTGGTCGCCCAGCAGCAGGCCCACCTGGATGTGCCGGCCGCGCGTGCGCAGGCACAGGACCGAGTTGGCGCAGGTGTCGGGGTGGCCCAGCGCGTCCAGCGAGACGTGCGCGCCCCCGCCGGTCAGCTCGCGCACCGCGCCGGGCACGTCGGGCACCTCGCGGCTGTTCAGGGTCAGGTCGGCACCCAGCTCGGCCGCCAGCCGCAGCTGCTCCGCGCCGATGTCGATGGCGATCACCTGCGCGCCGAGCGCCTTGGCGATCAGGATGGCCGACAGGCCCACGCCCCCGCAGCCGTGCACGGCCACCCACTCGCCGCCGCGCACGCGCCCCTGCTGCACGACCGCCCGGAAGGACGTAGCGAAGCGGCAGCCCAGGCTGGCGGCCGTCACGAAGTCCAGGTCGTCAGGCAGCGCCACGAGGTTCTGGTCGGCCTGGTGCAGCGCGACGTACTGCGCAAACGAGCCCCAGTGCGTGAATCCCGGCTGGAACTGCCGCTCGCACACCTGCTGGTGGCCCGCCTGGCACTCGGCGCAGCGCCCGCAGCCCGACACGAAGGGCACGGTCACGCGGTCGCCCACCCGCCAGTTGCGGATGCCTGCACCCAGCGCCACCACGGTCCCGGCCAGTTCGTGGCCCGGCACGTGCGGCAGCCGGATGTCGGGGTCGTGGCCCATCCAGCCGTGCCAGTCGCTGCGGCATACCCCCGTCGCGGCGACCTCCACGACCACCCCGCCCTCGGGGGGCGCGGGGTCGGGAACGGTCGTGATCTCGGGCCGGACGCCGAAGGCGTGGTACAGGGCGGCTTTCATGCCCGGCAGTCTCGCACTGAACCGGGCCGCCCCTGTTCCTAACGCTTAAGCAGCAGCGCCGCCGGAAAGTTCTCCAGCACCTTCGCCACCGGAACGTTGCCGCCGCGCACCCGCAGCGTCTCGCCGGTCAGGGCGTTCTCGTAGGTGCCGGCCGGCAGGCTCAGGCGGCGGTTGCCCCAGGTCTCGCCCAGCGCCCAGGGGGTCTTCTCGCGGGTCAGCGAGAAGGTCAATCTCGGCGCGACCGTCACCGCGACCTCGTCCCCGTGCTCACGGGCGAAGGCCAGCAGGTACTTGCCCGCCTCGATGGGCCGGTACCTGCCGTGCGCGAACAGCTCGCGGTGTGCCTGCCGGGCCCGCAGCGCCGCCCAGGTTAGCATGACCTTCACGCCGCCGTCCTCGTAATTGCCCAGCAGCGTGCGGGCCACGTCCACGTCGTGCTTCTTTTCCAGGCGGCCCACCACGCGCCCCAGGCGGGCGTAGTCCACCGGCCGGCGGTTGTCGGGGTCCACGAGGCTCTGGTTCCAGCCCTCGGCCCCCTGGTAGGTGTCGGGCACGCCGGGCGCGGTCAGGCGCACCAGCGCGGCGCTCAGGCCGTTCTGCGCGCCGTAGGGGCTGATGCGCCCGTGCAGCTCGGCCAGCCCGGCGCAGAAGCGCTCGTCGGCCAGCAGGCCCGAGACGAGCGCGGCGAGCGCCGCCTCGTAGTCCTCGTCGGGCGCGGCCCAGCTCGTGCTCAGCTTGGCCTCGCGGCTGGCCTTGAGCATGTAGTCGTTCAGGCGCCCGGTGAAGCCCTCCAGGTGGCCGTCGAGCGGGTAGGCCCCCAGCGCGTTCTGAAGCAGGGTGTAGATGCCCGTGAGGCTGGGGGCCAGCCCCAGGTCGGTGCGGGTCTGGAGCGCGCGCAGGACCGGCAGCCACGCGCTGAGGTACGCCGACCACGTCTGCGGCATCTCGGAGAGCACGCTGATGCGCGCGCGCGTGTCCTCGCCGCGTTTGGTGTCGTGGGTGCTGCCCGCCAGCATGGCGTGGGGCCAGCGCTCGGCGCGCTCCCGGGCCGCCGCGTGGAAGTCGCGGGGCGGCGTGCCGAACAGCGCCGGGTCGCCGCCCACCTCGTTGAGCGACAGCAGGCGCGCGTAGCGGTAGAAGGCCGTGTCCTCGGCGCCCTTGGCCGTCACCGGCCCGGTGAGCTGCTGGAACTTGAGGGTAAAGCGGGCGTAGGCGGCGCGCGTGTCCTCGTCGGGGGCCTGGAGGGTCAGGACCGAGTGCAGGTAGTCGAACACGCTGGGGTCCAGCGGCGAGCCGTCCTGGCGGTTGTGGGCCTTGGCGTCGCGGACGGCGTGGGCGATCTTGGCGTCGTCGCCGGGCTCGCGCGACCCGTCGGCGCGGATGTAGGTGCGGTACACCGGGAAGGTGGCGATCACCTCGCGCAGCGCGGCGCGCACCGTGCTGAGGGTAAAGTCGCGCGCGCCCAGGTCGGTTTCGGCCAGGGCCTCCAGGCGCTCGGCCAGCACGTTGACCTCGCCCGGCAGCGACACCCGCTGGATGAGCTGCTTGCCCCGGTAGAGCTGCTCGCCGTAGCCCTCGCGGTCGCCCGTGAAGCGCCGGTAGATGGAGGTCATCTCCTCCTCGGCCCCCGCATCCACGAACACGCCGCCGAGCTGCGCCAGGAAATCGTAACCGGTCGTGCCGTGAATCGCCCAGGCCTGCGGCAGGTGCTCGCCGGGTTCCAGGATCTTTTCGGCGACCACGTACAGCGGCAGTTCGCCCCGGTCCAGGGCCGCGCCGCCCTGCCCGGCCCCGGCCGGCGCGCGGCCCAGCGCCTCGGCCGCGCCGAGCTGCAAGGCCTGGAAATACCCGGCCGGGTCGTACAAGCCGTCGGTGTGGTCGAGCCGCACGCCCTGCACGGTGCCGTCGCGCAGCAGCTCGAACAGCAGGCCGTGCGCCCAGGCGAACACGCGCGGGTCTTCCATGCGCAGCGCCGCGAGGTCGTTAATGTCGAAAAAGCGCCGGTAGTTGATCTCCTCGGCCGCCACCTTCCAGAAGGCGAGGCGGTAGTTCTGCTCGCTGACCAGGGTGTCGAGCCGCGCGGGGTCGGCGTTGTAGGCGGCCACCACGGCGTCGAGCGCCGACCGGACCGGCCCGGAAGCCTCGGCCAGCACGTCCAGACGCCGGGCCATGACCTCCATCTCCTGCGCGCGCCCGGCGCGGTCCTCGTCGGTCAGGTCCGGCGAGGTGCTGCGCGGCAGCGAGGCGGCGCTGCGGGCGATGCTCGCCAGTTCGCTGCGGGCGCTCTCGCCCACGCTCTGGGCCAGCCGGGGCGCGACCTCCGAGAGCAGCAGCGCGAGGCTGCGCGGCGACATGGGCAGGCGCCGTTCCCAGTAGCGCAGGAAAAAGCGCCCGCCCTCGCGCTCCAGCTTCAGTTCGCCGCGCTCCAGGACCCGGCCGTACTGGTCGCCCAGCAGCGGCAGCATGACCTTGCCTTCCAGCGCCCGCTTGAGGGGCTGCCAGGAGATGTCGAAGAAATGCGCGTAGCGGCTGGCCTGCCCGTGGGTCAGTACGTCTTCCCAGTAGGGGTTGTGGCCCCCCTGAATGCCCATGTGGTTGGGCACGAAATCCACGATGAGCGACAGGCCCAGGTCGCGCGCGCGCGCCGCGAGCCGCCGCAGCCCCGCCATGCCGCCGAGTTCGGGGTTGATGGCGGCGTGGTCGGTCACGTCGTAGCCGTGGGTGCTGCCGGGCGTGCTGGCCCAGATGGGCGAGAGGTACACGTCGGTCACCCCCAGCCGCGCGAGGTAGGGCAGCGCCTTCTGGGCCGCCGCGAAGGGAAAGTCGCGGTGCAGTTGCAGGCGGTAGGTGGCGCGCGGCAGGTGCGTGGCCGGGGGCGAGTCGTGCGTGCCCGTGACCTGCGCGGCGCCGGGTTCGGGGGTGGCCCCGGTGGGGGAGGGCGCGGAGACGGCCTTCATGCCCCGGCCGTCCCGGAGGCGAGAATCACGGCCTCGCCGGGGTGCAGGGCGGTCACGGGATTCGCCGCGTCTCCGTGGCCCTGGCCTTCGCTGTGCAGCAGCAGCTGCGGGGGCAGAGCAAAGGGCAGCTTCAGGTCGCCGAGCGCGCACGCGGCCTCGCCCGCGCGGGCGGTATGCCACAGCAGCACGCGCTCGCCCTGGGGGCTGGTGTGGCGCACCCACAGCAGCCGGCCCACCGCCCCGGCGCTCAGGCCCCGGCGCGAGCGGTCCCGCAGCACCGGGTCCTCGCGGCGCAGCCGCAGCAGCGTGTGGTACAGCTCCAGCGTGCGGGCGTGTTCGCCCTCGCCGCGCTCGGCCCAGTTCAGGTGCGCGAGCCGGAAGGTGTCTTCGGCCTGCGGGTCGAGCACGTCCTCGCCCTGGAAGCCCTCGAAGTGCCCGAACTCCTTCTTGCGGCCCTCGGTGACCATTTGCCCCAGCTCGCCGTGGTGGTCGCTGAAAAAGGGAAAGGGCGTGCTGGCGGCCCATTCCTGCCCCTGGAACAGCAGCGGGGTCATCGGCAGGCTCAGCAGCAGTGCCGAGGCCCCCCGGAAGTGCGCGGGCGTCACCTGCTCCAGGTGGTGAATCCGGTCGCCCTGCGCGCGGTTGCCGATCTGGTCGTGGTTCTGGATGAAGTACACGAAGCTGGGCGCTTCGAGCGGCCCGGCCGGCTTGCCCCGGCGGTTCTGCGGCAGGAACTGGTCTTCCAGCGGCCACTTCTGGCCCTCGTAGGCCCAGCCCCGGTTGACCACGTGGGCCACGCCCGCCGCCCCACCCGTGAAGCAGGCGTAATAGCCGTCGCGCTCACCGGTCAGGGTCACGCGCACCTCGTGGTGGAAGTCGTCCACCCAGATGCCGTCGAGGTGGTAGTCGGTCACGAGTTCGGGAATGTTGCGGTAGTCCTCGGCCAGCATGAGGTGCGTGCCGCCCAGTGCGTGGACCTCGGCGGCCAGTTCCTGCAACACGTGCACGTCGCTGTCGTCGGACATCGCCTGCGTGGCGTCCAGGCGCAGGCCGTCGAAACGGTAGTCGCGCAGCCACATCCGCGCGTTGCCGGTGATCAATCGGCGCATATGGGGCTCGGCGTAGTCCAGCCCCGCGCCCCAGGCGCTCGAAAAGCGGTCGGTGAAGTACGTCTCGCTGTAGCAGCTCAGGTAGTTGCCGTCGGGACCGAAGTGGTTGTACACCACGTCGAGAAAGACCGCCAGCCCCAGCCCGTGTGCGGCGTCCACGAAGGCCATCAGGTCCTCGGGGCGGCCGTAGGGGGCGTGGGGGGCGTACAGCGCCACGCCGTCGTAGCCCCAGCCGCGCGCGCCCGGGAAGGCCGCCAGCGGCATGAGTTCGATGGCCGTCACGCCCAGGGCCTTCAGTTCGGGCAGTCGCTCCTGCGCCGCGCGGTAGGTGCCTTCCTGCGTGAAGGTCCCGATGTGCAGCTCGTAGAACACGCACTCGTCCAGCGGCAGGCCGCACCAGTCGGGGTGCTGCCACGCATAGGTGCCCAAGTCCAGTACCTCGGCCTCGCCGTGCACGCCGTCGGGCAGAAAGCGGGCGTAGGGGTCGGGGGTAGGCTGGCCGTCGAGCACGAACAGGTAGCGGGTGCCCACGCCGACCGGCAGCGTGAGTTCGTAGGTCTCCGGCCCGACCCGGGGCAGGTCGTGGTCGGCGCCGTTCACGCGCACGCCGACCGCCGAGGCGCGCGGCGCCCACACCCGGAAGCGGGTCCCGCTGCCGTCCGGCAGGAGGTGGGCACCCAGGCGCGTCGCGGGGTCGTCGGAATGAAGCGGGGTGGGGACGTTCTCTGGACCGGCAGGAAGGGAACCAGTAGGGGTCTGCGTCATATGCTGCTCCTTTGGCACCGTCGCCCGCAGGCGAGGCAATCAACCGCCGAGGCTAAAGGGCCGCAATTTCCGGCCCGTGAGAAGACGGTCAAGGCAGACGCCGGAAAAATCCGGGACAGATGAACAAACAGCTAAAGGATTCATGGCTGACGGCGGTGAAAACCCTCTGGAGGCGGTACAGACCGCAGACGGTGACGCGGCCTTCATCTTCGGGCACCGGGTGTTGCCCCTGGTGGGCGGACAGTCAAGCCCCTTCGGGTCCGGTCGGGCCGTCGCCGACGGTGGCCGCCTGGCCGGCCTTCAGGCTGTGGCCGCCGTCTGAACAAGGGCCGCCGGGGACGCTGGCGGTGGGGCCGGCCTCCGCTCCGGCGCCGCCCACAGGAAGGCCCCGGCACACGGAGCGGAGGCGGGTGGCCGGGGCATGGTCGCGGTGGGGCGGGGCTCAGCCGCGCGGGCAGCGGAAGAGCTTGAGGCTGCGGGCGATCAGGGCGGTGTCCTCGCCCGCCCTGGTCTTCTCCTGCGCGCTGTCGTCACTGGTGTCGAGGAGCAGTTCCCACTCGCCGCAGTCGCCGAGGCTCGGCAGCTTGAAGGACAGGTCCACGTGCGAGGCCGACAGCAGGAGCAGCAGGTGGTCGTCCACCAGCGGGCGGCCCTCGGCGTCGATGTCGTCCAGGCCGTTGCCGTCCAGGAAGATGCCCATGGACTGGGTCTGGGGGTTGTTCCAGTCCTCGTCGCTCATCTCCGCGCCGTCGAAGCGCAGCCACACGATGTCGCGCACGTCCTCGCCCCGGATGGTGCGCCCCGAGAAGAACTTGCGGCGGTGCAGCGCGGGATGGGCCTTGCGCAGCGCGATGGCCTTTCTGGTGAAGGCCAGCAGGCCCTCGTCCACGCTGGACCAGTCGTACCAGCTGATCTCGTCGTCCTGGCAGTAGGCGTTGTTGTTGCCGCCCTGGGTGCGGCCCAGTTCGTCGCCGCCCAGGATCATCGGGGTGCCCTGGCCCAGCAGCAGCGTCGCCAGGAAGTTGCGCTGCTGGCGGGCGCGCAGGGCGTTGATCTCGGGATCGTCGGTCGGCCCTTCGGCCCCGCAGTTCCAGCTCTGGTTGTCGTTGGCGCCGTCCTTGTTGTCCTCGCCGTTCGCCTCGTTGTGCTTGTCGTTGTAGCTCACGGTGTCGCGCAGCGTGAAGCCGTCGTGCGCCGTGACGAAGTTGATCGAGGCGTAGGGCTTGCGGCCGTCGTTCTGGTAGAGGTCGCTGCTGCCGGTCAGGCGGTAGCCGATCTCGGAGGCCAGCCCGCCCTCACCCTTCCAGAAGGCGCGCATGTCGTCGCGGTAGATGCCGTTCCACTCGGCCCAGTTCACCGGGAAGTTGCCGACCTGATAGCCGCCCTCGCCTACGTCCCAGGGCTCGGCGATCAGTTTGACGCTGCTGATGATCGGGTCCTGATGGATGATCGTGAAGAAGCCCGAGAGCTGGTCCACCTCGTGCAGCCCGCGCGCCAGCGTGGAGGCCAGGTCGAAGCGGAAGCCGTCCACATGCATCTCCGTGACCCAGTAGCGCAGCGAGTCCATGATGAGTTGCAGCGTCTGGGGGTGGCGCACGTTCAGGCTGTTGCCGGTGCCGGTGTAGTCGAAGTAGAAGCGCGGGTTGTCGGCCACCAGGCGGTAGTAGGTGGGGTTGTCGATGCCCTTGAAGCTCAGGGTCGGTCCCATGTGGTTGCCTTCCGAGGTGTGGTTGTACACCACGTCCAGAATGACCTCGATGCCCGCGCCGTGCAGGGCGCGCACCATGTCGCGGAACTCGTCGACCGCGCCCGCCGGGTTGCCCGCGCGCGCGGCGGCCGAGTAGCGCACGTCCGGCGCGAAGAAGCTCAGGGTCGAGTACCCCCAGTAGTTGGTCAGGCCCTTGTCGAGCAGGAAGGGGTCGTCCATGTGCTGATGGACTGGCAGCAGTTCGATGGACGTGATGCCCAGTTCGCGCAGGTAGTTCAGGACCGGCTCGGTCGCCATGCCCGCGTAGGTGCCGCGCAACTCCCCGGGCACGTCGGGGTGGGTCATGGTCAGGCCCTTGACGTGGGCCTCGTAGATCACCGACTGGTGAAAGGGGATGTTGGGCTTGCGGTCGCCCTGCCAGTCGTAGGCGGCCGGGTCCAGCACGATGCCCAGGGGCGCGCCGCGCTGGTCTTCCTGCTGCATCTCGCGGTCCTCGTCGCCGCCGGGCACGTAGGCGAATACGCCCTGGTCGAACTGCTCGGTGCCGCTCAGGGCCTTGGCGTAGGGGTCGAGCAGCACCACGTTGGGGTTGAAGCGCAGGCCCTGATCGGGCGCGTACTCGCCGTGGACGCGGTAGCCGTAGCGCTGGCCCGGCTTCACGTCCGGCAGGTAGCCGTGCCACACGAAGGCGGTCTGTTCACGCAGGGCGTGGCGGGTCTCGTTGCCCTGATCGTCGAACAGGCACAGCTCGACGCCGCTGGCGTTTTCGGAGTACAGCGCGAAATTGGTGCCCTTGCCGTCCCAGGTGGCCCCCAGCGGAGCGGGCGTACCGGGGCGGATCAGGACGGCGGGTTTGTCGGTGGTGGTCATTACAGCTCCTTGGGCAACGTGGCGCGGAAAGTGGGCCAGGGGTGGCCCGCCGTCACAGTGCCTTCCAGAGTAAGCAGCGGCGGCCCACCTTGCCGCCGCCGTTTATTATGGAAACGTTACCATTTGCCGCCGCGCACCGGCCCATTCTCAGGCTTCCGCCGGGGAGTGTAGCCGCGCTTACGGCTCGAAGCTGTCCTGAAAGGCGTAGCGGTCGCCGCGCACCCAGTAGTTGACGTAGCTCGCGCGCTTGGGGCCGCTGTAGGTCGTGCGCCGCAGCAGGAAGGCGGCGGTGCCCAGCGGCACGCGCAGCAGGTCGGCTTCCTCCTGGCGCAGGTTCACGGCCTCCAGATTCTGCTCGACGCGTTGCAGGGGTACGCCCATGCTGATCATTGTCTCGTGGATGCTCTCGACGCCCAGGTTGTAGTCGAGCAGCCCCGGCACGAGCGAGGCGTTGATGTAGCGCTTCTCGATGACCAGGGCCTCGTCGCCCGCCATGCGCAGGCGGTGCACGAACACCACCGGGTCGCCGGGCTGGATCTGCAGGACGATGGCGATCTCGGGCGTCGCCTCGATCTGCATGGCGCGCAGCACGGTGGTGCGGTGGTCGGGGTGGCGCGCCCATTCCTTGAAGGGCCGCACGCGGAACATGCCCTGCCGGAAGCGTTTGCCGGTCGGAAAGGTTCCGGCCCCCTGCACGCGGTACACGTACCCTTCGCGTTCCAGTTCGTCGATGGCGCGCCGCGCCGTCATGCGCGAGACCTCGAATTCGCGGGCGAGCTGCGGCTCGCTGGGCAGCGGCAGCCCTTCGGCATAGTGACCCCCGAGCAGGCGGTCTTTCAGAGTGGTCTTGATGAGCGGGTACTTCGCCATGCATCCCTCCGGGCAATCCGCTGGCAGGCGGCGCTTCCGCTCAGTCTAAAGATAGTGTGAAGAGTACACAAGCTCGGGCCCCTGGCCGTCACGGGGTCAGGAACAACTTTGGCGCCGCGCCGCGCCCACAGGACGCCGGACGGGGGCGGTGAGGACAGGCCCCTAGCCGCCGATATGCGACATCTCGACCTTGGCCCGCGTGCCCGCCCGGGTGATCTCGCCGCGCTCCTCGCTGTAGCGGTCGCGCCGCGCGGCCCACACCCCGGCCACCTGTTCGCGCAGTTCGGCGTCGGAGGCTCCGGCGCGCAGCGGGGCGCGCAGGTCGGTGCCGCTTCCCGCGAACAGACAGGTGTAGAGCACGCCCACCGCCGAGAGCCGGGCCCGCGAGCAGTCGCCGCAGAAGGGCGCCGTGACCGACGAGATCAGGCCGACCTCGTGCCCGGCCGCGTCGACATGGCGGGCCGCGACCTCGCCCCGGTAGCTGGCCGCGCGCGGCGCGAAGGCCGCCGCCCCCGCCTCGCCGCCCAGGCGCGCGAGCACCTCGCCCGAGGGCACCACGCTGTCCATGTTCCAGCCGTTGTGGTTGCCCACGTCCATGAACTCGATGAACCGCAGCGGCGCGAGGTCCCGCAGCGCCAGCCACAGCTCGCGCAGGCCGTCGTCGTTCACGCCGCGCTGCACCACCGTATTGATCTTGACCCCCAGCCCCGCCGCGAGCGCCGCCTCGATGCCGTCTACCACCTTCTGCGGGTGCTGACCCAGCCCGTTCATGCGCCCGAAGACCTCCGGGTCGAGGCTGTCGATGCTGACCGTCACGCGGTCCAGGCCCGCCGCCTTCAGGTCGGCGGCGAAGCGCGGCAGCAGGAGGCCGTTGGTGGTCATGGCGATGTCCTGCACGCCCCCAATGCGGGCCAGGCGCGCCACGAGGTCGGGCAGGTCGCGCCGCAGGGTCGGCTCGCCGCCGGTCAGGCGCAGCTTGCGCACGCCCAGCTCCACGAAGGCGCGCGCCAGACGCTCGATCTCCTCGAAGCTCAGCAGTTCGGCGCGGGGCAAGAAGGCGTAGTCGGCCCCGAATACCTCGGCCGGCATGCAGTAGGTGCAGCGCAGGTTGCAGCGGTCGGTCACGCTGATCCGCAAATCCCGCAGGGGCCGCCCCAACTGATCCGTCAACACGCCTCAACCATAGCGGCTGGGCCGCGCGGCCGGGAGGCCTGACTCGCATTTGCCTTCCCTTCACCGGCGCGCTCCGCAGCGTCCCCCTTCCTACCTGCAAGCCAGTCAGTCTGAACCGGGTCTATTGAAATCTTCACAACAGGCCCCTACGCTGGACCTGTTCTCACAACCCGTTCAGGAGGCCGCGAAGTCCGTTCCCGCCCCCATACCGCTGCTGGAGGTTCAGATGACCGTGACCCATCCGTCCGCCGCGCCGCCGTCTTCCCGGAATGCGGCCTTCGCGCAACTCGTCGCGGAGCGCAACCGCTTCACGGTGACGATGACCCTTCTCTTTCTGGTGCTGTATTTCCTGCTGCCGCTGCTGGCCGGCTACAACAAGCCGCTGATGGCGACCAAGGTCTTCGGCAACGTGACTTTCGGCTATGTGCTGGCCTTCGCCGAGTTCGCGATGGGCTGGGTGCTGGCGGCCGTGTACGTGGTCAAGGCCCGCACCTTCGACCGCCTGGCGCGTGAGGCGCGGGGCCTGGGGGGCGCGGCGTGACCCTGCTGCTGGCGGCCCTCATCGTGGCCCTGACGCTGGGCATCACCTTCTGGGCCTCGCGGCGCAACACGAGCGCCAGCGACTTCTATGTGGCCGGGGGCAAGATCAGCGCGACGCAGAACGGCATCGCCATCGCCGGGGACTACATGTCGGCGGCGTCCTTCCTGGGCATCACCGGATTGATCGCCCTGAACGGCTACGACGGCTTCATGTACTCGGTGGGCTGGTTCATCGCCTACCTGACGGTGCTGTTCATCGTGGCCGAGCCGCTGCGCAACCTGGGCAAGTACACCCTGGCCGACATGCTCGTCTACCGCCTGCGCGACCCGCGCGTGCGGATGTACGCGGCCGTCAGCACCATCGTCGTGAGCACCTTCTACATGATCGCGCAGGTGGTCGGCGCCGGCAGCCTGATCTCGCTGCTCTCGGGCGGCGTGCTGCGCCCCGAACTGGCGATTCCGCTCGTGGGCATCCTGATGATCGTCTACGTGGTCGTGGGCGGCATGCTCGCCACGACCTGGGTACAGATCGTCAAGGCCGTGCTCCTGATGTTCGCCACCATCGTCATGACCTTCCTGATCCTGAGCCGCTTCGGCTTTTCGTTCAGCAACCTGCTGGGGCAGGTCGAGGCCCGGAGCGGCGCGGAGTTCCTGGGCGCGGGCGTGAAGTACAAGAACCCCATCGACCTGATCTCGCTGTGCATGGCCCTCGTGCTGGGCACCGCCGGGCTGCCGCACATCCTGGTGCGCTTCTACACCGTGCCCACCGCCCAGGACGCCCGCAAGAGCGTGGTGTGGGCGATGGTCCTCATCGGGGCCTTCTATGTCATGACCGCCTTCATGGGCAACGCGGCGAACGTGCTGCTGGGCCGCGACGCCATCGTCGCCGCCAACGCGGCGGGCAACATGGCGGCCCCGCTGCTGGCGCAGGCGCTCTTCGGCGGCGCGGGCACGGTGGGCGGCGAGTTCGGGCTGGCCTTCGTGACGGCGGTGGCCTTCGCCACGATCCTGGCAGTCGTCGCGGGCCTGACCATCAGCGCGAGCACCAGCTTCACGCACGACATCTACAACGGTGTGCTGCGCGGCGGGCAGGTCGGCGAGGCCGAGCAGTTCAAGGTGGCGCGGCTCGCCACGGTCGCGGTCGGGCTGGTCGCCATCGGGCTGGGCCTGCTCGCCAAGAACCAGAACGTGGCCTTCCTGGTCGCGCTGGCCTTCGCCATCGCCGCCTCGGCCAACCTGCCGGTGATCCTGTTCACGCTGTTCTGGAAGAAGTTCAACGCGACCGGGGCCATCTGGGGCATCGTGGGCGGCATCCTGACCTGCCTGGCCCTCATCGCGGTGAGCCCCAACATCCGGGGTATCGACCCGCCCGAAAAGACCACCGGCCGCCACGTCGTGCAGGCCGCGCCCATCTTCCCGCTGGAAAACCCCGGCATCGTCAGCATCCCCGCCGGCTTCCTGTTCGCGGTGCTGGGCACGATGGTCGGGGCCGCGCGCCGCAACGAGGGCGAGGACGAGCGCCGCTTCGAGGAGATGCAGTTCCGGGCCTACACCGGCTCGGGCGTGGACGGCACCGTCGCCGCGCACGACTGAGAACAGAATTCAGAGGGACCAGGGGTTGCCCTTGGTCCCTCTGAATCGAGCGGAGCGAGCACCTGAAAACCGCTGGGATGTTCCCCAAAAAGAAGGCCCCCGGCAGCGCGTCGGGGGCCTTCTGCAAGGGGCGTTTAGGTCAGATCTTCGTGACTTCGAACTCCAGGCCCAGCTCCTGCACGTCGGCGTTGGGGTCCTTGCCCGCCACCAGGGCGTAGGCGGCGCGCTCGGGGGTCAGGTAGGTGGCGGCCACTCGGCGCAGGTCGTCCAGGGTCACGGCCAGCAGCCGGGCCTTGTAGGCCTCCTGCACCTCGGGGGTGTAGCCGCCCTGGTCGCCGAAAAAGCGCAGGCGGCCCACCGTGTCGGGGCTGGTCAGGGGATCCAGGAGCTTGCTGGCCGACAGGATGGCCTCGGTCAGCTCGCGCTCGCCCAGGTCGCCCGCCAGGAAGGCCTGCACGTTCTGGAAGACCTCGTAGGTGCGCCGCACGTGCGGGTCGCGGTAGCTCGAGAAGCTGAACACGCCCGCGCGGGTGTCGAAGCCCGCCGCCGCGCCGTAGGCCCCGCCCTTCTCGCGGATCTCGGGCAGCAGGTACTCGCCGCGCAGCAGGCGCGAGAGCACCAGCAGCGCGGGGCTGTCCGTATGGGTGTAGGGCACGGTGGGGTAGGCTAGCGCGTTGAAAGCGACCGGCGAGTCGGTCAGGCGGGCCTGCGGCGTGCGCGCGGGCCGGGGGGGCGTGGGCACGCCGACCGCCGTGTCCCCCGTGAACAGCCCGGTGATGGACGTGAGGTCCAGGTCCAGGTCGCCGGGCAGCGCGGTCAGGCACAGCAGCGGCTGGCCGCGCAGGATCAGGGCGTGCAGTTCGGCGAAGCGCGCCAGCAGGGCGTCCAGGCGGTCGTCGAGCGCTTCGGGCTGGCCCTCGCCGCCCTCGACGATGGCCTTCAGGTTCGCCAGCAGGCTCAGGCCGCCCAGGCGCTCGTCGGTCGCGGCCGAGAGGCTGACCTGCGCCGAGGCGAGACGGTCGGCGTAGGCGTTGCCCGACCCCACCACGCTGGCCTTGAGGCCCGCGAGGCGCTGTTCGAGCAGCTGGCGCAGCCGCTCGCGCGTGAACTCGGGCTGGGCGATCACGTCGCGCAGCAGCGAGACGAGGTCGCCGCCGTTGCGGGCCAGCGCCTTGCCGCTGAAGGACAGGGCGAGGCGCACCCGGCCCAGATCGTCCGGGGCCGTGCCCACCGCCGCGCTCGCGCTGACGCCGCCGGTGACCGCCTCGGCGCGGCGGGCCAGGGCCACGTAGTCCTGCCCGGCCGCGCCGCTGCGCGTGACCGCGTAGGCGTACAGCGGCAGCACGTCGAGCAGCTCTCCCAGCTCGGGCAGGCGCACCTGCACGTCGAGGTAGTCCAGCCCGCCGGTCGGCTGCGGCACCCGGCCCACCAGCGCGCGCCCGGCCTGCTCGGTGGCGTACTCGGGCCGCGCCACCCCGGCGGGCACGTCGGCCAGCGTCAGCGTGGGCAGCACGTTGGGGTCGCTCTCCTGCCCCTGGAGCGACTGGAGTTGCAGGCTCTCGCGCACGATGCGGGCGCGGTCCTCGTCGGTGAAGTCGGCGCTCAGGCGCCCGACCAGCTCACGCTCGCTCTGCTCGGTGCGGGCGGCCAGCTCGGGGTCGGGGGTCACGTTCAGGGTCACGCGGTGGGGGTTGTCCAGCAGCCCTTCCCCGATCATCGTCTCGAAGACGCGCGCGCCGCCCGCCAGATCGGCGCGCAGGTGGTCCAGTTCGGTGTCCAGACGCAGGCCGGTCACTGGATCGCCGCCGTAGAGCCACGGCCCCAGCAGCCGGAACATGACCTGGAGGCCGTAGGGGTAGCCGCTGTTGCTGACCTCCTTCTGCGCGATCTCGAACTGGTGCAGGCTGCTCTCGATCAGGGCCGGGTCCAGGCCCGCGTCCGCGATCTGGCGCAGGGTGGCGAGCACCAGCGCCTCGACCTCGTCGGCCTTACCCGCACTCAGGCCTTTGAGGCCCACCGCGAAGGCCCCCTCGCGGAAGGAGTCGCGGTAGCCCGAGAAGTCGGCCAGCGCCGAACCCAGGCCCGAGTCGATCAGGGGCCGGGTCAGCGGCGCGCCCGCGTTGCCCAGCAGCACGTCGCTCAGCACGCTCCAGCGCAGGTTGAGGTCGGGGTCGCTGCTGCGCCCCAGCTTCCAGGCGACGAGGGCCTGCGCGCCGCGCTCGGTGTCGGTGCCGGGGTACACCACGTCCATGCGGCGCGGGGCACCGAAGTCCGGCTGGTCGGGGATGCTCACGTCCAGCGTCTGGGCCGGGAACTGCGACATCACCTGATCCTCGACACGCTCCAGCACATGCTCCAGGCTCTGGTTGCCGTAGCTGTAGAAGTACGCGTTGCTGGGGTGGTAGTGCGCGGCATGGAAGGCCCGCAGGCCCTCGTAGGTCAGCTCGGGGATGTGCTCGGGCGAGCCGCCGCTGTTGTTGGCGTAGGTCAGGTCCGGGTACAGCGCCTGCCCCAGCGAGCGCCACATCACCGACCCCGCCGAGGCCATCGCGCCCTTCATCTCGTTGTACACGACGCCCTGGAGCTTGAGGGTGGTGGTCGGGTCGTCGGGCGTCTCGAACTCGAAGCGGTGGCCGTCCTGCAAGAAGCTCTCGTAGCGCAGCAGCGGGAAGAAGGTCGCGTCGAGGTACACCGACAGCAGGTTGTCGTAGTCCTGCACGTTGCGCGTGCTGAAGGGATAGGTGGTCCAGTCGCTGGCCGTCATGGCGTTCATGAAGGTGTTCAGCGAGCGCGGCAGCATCGAGAAGAAGGGATCGGGCACCGGGTACTTGCGGCTGCCCATCAGGACGTTGTGCTCCAGGATGTGCGCCACGCCCGTGCTGTCCTTGGGGACGGTCGGGAAGGTGACCCCGAAGGCGAGGTTGTCGTCCTCGCGGGCGACGTGGGCGTGCCGGGCGCCGTTCTCGTGACGCAGCAGGACCAGCGTGCCGCTCATCTCGGGCAGGGCTTCGGTCCGCTCGACGGTGTAGCGCCCCAGCGTGTCCCCCACGCTGGGCAGGCGGTGGGCGGTGGGTGTGGCGGTCATGCCCGGCAGGATAGCGCCGCCAGGAACGCGCAATAGGAGCAAATCCCGTGTTGTCGGGGGCAGCGGGCCGGGGGACTCAGCGGGGCCGGCGCACCTGCCGTACCCGCGCGCGCAGCGCCCGCACCCCGGCCGGGTCGGCGCCCGCGCGGCCGTAGCGCAGGCGGTTGTACTCGGCGGCCACGGCGCGCAGCTCGGCCGCCAGCCCGGGGAACTGCGCGCCCGCCCGCGCGGCGTAGGCGGTGGGGGTCTCGCCGGGGTGCTGGGGCAGGCCCAGGCGCGCGCCGAGGTCGTGCAGGCTGCGCGCGAGGGGATCGCGGGGACGGGCGGCGCGCCGAGCGAGCAGCAGCCCCGGCAGCAGCGCCAGCCCCGCCAGGGCCGCCAGCGCCAGCAGATAGGGGGCCGAGCCGACGCCCTGTACCCCCAGGCGGGCCAGCAGGGTGCGCTGCTGGGTGCCGTCGTAGCCCGCGACCCAGGTGTTCCAGCTGTTTTGCAGGGCGTCCACGCGCAGCAGGGCGCGGGCCAGCGTGCCGGGGGGCCGCGCGGCGGTCGCCTGCGGCTGGGTCAGGGCGGTGCCCAGGTCGGCGCGGATGCGGGCGGGGGCCACCACGGCGGTCGGGTCCACCCGCACCCAGCCCTGCCCCGCGAGCCAGACCTCGGCCCAGGCGTGGGCGTCCTGCTGGCGCACGGTCAGGTAGCCGCCGTCGGGGTTGATCTCGCCGCCCTGGTAGCCGCCCACGATGCGCGCCGGCACGCCCGCCGCCCGCATCAGGAAGGTGAAGGCGCTGGCGAAATGCTCGCAGAAGCCCACGCGGCTGCTGTACAGAAAAGCGTCGATGCGGTTCTGCTCGGGCAGCGTAGGCGGAGTCAGGCTGTAGCTGAAGCCGCTGCGGAACACGTCCAGCCCCGCCTGCACGCGCTGAGCGGGCGCGAGGCTGCGCCACTCCTGCGCCAGGGCTACGGCACGCGGGTTCTGGCCGGGCGGCAGTTGCAGGTTCAGGTTCAGCCGCCGCTCGTCCTCGTTCAGGCCCAGGCGGGCGGCCTGCTGCGTGAAGGTGTAGCGGGTGCGCCGCGTGGGGGGCGGGTAGGCCGCCGCCTGGAAGGCGCTGGTGAAGTAGGTGCCGCGCGGCTGCGTGACCGGCACGTCCAGCGCCAGCAGCCAGGGCTTGCCGCTCGGTTCCAGCGTGACGCTGTAGCTGCGGGTGGGGCCGAACACCTGGACAGGTGTGGGATTGAAGAAGGCCCGGAGCTGCGTCCAGCGCAGGCCGTCGTACAGCTCGTACACCGGGCCGCGCCAGTAGCGCTCCTCGGGGGCGGGCACGGTGCCCGTGAAGTCGGCGCGGAAGGCCACCTCGCGGCTTTGGGCGAGGTTGCTGAACTCGCCCGCGCTGATGCTGTCGGCCAGCCCGGTCTGCGCGCCCTGCTGGATGGGGAGCTGCCACAGCGGGCCGTCCGGACGCGGAAACAGGGCGAAGAGGAGCGCGGCCAGGGGGGCGGCCAGCAGCATCAGCTGGCCGGCGCGGCGCAGGCCGGTGGTGGGCGCGGGCGCGTCGTCGGCCGCGTGGTCCTCGCCGTCCTCCAGGGTCCAGCCGCCCAGCGCGGCGAGCAGGGCCGCCGTCGCCAGCAGGGCGTGCAGCGCGGTCAGCGGCCCCTGGTCGTGGAAGAAGTGGGTGCTCGTCAGGAACAGGCCCAGCAAGGAGAGCAGCCGGGCGTCGCGCCGGGTGTGCGTCTCGGCCGCCTTGAGCACGATGAGCAGGCCCAGCAGCGCGGTGCCCGCGTCCTGCCCGAGCAGCGTGCCGTAGGCGGCGTTCAGGCCCAGCGCGCCCAGCACGGCGACCAGCGCCAGTGCGGCGGCCGGGAGGGCCGGAAGGCGCCGTGTCCCGCGCGGCGCGGCGCCCTGATTCTGGCCCGCCCGCAGCGCCGCGTAGCCCAGCCCCGCCGCCAGCAGCGCCGTGAGCCACACCGGCTGGCGCAGCACCCCCGGCAGCAGCGCGACCGCCAGCGCCAGCAGCGAGAAGCGCAGCGGCCCGGCGGGCAGGGTTTCGCGGCTGGTAGGGGAGAAGAGGCTGCGTCTTGCCGGAGGAGGCGCGGGCACGGCCGGGGGTGTGCCGAAGGCCGCCAGTGCCCCCAGGGCCGCCGCCACCTGCGCCTCGCCCGCCGCCGCCGCGAGGGCCGTGCCGGGCAGCGAAAACGAGAAGGCGTCGCCCTGTGCGCGCGCCGCGAGCACCCAGGCGCACAGCCGCGAGAGCCGCGCCTCGGGCCCTTGCAGCCCGGTGGTCGCGGCCCAGTCCAGCGCCGGGGCCTGCCCGGCCGGGGCGTCGTACTCGCGGGTGAGCAGCGCCCCGGTGCGCGCGGCGTGGCGCCACGACACCAGCCGGGGAGCGTCGCCCGCCTGGTAGGGCCGCAGCCCCGCGAGGTCGTCCTGGCCTGCCGCGCGCCGCCCGGTCTCGGCGTGTCCGGCGGCGAAGAGGGTCGGCGGCGCCGGGGCCTGGGCCTCGGGCGCGGGGGCCACCCACAGCCGCAGCTCGCCGGGACCGGTCTCGGCGGTCAGGGGCAGGTCGGCGCTCCACAGGCCCAGGGGGTCCAGGCCGCTCAGGCGCCAGCCTTCCAGGTTTAGGGCGCCGCGCCGGGGGTCCAGCAGGGTCAGGGTCAGGCCGCCGTCCGGGTGGCTGGCGAGGGCCGCGACGCTCAGGGTGTGGGTCTGCTCGCCCTGCCGCGCCCGCACGCGCAGGCGCAGCGCGCCGCCCGGAGCCGCCGAGTGGCCCTCGCGTCCCAGAGGCACCCGGAAGCTCAGGGGCTGCCCGGCCAGCGCGGGGGCGCTTTCCGGCACCGGCGGGCCGACCCGCACGCCGCGCACCGTGCGCAGGGCCTGCGCCGCGCTGATGACCCACACGCCGCCCAGCAGAAAGGTCAGGCCGTAGCCCAGGCTCAGGCTGTAGTTCACGCAGCCGATCAGGGTCAGGACCACGAGGAGCAGGAACAGGGCGCCCAGCCGTGTCGGGCGCAGCGTGGGCGTGGGGGGCCGGGCCGGGGCTGGGATGCGCGGGGCCGTCATCTCAGGGAAGGGGCGTGTCGCGCAGCAGGCCCGCGACGATGGCCCCGATGCCGCCTGTGCCCGGCGCGCCCCGCAGCGGCAGGCGGTGTCCGGCCAGCGAGGGAAAGACCGCCTGCACGTCCTCGGGCAGCGCGGCGTCGCGGCCCTCCAGATACGCCCAGGCCCGCGTGACGGCCAGCAGTGCCAGCAGCGCGCGGGGGCTCAGGCCCGCGCCCAGCGCCGGGTGTTCGCGGGTGGCGCGCGCCAGCAGTTGCAGGTAGTCGAGCAGCGGCCCGGCCGCGTACACCCGGTCCACCTCCGCCTGCGCGGCGAGCAGCGTGGCGGGGTCCAGCACGGCCGGCAGCTCGCGCACGCTCTGGCTGCGGCCCCCCGTTTCCAGCAGGGCGCGCTCGGCCTGCACGTCGGGGTAGCCCAGCGTGACCGTCAGCAGGAAGCGGTCGAGCTGCGCCTCGGGCAGCGGCGAGGTGCCCACGAAGGCGCCCGGGTTCTGCGTGGCGATCACGAAAAAGGGGTCGGGCAGCGCGCGGCTCACCCCGCCCTCGCTGACCTGCCGCTCCTCCATCGCCTCCAGCAGCGCCGACTGCGTGCGCGGGGTGGCGCGGTTGATCTCGTCGGCCAGCAGCACCTGCGAGAACACCGGCCCCGGCTGGAAGCGGAAACTGCCGCTCGCCGCGTCCCAGATGCTCACGCCCAGCAGGTCGGCTGGCAGCAGGTCGCTGGTGAACTGCACGCGCCGGAACCCCAGCCCCAGCGTGCGTGCCAGCGCCTGCGCCAGCGTGGTCTTGCCGACCCCCGGCTGGTCCTCGATGAGCAGGTGCCCGCGCGCCAGCACGCAGGCCATCGCCAGCCGGACCTGTGTGGACTTGCCCAGGATCACCCCGTCGAGCTGCGCCAGCGCGCGCCCCACGGCGGCGTGGAGGCCGGCCGGAGTGGCGCCGGAGGGGGCCGGGTCGGAAAAAAGCGGGGCAGCGGCGCGGCTCACCCCCGCAGCCTAGGGGGCCGCCCCTGACAGAACTGCCACAGCGCCGACAGGATGGAGAAACGCTCAGGAAGACGGCCTCGCCAGCTCATGCGGCGCAACGGTCGGCGGGGCCGTTGCGCCGGGCTAGCCTCGGTTTCCGTCCTGCCGGGTTTCGCGGGCACCCGGCCCCTCTCCGGACCGGCCGCTTCGCCGCGCGCTCCGTTTCAGGCAGGCGCGGCCCGCCAGCCACGTGCCCAGGCCGCTCCCCGCGAGGTCGAACCACCAGTCGCCGATGCCCGCCTCGCGCCCCGGCACGAAGGCCTGATGGATCTCGTCGCCGGCGCCCCACCACGCGGCCAGCAACCAGGCCAGTGTGGGGCGGCCGGTCGCGCGGCCCAGCGCGTAG
Source organism: Deinococcus gobiensis I-0 (assembly GCF_000252445.1). Taxonomy (GTDB): domain Bacteria; phylum Deinococcota; class Deinococci; order Deinococcales; family Deinococcaceae; genus Deinococcus; species Deinococcus gobiensis. The sequence continues at coordinate 2,599,237 of NC_017790.1, read as the reverse complement.
CCCAGCGCCAGATAGCTCAGGAAATGCGCGGCCCAGTCGAGGGGATGATGCAGCGGCGGCCCTGGCGTATCGGCCGAACTGCTCAGCACCCAGATGGCTCCGGCGATCGCCAGTGCGGGAATCCACCAGCCGGGCGCGGCGCAGGGGTTGCGCGGGGTCAAGACCCGGCCGGTCCTTCCGTACCGGGGACCACGTGCGGATGTTCGACCAGCTCGATCAGGGTGCCCTGCCCCCAGCGCGGGTGCAGGAAGGCGACCCGCGTACCTGCCCGCCCGGCCGCCACCGGACCCAGGAAGGGCGCGCCCTGGGCACCCAGGCGAGCGACCTCGGCGTCCAGGTCGGGCACGCGGTAGGCCGCATGGTGCAGTCCCGGCCCCCGGCGCTCCAGAAAGGCCGCGACCGCGCTGTCCGGCCGGGTGGGGGCGAGCAGCTCGATCAGGGTGTCGCCCACCCGGAAGGCCCGCACCCGCACGCCCTGGTGCGCGACCTCCTCGTCGGGGCCCTCGGCGCGCAGGCCCAGGGCGAGGTAGGGCGCGGAGCCGGTGTCGAGGTCGGGCGTGGCGATTCCCAGATGGTCGAGGAGCTGGGGGCCGGGAGTGGAGGCGGACATGTCGCCCGGCAGCCTAGAGCATTTGTGCAGTGGGGAGCGTCCGGGGCTTTTCCGGCGTTCCGCGCCGCCCGGACGCGGTTTGGAGGCGGTGCAAAGCGGTTGTGCGACAATCGGAGGCGTGTCCCTGTTCGCCGTGCTCGCGGTTCTGATCGCCTATGTCATAGGAGCCGTGCCGGCAGCGGCCTGGGTGGCCCGTTCGCGCGGCGTGGATATCCGGCAGGTGGGCAGCGGCAACAGCGGCGCGACCAACGTGCTGCGCTCGCTGGGCAAGGGTCCGGCGCTGGCGGTGGCGATCTTCGACATCCTCAAGGGCGTGCTGGCGGTCGTCATCGCCCGCGCCCTGCATCTCGACGAGCCGGTCGCGGCGCTGTGCGGGGTGGCCGCCGTGGTGGGGCACAACTTCAGCCCCTTTCTGGGGTTCCGGGGCGGCAAAGGGGTGGCGACCAGTTTCGGCGTCATCGCGGTGCTCGACCCGCTGGCCGGGCTGGGCGTGGCCGCCGTGGCGATCTTCTGTATGTGGCTCACCCGCTTCGTCAGTGCGGGCAGCATCGTTGGCGCGGTCGCGGCGGTGGTCCTGAGCCTGAGCCTCGCGCGCCCCCTGTGGCTCTCGCTGGTCGTCGCCGTGCTGGCCGGGCTGCTCATCTGGCAGCACCGCGACAATGTGCGCCGTCTCCAGGCCGGGACCGAGCGCCGCCTGGGCGACAAGCCCGCCGAGAAGAAGGTCCTGAACTAGGAGCCGGGCCCAAAGTAAGGAGGTGGACGCCGGAACAGGGGCGTCCACCTCCTTCTTCCGTACGCTCAGAGGTCGCGCCGACTGAAGCGCCACATGGCCGCGCTGACGGCCAGGAGGGTCAGGGCGGCGGCCCACACGAGCAGGCCGGTGGGGGTGGGCGCGCTGCCCACGAAAGGGTTGGTGCCGCGCGCCGCCGCGCCGAGCTGGCGCAGGATGTCGGGTTGCAGGTGGTAGCTGGCCCCCAGCCACAGGGCGTTGGTGGGCATCAGCGCGTTGGCGAAACGCCCCAGCGTGGCGAGGGTCGGGCTGTCGGCCACCGAGCCGATGCTGCCCAAAATGCCGCCGGTAAAGCCCACGCCGTACAGCACGAACACCCCGATGCCGTTGGCGAGGGTGGTGAACAGCGTGCTGCCCAGCACCGTCAGGCCGGTGAGCAGCGTGACCGCCAGCAGGATCAGGCCCACCGCCGGCAGCGGTTCGGGCGGCAGGTAGCCGGTGATGGCGTAGATGCCCCCCAGGATCGCGGCGCTGAGCAGGGCGACGTAGCCCACGTTGACCACCGTGAACCCCAGCCAGCGCCCCAGCACCAGCCCGGCGCGGCCCACCGGCCGTGCCAGGACGCTCTGCATGACGCCGCTCTCGATGTCGCCGCTGACCGCCGAGACGGTCGCCAGCACCGACATCAGCGCGCCCAGGAAGAACACGAGGTACATCCCGAAGAGGGTGGCGTACATGACCCCGGCATTGCTCAGCGAGTTCAGGTTGCGCCCGTCGAGCCCGGCGGCGGCGGCCCGGTCGTCGAGCTGGGCATTGAGCCGGAACACCCCATACAGGTAGAAGCCCACGAACAGTGCGCTGAGGATGAGCAGCACACTGACCAGGCGTTTGCGCGTCGCCTCGCGCAGCGAGAGTTCGGCGATGAGCAGGGCACTACGCACGGTGGGCCTCCTGGGCACGCGCGGGCTCCGGCGGTCGCGGCGCGTCCTCGATGAGTTCCAGGAACATGGTTTCCAGGTCGGGGCGGCGCGGCGTCAGGGCGTACAGCCGCGCGCCGCTGGCGTGGATGGCGTCGGCCACGGCCGGCACCCCGTCCTCCCGGTCCAGCCATAGCTCGATACCCACCCGGCTGTGTAGGGCCGTGTCGATGTGGCGCACCTCGCCCAGCCGCGCGAGCCGCTCCTGAAGGCCGTCCGGCAGGCGGTCCAGGCGCAGGTCCACCGGCACGACCCCGCCCATGAGTTCGCGCATGGTGCCGCCGCGCAATACCCGCCCCTGCTTGACGAAGGCCACGCGGTCGCACACCTGCTCGACCTCCGACAGCAGATGCGAGTTCAGGAACACCGCGACCCCCTGTCCGCGCAGCGACTCGATGATCTCGCGCACCTCGACCCGCCCGATGGGGTCCAGGGCGCTCGTCGGTTCGTCCAGAAACACCAGCCTGGGCCGCGCCAGGATCGCCCCGGCCAGCCCCACACGCTGGAGCATGCCCTTCGAGTAGCCGCTCAGGGTCTCGCGCCCGCGCCCGCCCAGGCCCACCGTCTCCAGCACCTGCGGAATGCGCGTCCGGCGTTCGGCCGCCGACAGGCCCGCCAGCCGACCGTGGAAATTCAGGAACTCCTCGCCGGTCATCCAGGTCTGGAACCGGAACTGCTCGGGCAAAAAGCCCAGGCGGGCGCGCACGTCCGGATCGGCGGGGCTGCCGCCCAGCACGCGCAGCTCGCCGCCGCTGGGCAGCACCAGTCCCAGCAGCATCTTGACCGTCGTGCTCTTGCCCGCGCCGTTGGGGCCGAGAAAGCCGAAGACCTCGCCCTCCCCGACCGTCAGGCTCAGGCCGTCCACCACCGCCCGGCCCCGGTAGACCTTGCGCAGTTCGCGCGTCTCGATAGCATTCACCCGGCCAGCATAGGGGGCGTGGGGGGCGGCACCGTGCGCCGAAGATTGCAGTCTCCGTAACACACGGAAAAACCGGGAGCCTCAGCCCCCGGTTCTCTCGCCTACCTGTGGGCTGTACTCAGCGCTTCAGAATCTCCTCGATCTTCTGGATGTCGCCCTCGCTCAGGCGCACGCCCGCCGCCTTGACGGTGTCCTCGATCTGCGAGACCTTGGTGGCCCCGGTGATCACGCTGCTCACGCCCTTCTGGCGCAGGATCCACGCCAGGGCGAGCTGCGCGCGGGTGATGCCCAGGCCGTCGGCGATGGGCTTGAGGTCCCGCACCTTGGCGATGTTCTCGTCGGTCAGGAAGTTCTTGCCCCAGTTGTCCTTCTCGGTGAGGCGCGCGCCCTCGGGCTTGCCCTCGTCGTATTTGCCGGTCAGCAGGCCCATCGCCAGCGGGCTCCAGACGACCAGGCCCACGCCCGCGCCCTCGGTGTAGGGCAGGATCTCGCCCTCGACGCGCTCGCGGCGGATCATCGAGTATTCGGGCTGCTCGGTCACGGGGGCGTGCAGGCCGTGGGCCTTGGCGAACTCGACCGCCTGGGCGATGCGGGCGGCGGGCCACATCGAGGTGCCCCAGTACAGCGCCTTGCCGTCGCGGATGACCTGATCGAAGGCCATCACGATTTCTTCCATCGGCACGTCGGGGTCGTAGCGGTGCGCGAAGTAGATGTCGAGGTAGTCGGTGCCCAGGCGCTTGAGGCTGCCGTCGATGCTCTCCAGCACGTGCTTGCGCGACAGGCCCCGGTCGTTGACGTGGTCGCTCATCGGCCAGAAGACCTTGCTGGAGATGACGAGCGTGTTGCGGGGGAACTCGCGCAGCACGGCCCCCATGAGTTCCTCGGACTTGCCGCGCGCGTACACGTCGGCCTGATCGAAGAAGTTGACCCCCAGGTCGTAGGCCTTGGTCACGATCTCACGCACCATCTGGCCTTCGTTGACGTTCACGCCGTAGGTTTCCCAGCCGCCCAGGGCGACTTCACTGACCTTCAGACCACTCTTGCCGAGGTTCCGGTATTCCATGGCGGCACTTTAACTCTTAAAGCGTGAGAGGGCCGTCAGATTGACCTCTGATGAAGGCGAAGCGGCACATGAACACCACCGGCCTCCGGCTCTGCTATAGTTCGTCCCGCGAGAGTCAGGCCCGAGGCGTAGCGCAGGCCGGTAGCGCACTTGGTTTGGGACCAAGGGGTCGCAGGTTCGAATCCTGTCGCCTCGACCACAGTGGCTCTCCAGATGTGCGGGATTGGTGTAGTGGTAGCACAGCAGCCTTCCAAGCTTCTGGCCTCGGTTCGAATCCGTGATCCCGCTCCAGAATCACAAGAGGCTCCCCCGGCGGGAGCTTTTTTGTCCGCACCCTTAGCTCAGCTGGATAGAGCAACCGCCTTCTAAGCGGTCGGTCGTAGGTTCGAGTCCTACAGGGTGCGCCATACGGCGAATTTGCTCCCCCGGCGACGGCTGGGGGAGTTCGCCTGCGCCCTATCTAGGGCTGTCTGCGCCGCGCCCACCCGTGCCGGGCAGTATCCTGTCGGCACCGCTGCCCATCCTCCGGCGCGACCCGGAATTGCGCCGCCAAGGAGCCGATCAGAGCCATGAGGACGCAAGTGCCCCGCCCCCACCTGAGTACTGACCTGGAGCTGAGTCTTCAGGAGGTGCTGGATCTTCTGCGTGAACGCCGCGTGCTGTTCTGGCACGCCGAGGTCGGCCAGCCCAGGGTCATGCTGTATATCGACGACGCCCATCTGGGCAAGTGGGACGCCGGGGTGCTGTGGGCGGGCCTGTCGCGAGAGGACGGCGCGCTGCTCGACGCCTCGCTGCGGCAGGTCGTGGAGGAGGGGGGCTGCTTCGATGTGGAATACCCCCTGACCTACGCGCCCGGCGAGCAGCGCTGGTGCCATTTCAGCGGCTTCTGTCCCCCGCCCGAGATGCACCTGGGCGGGCCCACCCGCCTGATGGGCCTGATCCGCGACGTGACCGCCCAGACCACCAGCTACGCGCGCTCGCTCGAACAGGCCGACCTGCTGCGCGGGCTGTGCGAGCAGAGCATGGTGGGCATCACCATCAAGGACCTGGAGGGGCGGTTCATCCTGAACAACTCCGCCCTGAACAGCTATGCCGACCGCCCCGCCGACAGCGACGACCTGACCGGGCAGGACAGCACGCAGATGTTTCCGCCCGAGCTCATGGCCCTGGTCGAGCGGCTCGACCACGAGGCCCTGAGCACCGGCCGGGCGGCGGTCGGCGAGATCGACCTCATGCTGGCGGGCCGGCCCATGAGCCTGCGCATGAGCAAGCAGCCCTTCTGGCGCGGCGGCGAGGTGGTCGGTACGGTGAGCTTCACGACCGACGTGACCGAGCGCCGCGTCCTGGAACGCCGGCTCCTGGAGCACTCGGCCGAGCTGGAGGCGCGGGTACGCGAACGCACGGCCGAGTTGCAGGCCATCAACGACCACCTGCGCCACACGGCCATGCACGACACCCTCACCGGTCTGCCCAACCGCGCCCAGCTCCAGCAGTGGTTTGCCGAACGGCGCGCCGGGTGGTCGGCAGACGGAAGTGCCGGGCCGGACGAGGCCCAGGACGGCCTGCCGCTGCTGACCCTGCTGATGGTGGACCTCGACCACTTCAAGCGCATCAACGACCGTTTCGGGCACGGGGGCGGCGACCTGCTGCTGCAACAGCTCGCCGGACGCCTGCGCCGGGGCCTGCCGCCCGGCGCGCCGCTGTGCCGCCTGAGCGGCGACGAGTTCGTGGTGCTGCTCGGCGGGGTGTCGCCCGCGCAGGCGCGGCAGCTGGCCGAAACGCTGATGGCCGAGCTGCTGCGGCCCTTCACGCTGGGCGGGCGGGCCGTGCAGGTGGGCCTGAGCATCGGCGTCACCCACGCCTGGACCGCCGGGTGCGAGCTGCGAGACCTCCTCGACGAGGCCGACATGGCGATGTACACCGGCAAGCGCAGCGGGCGCGGCGGCGTGCGCGTCTTCGAACCCTGGATGCGTGCCCGGCAGTCGCTCCTGCAGGACCTGGAGGACGACCTGCCGGGCGCGGCCGAGCGCGGCGAGCTGTCGGTGATGTTCCAGCCGGTCGTGGCGCTCGGCGGGGCGGGCGAGGTGCCGGGGGTCGAGGCCCTGGTGCGCTGGCAGCACCCCCGCTACGGCCTGATCCAGCCGGACGAGTTCATCTCGATGGCCGAGGCCCAGGGCAGCGTGAAATGCATCGACCTGTGGGTGCTGCGGGAGGCCGCCCGGCAGGTCTGGCCGCTGATCCGCGCCGGGCGGGTACGGACCCTGGCCGTGAACTTCTCGGCGCAGCATTTCGCGGGCAACGGATTTCCGGGGCAGCTGCGGGCCACGCTGGAGGAGACCGGCCTCCCTCCGAGCGCCCTGGTCGTCGAGATCACCGAGAGCCTGTTCATGGAAGACCACCGCCGCGCCAACGTCCTGCTGCGTGACCTGCTGCGCGACGGGGTGGGCGTCGCCGCCGACGATTTCGGCCGGGGCTACTCGTCCCTCGCCAAGTTGCAGCACCTGCCGCTCTCGATGCTCAAGGTGGACCGGGCCTTCGTGGCGACCTCGGCGCAGTTTCCGGGCATCGTCCGGTCCATCGTCGAGATGGCGCGCAGCCTGAACCTCACCGTCGTGGCCGAAGGCATCGAGACCCCGGCGCAGCTCGACGCCCTGCGCGACCTGGGCTGCGGCTACGGCCAGGGCTACCACCTCGCCCGGCCGATGGACGCGCCCGCCCTGAGCGCCTGGCTCGCCGCGCGCCTGGACCCGGCCTAACCCAGGCGGTGCCACAGGATCAGGCCCCACAGCAGCAGCAGCAGCACCAGCCCGATCCGCAGGGCCACGCTGAACCACCCGAAGGCGTGGCGGCGGCGCTTCGGGCGGCCGGTCGCGGTGAACCGGGCCGACGGGGCTCTGGGGGGTGGGCGACGGGGGGTGCGGCTCCGGCTCAAGGCGCCTTGCCGGCCTGGGCCATGGCCGCCGCGCGCGGCACGAACACGACCGCGTTGGGCACGTTCTGGCCCCAGACCGTGTTGAGGTAGCCGCCCAGGTTGCCGTAGCCGCCGGTGACATACGCCGCCGCGCTGCTGCCGCTGTCCATGCGCACCGCGTCGCGTACGCCCGAGGCGGCCAGCGCCGCCGCGAAAGCCTCGGGCGTGCCGTGCTCGAAGTAGGCGATGGTGGGCTGGCCGTTCAGGGTGCCCAGCGCCACCTGCCGGGTCGCGCGCCAGATGCCGGCCGAGGTGTTGAACTGCTCGCGGGCCGGGTTCAGCGCCACCTGCCCGCCCTGCACGAGCAGCGGCCCGGCGCTCAGGGCGTCCTGCGCGCTGTCCCAGGGCGCGTCCTCGGCGCGCCAGGCCAGCGCGGCGTTCAGGGTGGCCCCGGCCGCGCGCGGCAGCTGCGGGTAGCGCGAGGGGTCGAAGGTCAGGGCCAGCGTGCCGGCCGGAGGCGTGACCCGCCCACTCAGGGCCGAGGCGACCGTGCCTGCGCCGGGCACGACATACAGCGTGGTCAGGCCGTCGGCCCCGACCGCCGTGCGCCCGTCGCCCACGAAGGCCGTGAGCAGGTCGGCGCGCGCGCGGGGGCCGACCGTGTTCACGGTGACGCTGCCGAACGGGCCACTCAGCACGTAACGGGGCCGGGGATAGCCGACCAGCGTGGCGCCGGTGGCCGTGAAGCCCACGGTGGCGCGCTTTTCCAGGCTGGGCGCGGTCATCAGGCCGCCCGAGACCACGAGGTCCACCGGCAGGGCGGTCGCCGGGTCGAAGTAGCCGCCGTTGACCCCGGCGACCCCACGCACGCTCCCCACCAGCGCCGAGAGCCCCAGGGCGCGGCCGGCAGGCGCACTCACCACGCGCGGCTGGTACAGCGCGGGGTCGAAGCTCAGGAGGTGCAGGTAGCCCTTGTTGCGGTAGGTCACGCCCGGCGGCAGGGCCTCGGGGTCGATGGGAGGCGGCACGCGGGTGTCGAGCTGGGTCGTCGTGTCGATCACCACGCGCGCCGGATTGTCGAGGGTAAAGACCTCGCTGCTGCCCCCGCCCGTGTTCAGGCGCACGGCCACGCCGCCGCTTCCCGGCGTGACGCTGAGGGTGTCGCCCGAGTTGAGGGTCTGGTGGACCGGCGTGGCCGCGACCCCGGCGAGGGTCAGGCTCAGGCCGCTGCGGTCGCGCGTGACCGTGTAGGCCGCCGCCGCGCTGAGTTCCAGCACGACCCGCTGCACCTCCACGTTGCGGTGCAGTTCGCGGCCGATACGCACGGTGGACAGGGTGGTCGCGGCAGCGGGAGCCGCCGTGACCGGACTGGAGCCGGGCGCAGGCGAGGCCGGCGCGGAGGTGGGGGCCGGGGCCGCCGTGACCGGCGCGGGCGTGCTGGGCCGGGCCGGAGCAGGCGACGCGCTCGGTGCGGGCGGGGCTGCCGTGGCCGTGGCCGTCGCCAGGTCCGGCGAGGGGGGAAGGGTCGCGGCCGGGACCAGGGCCGGAGCGGCGAAGTCCAGCACGTCAGGGGCCTCGCTCAGCACGCGTACGCCCAGGGCCCGCAGCGCCGCCAGGGGCACGTACAGGCTGCCGTTCACGCTCTGCGGAGCGGCCAGACCGGCGGGAACGCGCAGGCCGACCGCGCGCCAGCCGCCGCCCTGGCCGCCGCCGCCCGGCGCGTAGCGCAGTTCGCGGGCGCCGTACAGCAGCCGCAGGTCGCGCGGGTCGTTGCGCACGCTCACGCCCAGGCGCGGCAGCGTCCACACCGCCAGCGCCTCGCCGCCCGCGAGCAGCCGCGAATCCACCGCCGGGGCCTGCGCCACGCCGCCGACGGCGACCGTGCGGGCCTGCGCCGCGCCCAGCAGTCCCAGCATCAGCGCCAGGAGCGCCGCCTTCCTTCCCGTTGTCCCGCCTGCCGTCACGCGGGCGAGTGTATCCGCACGGGCAGCGGCGGCGGGTGAGTCCGGGGAGGCGGCGGGCGCAGAGCAAGGGGCGCGTCAGAGGTTTGTGCGACGCCGGCCCTTAGAGTTGGGGGGCCATGATTGAGCCTTCGCTTGACCTTTACGGCGACGCGTTCGCCCGGGTGGACCAGCACCTCGAAGAACTGCTGGCCGCCACCGGAGTCCGCTATTGCCTGCTTGTCGACCGCAAGGGCTTCGTGCTGTCGCACAAAGAAGCCCTGTGGGCGCCCCGCCCACCCGCGCTCGACAGCGTCGCCACGCTGGTCGCCAGCAACGCCGCCGCGACCGCCGCGCTGGCGAACATGCTGGGCGAACGCACTTTCTCCGAACAGACCCACCAGGGCGAGAACGGCACGCTGTACGTGGAGTCGGTCGGGGATCAGGCGCTGCTGACCCTCATCTTCGACAGCAGTGTGGCGCTGGGCAAGGTCAAGGTGTACGCCCGCAAGACCATCCCCAAGATCGGGGAGATTCTCGACGAATTGGCCGACGCGCCCCAGCCGGAACTGGGCGACGACTTTTCCAAGGGGGCCAGCGCGCTGCTCGACGACCTCCTGGGCTAAGCGTCCCTCCCGACCGCCTGCTGTCCGCGTTTCCTTTGCCTTTTCGCGCGTCCCCGCGCGCCTCACCGGAGGTGAGCCCCCCCTTGAGCACCATCAACTTCGCTGCCCGCGAGATCAACTGCAAGATCGTCTACTACGGCCCCGGCATGTGCGGCAAGACCACCAACCTCAAGTACGTGTTCGGCCGCGTGCCCGGCCACCAGCGCGGCGAGATGGTCTCCCTGGCGACCGAGGACGAGCGCACGCTGTTCTTCGACTTCCTGCCGCTCGATCTCGGCAGCGTGCAGGGCTTCAAGACCCGCTTCCACCTCTACACCGTGCCGGGACAGGTCTTCTACAACGCCAGCCGCAAGCTGATCCTGCGCGGCGTGGACGGCATCGTGTTCGTGGCCGACAGCTCGCCCAACCGCCTGCGCGCCAACGCCGAGAGCATGCGCAACCTGCGCGAGAACCTCCAGGAGCACGGCATCGACATCCGCGACGTGCCCATCGTGCTCCAGGTCAACAAGCGCGACGTGCCCGGCGCGCTGCCGGTGGACATGATCCGCGCGGTCATCGACCCCAAGCGCGAGCTGCCCATGTACGAGTCCTCGGCCAGCCAGGGCGTCGGCGTCTTCGAGACGCTCAAGGGCGTCAGCCGTCTGGTGCTCGACCGTCTGGCGCAGCCCAAATAAGCCCGCGCGGCCCCGGCGGCCCGGCGATTGTGAGTGCTTCTGAGCGCCCACCCTCGCCGGGCCGCTATGCTGCGTGGCTGTGAGAAGCGTCGAGTGGGCAGGCAGCGCCGAGTGGACAGGCGGGGCGTGGTGAGCGCTACGGGACGGATCAAGACCTATCTGGAACTGGTGAAGTTCGAACACACCGTGTTCGCGCTGCCCTTCGCCTACGCCGGGATGCTGCTGGCGAGCATGAGCGCGCGCGGCACCGGCTGGCCCGGCTGGCACACCCTGATCTGGGTGACGGTGGCGATGGCGGCGGCCCGCACGGCGGCGATGGGTGCCAACCGGGTCATCGACCGCTTCATCGACGCGCGCAACCCGCGTACCGCCGGCCGCGAGGTGCCCAGCGGCAAGGTCTCGCCCGCGCAGGCCTGGACCCTGGTGGGCCTCAGCGTGGTCGTGCTGGCCTTCGCGGCGGCGCAGCTCAACCCGCTGTGTCTGGTGCTGCTGCCACTCGCCCTGGTCTTTCTGATCGGCTACCCGTACACCAAGCGCTACACCTGGCTGTGCCACGTGTGGCTGGGCATCACCGACGGGGCGGCGGCGGCGGGCGGCTGGATCGCCGTGACCGGGCACTTCGACCCGCCGGCCTGGGCGCTGTGGGCGGTCGTCATCTTCTGGATGGTCGGGCTGGACGTGATCTACGCGACGATGGACTACCGCTTCGACCTCGCCAACGGCGTCAAGAGCATCCCGGCGCGCTTCGGCATCCCCCGCGCCCTGAAGATCGCCGCCGTGAGCCACGCCCTGACCTTCGCCCTGCTGCTGCTGGTCGGCGTGCTCAGCGGGGCGAGCTTCTGGTACTACCTCGCCGCGCTGGCGATGGGCGGCATCCTGTTCTACGAGCACCGCATCGTGAACCCGGACGACCTGACGCGCGCCAACGTGGCCTTCTTCGACGCCAACATGTGGCTGGCCCTGACGATGCTGGCCGGTGTGGTCGCCGACGTGGCGTGGCGCACCCTGACCTGATGGACGGTCCTGCGGCATGGGCGGCCCTGGTTCCCCCCCAGGCCGCCCTCGCCTTTGTAGAGGGCGACGAGCGGCTGGCCCTCACCCTGCTGTCGCGCGCCCGCGACGCCCGGCCGCCGGAATCGCTGGCCTGGGCGCAGCTCGAGCGCCTGTGCGGGCTGGTCCTCATCCATATCCTGCGGGAGGTCGAGGGCACCTTCGCCCTGGAGCGCGCCGACGCCTGCCTGGACCGTCTGGGGGGCGCGCGCCCCGACCTGGGGTGGCTGGAGGCCGCCGCTCCGGAGGACCGGGACCAGCCGGGCAGGGGGGGAGACGGCGGCCGGATGCCCTAGAATCCGGGCCATGTCCCGCGCCCGCCGCCTCCGGAGTCCCGCTTGACCCAGGAACGCTCCGCCGAACCGCGCGCCCTGGAAAACTCCGAGGCCGAATTCATGGCCCGCTACGGCGAATACGCCGCGAGTGGCCTGCTGTACCCCCAGCCCGAGGGCAGCCCCCTGCTGGAGTTCGCGGCGGGGGGCCGGGTCCTGTATCTGTTCGACCGCTGCGGCCCCTACGCCGCGCCTCCCGGCCCGGCGCGGGTCGTCGTGAACGGCCTGCTGGACCTGCCCGCGACCGAGGTGCTGGGTCAGGACGCGCCGCAGGGCGAGACCCTGACCCTGGTGGGAATCTCGGCGGCCGAGGGCTGCGGGCAGATCGAGCAGGTGCTGGGGCGCAGCTGGGTGGTGCGCGCCCGGCTGCCGCTGGTACTGTCGGCCTACTCGGCGCTGCCCGCTGCGCGGCCCGGCGACTGGGTACGCTTCCGCACGCTGCCGCCGCTGCACGGCTTCGTGCTGACGGGCTGAACGTCAGGGGGGCCGCTGCGGGGGGCTCCGCACTATTTATGGTCCGGGCGAACCACGCCCCCCCGGGGCGCGCTGCCTGCCCCGACTTCAGGTCTGCGGCACCTCGGCCTCGACGAGCGTGCCTCCGCCTGGGGCCGAGTGGACCTGATAGCGCCCGCCGCGCGCCTCGATCCGCTCGCGCATCTGGATCAGGCCCAGGCCGCCCGCGCTGCTGACGCGGCCGGTGATGCTGTCCGGATCGAAGCCCACGCCGTCGTCCTGTACGCGCAGCCGCACGCGGGGGCCGCCCAGCAGGCTCACGCTGACCTCGCGGGCGCGGGCGTGCTTGGCGACGTTGTTCAGGCTCTCCTGCACCAGCCGGAAGACCATCGCCTCGTCGCCGGGCGCGAGGTGCAGCTCGCCGCTGTCTTCCAGGCCGCCGAAATCCAGCGTGGTCCGCAGGTTGTTCTGCTCGCCGAAGTCCAGCACGTAGCGCCGCACCGTTTCCAGCAGACCGTACCGTTCGAGGTCGATGGGCCGCAGCGCGAAGATGGACCGGCGCACCTCGCGGATCTGCTCGCGCAGCAGCGATCCGGCCGCGCGCACCTCGGCCTCGGCGCGGTCGGGGTCGCTGCGCAGCTGGCGCGACACCACGTCGAGCTTCAGGGCCGCGAAGGCCAGCGACTGCGCCACCCCGTCGTGGATCTCGCGGGCGATGCGGGCGCGCTCGTCGCTGATCGCCAGTTCTTCGGAATACAGGTAGGCGCGGGCGTTGCGCACCGCCAGCGTGGCCTGCCCGGCCATCAGGGCCAGCAGGGGCACCCGCGTCTCGGTGAAGGCCCCCTCGCGGCTGTCGCCCAGCACCAGCACGCCCAGCAGGCCGTCCTCGTTGAGCATCGGCAGCCCCAGCGCGCTGCGGGCCCCCGGAAAGACGTCCACCGCCTCGGCCTCCTGCGCGATCAGGGGCTTGCCTGCCTCCGCGACCCGCAGCGCGAAGGCGGGGGCCGGGCTGCCGCCGACCGCCTCGCCGCGCTCGTCCTCGGCGTATTCCAGCCGCAGCACGCCGTCCTGGTCGGTGAGGTACGCCGCGCGCGCCGTCACGTTCAGGCGCGCGGCCATGTTGCGCGTGATGCGCGAGAGCAGCCGGCGCATGTTGCGCTCGGCGCGGATGCTCTGGTCCACCGAGTGCAGGGTCATCAGGTCCAGGGTGCGCTGCCGGGCGGCCTCGACCCCGTTGGCGACCTCGGCGGCCAGCGCCTGCGCCAGCGTCTCGGTGTCGGGGCCGGGGGGGGCCTCAAAGTGCAGGGCGAGCGCGCCCCCCCCCGGAATCGGCACCTTCAGGGGGTGCAGATCGGCGCTGGGCGAGGCCAGCAGGGTGTCGCCGCGCGCCGTGCCGCTCAGGCCGCCGGGCACCGTCAGCGTGGCGTGCGTGGCGCCGGTCACGCGCACCGCGCCGCGCGCCGCGACCTCCAGCACCGCGCCCTGGTCGGGGGCCTCGGCGAGGTCGCGCATGAGTTCCTGCACGGCCCGCAGCCGCCCGTGCGAGGCGCTCAGTTCGCCGTACAGGGCGCGCAGCTCACGCTCGGCCCGCTCGCGCGCGCGGGTGCCCTCGGCGATCCACTCGACACTGAAAAAGGTCACGGCCGGCCCCACCAGGCCGTAGAACAGCAGGTGGGCCCAGAGCTCCGCGCCCGGGCTGCGCAGCTGCGCGATGAGCAGCTCGACCACCACCACCACGAGCAGGATCAGGGGAGGCAGCGTGTTGCGCACCAGCCGCACCCGGTCCGACAGCTGCGCCGGAGCGGGCAGCGCCTGCGTGGCGGGCGGGGCGGGCAGGGGCACAGGCGGCGGGGCAGGGGCGGGCCGGTCGGTCATGCCCGCAGCATAGGCAAAGGACCGCGTTTCTTCCGTGTCCCCGGGCGGTGTCTCCGGCTCAGCGGTCGTCGGCGTGGTCCGGTTCCGGCAGGGGCTCCGGCTGCGCGGCGCCGGGGACACTGCCGACTTTCCACTGCACCTGCCGCAGCAGCCCCCGGAACAGGCGGCTTTCGGCGCTGGTCATGTGGGCCCGGTCGAGCAGCTTGCGCCACAGCCGCAGCGTGTGCCGGGCGCGCACGGCGTCGGTGTAGCCGATGAGGTGCATGACCTCCTGAAGGTGGCCGTAGGTAGACTCCATCTCCTCGCGGGTGGCGGTCTTGCGTGTGTGCTCGGGCACCTCGTCCACGCCCTGCAAGAACTCGTAGCACACCAGCAGTACGGCCTGCGCGAGGTTGAGGCTGGCGTAGTCGCCGGTCGGAATGCGCACCGTCACCTGACACTGCTCCAGGTCGCTGTTCACCAGCCCGGTCTCCTCGGGGCCGAACACCAGCGCCGGGGCCGCCGCGCCCCGCACCAGCGGCCGGATCTGGGCCGGGTGCTGGGGGGCGGGCAGGTCGGCGCGGATGCGGGCCGAGGTGCCCACGCTGACGTCGCGGTCGGCCAGGGCCTCGCGCAGGGTGGGGTACACCCGCGCGCCGCGCAGCAGGTCGGCCGCGTGGACCGCCATCGCCACCGCCTGCGAATCGAGGTAGTCGCAGCGCGGGGCCACGATCCGCAGGTCGGAGGCCCCCATGTTCAGCATCGCGCGGGCCGCCGCCCCCACGTTGCCGGGTGTTTTCGGAGAGACGAGGACCACCGCGAGATTCACGCGCGCCAGCTTATCAGCCCCCGCTGCCGGGAAGCTTCAGGGGGCCACATAGATCGGGTTCTCGATCTCCACCTCCAGCCCCAGCGCGAGGTCGGCGGCGAGTTCGGCCGGCGTGTCGCCCCAGCCCTCGACGCTCACGTCCCCGAAGCCGCGCGCGCGGGCCAGCGCGCACACGCCCAGCAGCAGCGCGGCGCGCAGGTCGCCGCCCGCCGGCCCACCGTGTCTCAGGTCCGGGCGCACCCCCGGCGCGTCGATGCGCGCGTAGCCCTCCTCCGGCGCGGCGCGGCAGATGCCGGCGGCCCTCCCCGAGGCGTCGAGCGCGATCAGGCTCAGGGCCGGGTCGTAACCGCCCGCGCCGTCCCCGGCCGCCGCCGGACTCACGGCGTGATGACCCAGACGGTCCTCGTAGGTCGCCAGGGCGTCCAGGCGGGCAGCGAGGTCGGGCACGTCGGTCAGGGGCCGCAGCGTGAAGCCCGGCGGCACCTGGGGCGCGGCCTGGGGGGTCGGCCCGGCGAGCAGGCGGTAGGCGGCGGCCTCGCGGTAGCCCGCCGCCCGCAGCGCCGCCGCCGAGAAGAGGTGGCCGTCCGCGAAGGCGTAGACCCGGCCGCCCTCCAGGTGGGCGGTGCGGGCCAGGGCTACCCCCACGGCGTCTTCGTGGTCGCGGCCCTGGGGGTGGGCCAGCGCGCCGCCCAGCAGCTCGGCCCCGTTGGCCGGACTGGGACGCAGGCCCACGGCCCCCAGCACCTCGCCGCCGGGGGCGTGGGCGGTCCAGGCGGCGCTCAGGGTGTCGGCCATCCAGGCGACGTCCTCTTCGGGCGCGCCGTACAGCGCGGCGAGCAGGGGGGGCAGGTCGGCCGGGGCGGCGGGCCGGACGGTTACGTCAAACATCATCCCCCGGAGGCTATCCCGCCGGCCCCCTCAAGGTCGCCTGAAGGCCGGTTCCCGCCGCGCCACCCTACCCTGGGCCATGCCCCCTGCCCGGACCGTCCTGCTGCTGCACGCCTACCCGCTCTCGGCCGCGATGTGGGGCGAGCAGCGCCGCGCGCTCGAAGCCGCCGGCTGGACGGTCCTGGCCCCCGACCTCCCGGGCTTCGGCGGCCAGCCCGGCGCGCTGGTGTCCCTGCCCGGCGCGGCGGCCGACCTCCTGGCCGCGCTGCCCCCGGAGCCGCTGGCCCTGGTCGGCCTGAGCATGGGCGGCTACCTGGGGCTGGAGCTGCTGGCCCAGGCCCCGGAGCGTTTTCTCGCCGCCGTGCTGGCCGACACGACCGCCCGCACCGACCCGCCCGAGAAGGTCCAGGCCCGCCACGAGCAGGCGCGGCGCGCGCTGGCCGAGGGCACCGATTTCCTGGTGGACGCGGCGCGTGAGGAACACTGGCCCCCCACCTTCGAGCGCATCCGCCCGATGGTCGAGATGGCGACGCCTGCCGGGGTGGCGGGGGCGCTGCGGGCGATGGCCGCGCGGCAGGAGCACCGGGACACCCTGCGCGGCTTGCGGCTGCCGGTGCTCACGCTGGTGGGGGCACAGGACACCCTCACGCCGCCGGAACGCGCCCAGGAGATGGCCGACCTGGCGGGTGGGCGCTGCGAGGTGTTGCCCGGCGCCGCCCACCTCTCGAATCTCGACGCCCCCGAGGCCTTTACGGCGGCGCTGCTGCCTTTTCTGGAGGAGACCTTCAGCGCAGCGAGCGGTACAGCGCCAGATAGTGCCGCGCCGGACCGTCCCAGCTGAAGTCGAGGCGCATGGCGCGCTCTACCCGCCCCGCCCAGTCGCCGGGCTGCCGGTACGCGGCCAGGGTTTCGGTACACGCGGCGGCCAGCGCCTGCGGCTCGGCCTCGGCAAAGCGGAAGCCCACGTCGTGCGGCACGGTGTCCACCAGTCCGCCCGTCTCGCGCACGACCGGCAGGGTGCCGTAGCGCATGGCGATCATCTGCGACAGGCCGCACGGCTCAAAGCGGCTGGGCATGGCGAAGGCGTCGGCCCCGGCATAGATGCGGTGGGCCAGCGCCTCGTTCATGCCCTGCGCGAAGGCCACGCGCGGGTGCTGCGCCCAGCCGGTCAGTGCGGCCTCCAGCAGCGGGTCGCCGCCGCCCAGCACGACCACGTTCCAGTCGGGGGTCAGGGCGGGCAGCGCCTCGATCAGCAGGTCCATGCCCTTCTGGCCCGCCAGCCGGCTGACCGTCGCCAGGACCGGCGCGCTGTCCAGCCCGAACTCGGCGCGCAGGGCCGCCGTCGCCGCCGCCTTGCCCGCGAGGTCCCCGTAGGGCGTGATGTCGGGGTCGGTACGCGGGTCCCAGCGCTCCTGGTCCAGCCCGTTCAGGATGCCGCTCAGGCGGCCCTGGCGCGCGAGGCCTCCCAGCAGGTCCTCCAGGCCCTCGCCGTACTGCGGCGTGGTGATCTCCTGGGCGTAGGTCGGGCTGACGGTGGTCACGCGGTCGGCGAAGGTCAGCCCCGCTTTCATCAGGTTGACGTCGCCGTCCTTCTCCAGGCCGTCCGGCCCCAGCGCCCAGTCGGGCAGACCGGTCCAGCGGCTTCCCTCGGCGAAATTCCACTTGCCCTGGTATTGCAGGTTGTGCACGCTGAAGACCGTGGCAAGGCCCGCGAGCTGCGCGTGCGCCACGACTAGACCGGCCTGCCAGTCGTGGCCGTGGACCACGTCCGGCACGGTCCCCAGGCGGCGCAGGACCGGCAGCACGGCCTGCCCGAAGGCGCAGTAGCGCCACACGTCGTCGTCGTGGTACAGCCCTGGCCGCGAAAAGGGCGACAGGCCGATGAAGAGGTAACGCACGCCGCCGCGCCGCACCTCGCCCACCCAGACATGGGGGGCGTCGCCCAGACCCAGCGCGCCGCCCAGTTCCGGCAGGTCGCCGGCCCACAGGTGCCCGGGGGTCTCGCCGCCCAGACTGGCGTACCAGGGCGACACCACCGTGACCTCGCTGCCCTGGGCCGCCTGCACGGCCGGCAATGCCCCCACCACGTCGCCCAGACCACCGGAGCGGGAAAAGGGGAAGACTTCGGACGCTATGTGCGCGACATGCATAGCAAGACTGTACTCGCCGCCGGACGCCGGTCCCCGACGTTTGACAAGCCTGGAGTCCATTGCTACACTTCCCCTCGCCTTGTGCCCAGCACTCGGCGAACGCGCAGCCTCAGTCGTGCGGGCTCTTAGCTCAACGGTCAGAGCAGTCGGCTCATAACCGATTGGTTGCCGGTTCAAATCCGGCAGGGCCCACCAGCGCAATTCCAATTTCGGGCGGTTAGCTCAGTGGTAGAGCATTCGCTTCACACGCGAAGGGTCGTAGGTTCAAATCCTATACCGCCCACCAGATATAAAGTGCCCCGCTTCGGCGGGGTTCTTCTTTGTTCGTATCGGGGGTCCCACAGGACTACGGGTGCTCGATTTTTTCCCGGCGACGGACTTCGTTCTTCCGCCGAAATCCTGGAGGCGACTCTTCGGGAGGGTGGACCGTCTGCTCGGGGCCTCAAGCTCTTTCCGTCTCGTCGTTGCTCCCCGGTTCTCCCGCACCTACCGGCCAGTTCCCAGGCTGCGGCAGCTCAGGCGTGGCGCTCTGGGCGCACACGGACATGCTTTTCAGCCTTAGGCGGACGGGGAAGGTGGTGGGCCAACGCGCCGATCAGCCACGGTCACAAGCGCTCGGGCGCGTTACTGCGGAGGGCCTTGGCGCCCTACCGGACAGCCGGGATGAAGTTGCGAGCGAATTCGACCGGGGCCTGGAACCCCTGCACGCTCATGTCGCCCGCGTTCCGCAGCGGCACCCGGCAAAAAGTGACGGATTCCCTGCTCGGCTCGCCCGTCTCGCTGCCCACCGCATCCCAGGCCGTCTCCAGTGTGCCGCCCGGGTCGGGGCGCTGCGCATTTCCTTTCTGGGCTCACTGCTTCGACAGTCGGTGCAGAGAGGCCGGACAGGGGCGACAGGTGTCCGCGACCCGGCGGGATTCCGTGTCGCCAGACTCTACCGGGCCCTGTCCGGCCCAGTGCGACTTTCGAGATCGAGGTGGCTGCGCTGAACAACGCGACCGGCCTCCCCGGTGAGCCGAAGGTGGTCCGCGCTGTCGCGCACGACACTCGGAAGTTCAGGCCCATCAAACCGTTCAGGATCGAACGAATAATGAAGATGTCGCTATTCATTGGAAGGCTGTCGCCTTACATATAGAGGGAACTTTCATACTTGAGGGGAAGCCGCTCTTTACTCGTCGGTGAATCTTTGCCATCATGGGCTCATCTTTATGGCCGACCTTCTCCTTCCTCTAGCGAGCTCTCCCGTGGCGACCCAGCAGGCCTGTTTCGTCATGGTGGACCTGGTGGGGAGTACGGCGCTGGCGCAGCGGTTGCCGGTCGATCACTACGCGGCCCTGATGGCCGAGTTCGTCCAGCTGCTGTACCTGAGTTTCGAGGCCCACGGCGGCTGTGTGCTGCAACATCAGGGTGACGCCGTCCTGGCCTTCTGGCCCCAGGACCAGGCCGAAGCGGCGGTGCTCGCGGCACTCGACGCCCATGGCCGCGTCGCGCGGCTGCGTCTGGCCGGGCTGCTGGGGCTCTCGCTGCAGCTGCGCGGGGCGGTCACGTCCGGCGAGGTCATCACCGGGCATATCGGCGGGCAGCTCAGCGCCTACGGCCTGCCGGTCAATTTCGCGCGGCGGCTGTGCGGCGGCGCGCAGCCCGGCCAGACGTTGGTGTGTCAGATCGTGCAGTCGGGCTGCGCCGCCTCGGCGCGCCTGGAATTCGGGCTTCTGGGCGAGCCGCTGGAACTGCGCGACTTCGGGGAGATCTGCGAGGTCTACGAGGCCCGGCGCGTCCTGCGCGACAACCAGATGAAAGTCGGCTAAGCCAGACCTCCCGCCTTCTCATGAGAACGCTCTCTAGACTGGCGGCATGGAACGCAAGCCGCTGGTCCTCGTCATTGAAGATGAAAAAGACATTGCCCGCTTCATAGAACTGGAACTCGCGGCCGAGGGTTACGCCACCGAGGTGGCCTTCGACGGCGTGACGGGTCTTTCCAAATTCCGCGAAGTCAACCCCGATCTCGTCATCCTCGACCTCATGCTGCCGGTCCTCGACGGCCTGGAGGTCGCGCGGCGCATCCGCAAGACGAGCAACACGCCCATCATCATCCTGACGGCCAAGGACGGCATTCAGGACAAGGTCGAGGGCCTGGATTCCGGGGCCGACGACTACCTCATCAAGCCTTTTTCCATCGAGGAACTGCTGGCCCGCGTGCGCGCGCATCTGCGCCGCGTGAACCCGGCCGTGACCGGCGAGGTGCGTGTGGCCGACCTCGTGATGAACCTCGACGGCCGTGAGATCTTCCGGGGTGGTCGGCGCGTGGAGCTGAGCGCCAAGGAATTCGAGCTGCTCGAACTGCTGGCGCGCAATCCCGGCAAAGTCTTCTCGCGCTTCGAGATCGAGGAGAAGGTCTGGCCCGAATACACCGGAGGCAGCAATGTCGTGGACGTGTATATCGGCTACCTGCGCCGCAAGCTTGAGGAGGGAGGCGAGCGCCGGCTGATCCATACCGTGCGCGGCGTCGGCTACGTGCTGCGCGAGGAGTGAGCGCGCTTCCGGCCGCCGGGCGCTGCTCTAGACTGCCGGGCGTGAGGGCGCGGCAGAACAGGAGCGGGCGAGACGCCGGCGCGGGGCAGGCATGCACCTGACCCTGCGCTGGCGTCTCACGCTGCTGTATACGGCGCTGCTGGCCTTCCTGCTGGGGCTGGTGGCGGTCTCGGCCCTGCTCCTCATGCAGCGCAGCCTGCTGGGCAACGTGGATTCGGCCATCTCGGACTCGCAGCGGCAATTCACCGGACTGGTCAGCCAGCTGGGCTTCGACAGCCCGGCCGAGACCAGCGCCCGCAGTATCCCGCTCGTGTCGCGCGCGCGCGGGCTGTTTCCCAACGACATCATCCAGATCGAGGACCTCGTGTTCTACGACCGCGACTGGCTGATCGAGGCGCTCGGGCCTGGGCGCACCCCCGAGCAGCGCCGGGAGAACATCGCCTACATCCGGCGGCTCATGGACAGTCGCCGCGTGGTGATCGGGTTTCTCGCCAGCCAGCCGCTGCGCCTGAGCGACGCCGAACTGACACAGCTCGTCGAGTCGCCCGCCGGGCGCATTACCCTGACCCGCGAGATCCAGAACGCCTTCGGCTCGCAGGCCGATACGCCGACCACCTACCGCGTGCAGGTGACGCTGGGGCCGGTGCAGCTTGACCTCTCGCCAACCGACCCGCTCGCCCTGAACGCGCCGCCGCCCAGTTTCGCCATCACATACGTGGGCCGCAGCCTCGCGGGGGTCCACGACACCGTGAACACCCTCCAGAGCGTGCTGGCGCTGCTGTTCCTGACCGGGCTGATCATGGCGGGGGTGGGGGCCTACGTGCTCGCGGGGCAGGCGCTGCGCCCGCTGCGGCAGGTGCGCCAGGCCGCCGAGCGCATCGGCGGACAGACCCTGACCGAGCGCGTGCCGGTGCCGCAGACCCATGACGAGGTCGAGGCGCTCGCTGGCTCGCTGAACGCCATGCTCGACCGTCTGGAAAGCAGTTTCGAGGCCCAGCGCCGCTTTACCAGTGACGCCAGCCACGAGCTGCGCACACCCGTCACGGCCATCAGCGGGCACGCCAGCTATCTGCTGCGCCGCACCGAGCCGAGCGGGCAGCAGCGCGAGAGCCTGAACATCATCGTGCGCGAGTCCGAGAGATTGACCAACCTCATCGCCAGCCTGCTGCAACTCGCGCGCTCGGACAGCGGGGTCGTGAACCTCACGCGCCAGCCGGTCTTCTCGGGCCTGTTCCTGAGCGAGGTGGCGCGCGAACTCGCGCCGCTGGCGAGCGGCCAGCAGACGGCCCTCACGGCGACCGGCCCCGACATCCCCTTCGAGGGCGATCCCGACCGGCTCAAACAGGTCATCATCAATCTGGTGGGCAACGCGCTGAAGGCGGGCGCGCAGCACGTCACCATGTCCAGCAGCGCCGAAGAAGACGGCCGCGAGGTGCGCCTGACGGTCCGCGACGACGGTCCCGGCATCCCGGCCGAGCATCTGGCGCGGCTCTTCGACCGTTTCTACCGCGTCGAGGACAGCCGCAGCCGCGACCAGGGCGGCGCGGGCCTGGGCCTGAGCATCGCCCGCAGCATCGTGGACGCGCACGGGGGCCGCATCTGGCTGGAGAGCGAGGTCGGCCGGGGCACCGCCGCCCATGTGCAGCTGCCGGTGGGCAACGTGCCGGTGCTCGACGACGACGACGTGCCCTGAGTCGGGGGGGCGGACCGCGCCGCGCCCCGGGCAAGCCCCCTAGCCCAGCATCAGGGCGTTGAGCTCCTCCATGAGCGCCTCGCCCTCGGTCGTGGTGCGGGCGACCACGAAGATGGTGTCCTCGCCGGCGATGGTCCCCACGATGTCGTCGCGCTGCCAGCGGTCGAGCAGCAGGGCGACCCCGCTGGCGTGGCCCTCGGCGGTGCGGATCACCAGCAGATTCTCGCCCCGGTCCACGTCCTGCACGAAGTTCTGAAAGAGGCGCGTGAGCTGCTCCTCGACGTTGGCGTGCGCGCCGTACTGCGCCAGGGCGTAGCGGTGGCGGCCCTTGCCGATGGGCAGGCGCACCAGCCGCAGCTCGTTGATGTCGCGGCTGACCGTCGCCTGCGTGACCTGAATGCCCTCGGCGCGCAGCAGGCCCACCAGATCGGCCTGCGTCGAGACGCTCTCGCGCATGATGATGTCCTGAATCCGTTTCTGGCGCTGGTCCTTGCTGAGCATCGCGCCATGTTATGTATAGAAGATGAATAAAGCAAACATCCGGTCGGATGTGGGCCCGCGTCCTCAGTCCCGCAACTGCCGGGCCTCGTCGAGCAGCCGCCGGGCGACCTCGCGTTTGCTGGTGCGCGGCCAGGCTTCCGAGGTGCCGTCCGGGCGAACGAGCGTGACCTCGTTGTCGTCGCCGCCGAAGCCGGTGCCCTCGCGCGTGGGGTAGTTGAGCAGGATGAAGTCGGCATTCTTGCGCGCGGCCTTGGCGGCGGCCCGCTCGATCCCGGCGTGCGTCTCCATCGCGAAGCCCACCAGCAGCCGCCCCGCCTTTTCGCGCCCCAGTTCGGCCAGGATGTCGGGGTTGGGGGTGAGGTGGACGGTCACGTCGCCCGCCACCTTGGCCTGCTTCTCCTGGGCCTGCTCTGCGGCGCGGTAGTCGGCCACCGCCGCCGTCATGACCACGAGGTCGGCCCCGCGCGCGGCGTCGAGCACGGCGTCACGCAGTTCCAGCGCCGACTCGATGGGCACGGTCCGGACCCCGGCGGGCGGGGGCAGCTGAACCGGGCCGCTGACCAGCGTCACGTCGGCGCCCCGGTCGCGGGCCTCCTCGGCGACCGCGTAGCCCATCTTGCCGCTGCTGGGGTTGCTGATGAACCGCACCGGGTCGAGGTACTCGCGCGTCGGCCCGGCCGAAACGACCACCCGCCAGCCCGCGAGGTCCTGCGCCCTGACCGCCGGGGCGGGGGGGAGCAGGGCCAGCGTGGCGGCCGCGATGTCTTCCGGCTCGGCCATGCGGCCCAAGCCCCGGCCCTCGCCCAGCGTGCCGAAGGCCCCGACCTCCGGCCCCAGGAAGGTGTGGCCCCAGCCGCGCAGCGCCGCCGCGTTGGCCTGTACGGCGGGGTGGTGCCACATCCGCTCGTTCATGGCGGGCACCCAGAGCACCGGCCCCGCGACGCTCAGCAGGGTCGCGGCGGCGAGGTCGCCCGCGTGGCCCCCGGCGGCGCGGGCCAGCAGGTCGGCCGAGGCCCCCACGACCACGGCGGCGTCGGCGCGGGCCAGCGTGAGGTGCTGGGCGTCGGGGCGGGCCGCGAACCAGGTCGCTTCGGTCGCCACGCGGCCGCCCGCCGCCGTGGCGAGGCTCAGTTCAGTGATGAATTCCAGCGCGGCCGCCGTCGCGATGACTTGAACCTGCGCTCCGCGCTCACGCAGCCGCCGCAGCACCGACGGCGCCTTGACGGCCGCCATGCTGCCCCCCACGATCACCAGGACCGTCGGGGGAGACAGGGGGGCTTCCGGAAGGGAACGGCCGGAGTCGGGCAGGGACATGGCCGGAGTCTAGCGGCCGGGCGCGCGGACTACTCCGGCGGGCGGGTGTCCGGCGCGTCCAGGGTCTTGGGATCGAGGGTCTGCGGCCCGGCGCGCACGGCGCCATGCGGCGAGACGGCCAGCACGCGGCGCTCGGCCAGCGCCCACACCGCGCGGTGGACGGCCATCTCGCGCGCGGGGTCGCCGCCGGGCGCGAGCGTGTCGAGCAGCTCGGTGTAGCGCGGCTCCGGGTCCTCGCCGCCCAGGCGCGGGGTGCCCGAGGCGACACGCCGCAGCACCCGGCTCTCCTCAGGCGAGGTGGCCTGTTCCAGAAAGGCGGCGCGCTCGCGCAACTGCCGGGCGTGGGCCTCCCGCTCGCGGCGGCGGGCTTCGAGCAGGCCCGCGACCTCGGGGGGGGTCGTTTCGCCCCGCCGCTCCCGGCGCGCCTCGATCAGGGCTTCCAGGCGGGCGTCGGCGCGCTCGCGGCCGCTGGCACGCAGCTCCTCGCGGCGGCCCCGCAGGCTCTCGGCGGCCTGCTGCACGCGCGGGTCCTGACGGGCGCGTTCGCCCAGGCGGCGCGCGGCCCCGCGCAGGCCGCCCGTGTCCTCGGTCTGGGCATCGTCCGGCTCCGGCATAGGCTTGCGGCGCAGCATCAGCCGCCTGCCGGCAGGGGACTTGGGGTGGGGGAGGGGGTGGGGGGCATACCCCCACGTTCCCACAGTCCGCGCCGGGCTTCCAGCACCCGGGCCTGAGCGGAGCTTGAGACGGGGCCGCCCGCCCGCGCGCCCTTGCGGCCCGCTACCCTGGGGCATGTCCCCCGCCGACCCCGCCGCCCGGGCCTTTCGCGTGATCGCCGCGCAGCCGCAGTGGTCGGCCTCCGATTTCGTGAGTGCCGACGCCTTCCGCGCCTGGATGCGTGCCCAGCTCGACGGCGCGCGGCCCCTGATCGCCCCGGACCGGCCGACCCTGGTCGTCCTCACGGAACTCAACGGTCTGCCGCTGGTCCTGCGCGGCGCCGGGTGGGCCACGCGCCTGGGCACCTTCGAGCGGGCAGCGGCGGCCCTGTTTCTGGCACGGCTGCCCCGCACGCTGCCTACCCTGCTGCGCGAACGGGTGTCGCCCATCCGCGCGCTGCAACTGGCCGGGACCGACGCGAACACAGCGCTGTACCTGCACACCTGCCGCGAGCTCGCGCGCGAGTACGGCGTGTACCTGTGCTGCGGCTCGGCGCCCATGCCCCGCTACCGCCTCGTCGGCGGGCGGCTGCGGCGGGCGCCGGGCGTGCTCACCAACCAGACGGTGCTGCTCGGCCCGGCAG
Source organism: Deinococcus gobiensis I-0 (assembly GCF_000252445.1). Lineage (GTDB taxonomy): Bacteria > Deinococcota > Deinococci > Deinococcales > Deinococcaceae > Deinococcus > Deinococcus gobiensis. The sequence goes on along the minus strand of NC_017790.1, from coordinate 2,573,894 downwards.
GTGACCTCATCGGGGTGACCGACAAGGTCCACCTCACGCCCGGCGAAGAGGGAGGCGGCGTGGACCTCTGCCCCGGCGACCTGGGGGAACTGCGGGTGTTCCCGACCCCGGTGGGCGACCTGGGGGTGGCCATCAGCCTCGACGCCTTCCGCGCCGACGTGATCGGCCGCCTGGAGGCCCTGGGCTGCACGGTGCTGCTGCAACCCGACGCCAACAGCCAGCACTGGACCGATCTCGAAGGCCTGCCGCCCGACCCGGCCCACGTGCGCGACCTGCCGGTGGCGTGGCTCGAATCGAGCTGGACGGCCAGCACCTCGGGGCGCAGCGTCCGTTACGCGGTCAACCCGATGGTGGTCGGCAACCTGCTGGACCTGACCTTCGACGGCCAGAGCGCCGTGACCGGCCGCGCCGAGGACGCTCCCGAGCCGCGCTCCTATGTCCTGACCGAGCCGCGCCCCGGGTTCCTGGCCCTGGCTCCCTGGGTCATGCAGGGCCCGCCCGACGACCTGCGGCGCGCAGGTCTGGCGCGCGCCGCCGGCAGCGGTCACCCGCTGGAGAACAGCTACCACACCGACATGCTGGCGGCCGACCTGAATCTGCCCCCGAGCCGCGTATCCGCGCCGCCACGCACCCCCCACGAGGACGCCCTGGACGCCCTGCTGCGCGGTGGGGCGAAGGCCGCTGCGCCCGCGCCGGGCTGGGGGGCCGTGGCCCTGGCCGGCCTGCTCGCCGCCGGAGTCCTCTGGGCCAGATGGCGCAGGCGTTGACAATTCAGGAGGTCATCCCTATACTTCCTTTCGCGCTCAGGGAGGCACCTGAGAGCGCCCACCGCAAGGGGGGTTGGCCGAGTGGTTGAAGGCAACGGTCTTGAAAACCGTAGTGGGGCAACCTACCGGGGGTTCGAATCCCTCACCCCTCGCCAGGACCCGACCGAGCAGCTGGGGGCATGACAATCTGGAGAGATGGGTGAGCGGCTTAAACCAAGCGTTTGCTAAACGCTCGTAGGGGTTATATCCTACCGCGAGTTCGAATCTCGCTCTCTCCGCCAAGCAGTACCTGCCTCAACAATGTGCCCGTAGCTCAGCTGGATAGAGCGTCTGACTACGGATCAGAAGGCCAGGGGTTCGAATCCCTTCGGGCACACCACCAAGCAAGCCTCCGCGAAAGCGGAGGTTTTTGCTTTGTGGTGTATCTGGCGCGGCCTGAGACGCGGCCTTGCACGAATGCCGTAAGAACTCGTGTGGCAGGCTGTCGGGCACGCGGGCCGGTGTCCGGACGGCGCTCCGGGCGCCTGCGCCTTACCCCGTCCCTTCCCGCCCACCGAGGTTTTGCCCTGTATGTCTGCTTCTCTCGCCACCGATCCTGCCCTGCACCTCGCCCTGCGTGACCTGATGCGTGTCCACGCCCCGGAAGCCACCCTGCTGGCCTCGGCAGGCGAAAGCGTCGTGCGGGTGGAAGCGGGCGCCGTTCAGGCGCTGCCGCCCGGTGCCGAGCTGCTGCCGCCCGACCACTGGCTCGATCAGGGTGAACTCGTGTGGCTGACGCAGGAGGGCGCGCTGCTGGGACTGCTGTGGTCGGCCGAGCAGGTGGTGTCGGCGGCGGCGGTGCAGGTGCTGACGGTGGTCCTGGCGGCGGCGCGCGGCGGTCAGGCGAGCCGCGAGGCCGACCTGCTCATCACGCAGCTCCCGGCGGCGACCGCCTGGCTGTCGTCCGACCTGTCCTTCCGGCAGGTGAGCCGCAGCTTTCTGGAGCTGTTCGGATTGAGCGGCGCGGCGGTGGTCGGAGCGAGCCTGGAAAGCGTATTTCCCTCGGCCCCCGACCTGCGCAGCCAGCTCTCGGGCGCGGCGTCGGGGCACGCGGTACAGCTGCGCGACGAACTGCTGCTGCGCGGCGAGTCGCGGCGCTGGGTGCGCGGCGAGGCCAAGCCGTATTTCGGCGGCGCGGTGGCGGGCGTGCTGTGGACCGTGCAGGACGTGACCCCCGAATACGTGCGGGCCGGCGAGGTCTCGGCGCTGCTGGACACCGAGCTGCCGCTCGCGCTGCTGGGACCGGGCGGCGTGGTCGTGCAGGCCAGCCGGGGCTTCATGGCCCTGCGGCCGGGAGGGGCGCCGGCCGAAGAGGACCCGGGCGCGCCGCTGTGGACCTGGCCGTCGTTCGCGCCCCAGGCCGAGTCGGCGCTGCGCGGCATGCTGCGCTCGGCGCAGGCCGGCGAGACGGTGCAGGCCGACGTCCCTCTGGCAGGCGGCCAGCGCCTGAACTTCACGGCGCGGCCCAGCCCCTTTACCCCCGATCTGGTGGTCTTGCAGGGGCCCCCCGAGGCCAGTGGGACCCCCAGCGCGGTGGTGTCGCAGGTCCTCAGCCTCAGCGGGGCGGCGACCATCCTGCTCGATGCGGGCGGGCGCGCGCAGCTCATCAGCGAGCAGGCCGCCAGCCTGCTGGACCTCAACGCCGCGCAGCTGACGGGCACGCGCCTCTCGAAAGTGCTCCAGCAGCTCGGCGTGCGCCTGGCGACGACCACCGGACAGCCGCTGCTGCTCGACGACGTGTCGGCCCCCCAGCCCGACCCGCGCGAGATTCTGGTCACGTTGCCCGGCGGTGTCACGCGGCAGATCGAACTGCGCGTCACGGCGGTCGAGGGCGCGGGCAAGAAACCCAGCGTCCTGCTGGCGCTGCGTGACGTGTCGGCCCTGCGCCACGCCCAGGCCAAGCTCCGGCACGCCTCGCAGCACGATCCCCTGACCGGGCTGGCCAACCGCGCCGGACTGCGCGCCCTGCTGGCCGAGGTACCCGCCGGTCCCGGCACGGTCGTGGCCCTGGACGTGGACGCCTTCGGGGCGCTGAACGCGGCGCTGGGCCGCACGGCGGGCGACCTGCTGCTGATCCAGGTGGCGGCGCGGCTCAACGACCTCGCGGGGCTGCACGGCGGGCGCGCGGCCCGGCTGGCCGACGACACCTTCGCCCTGTTCCTGCCGGGAGTGGGGGCCGAGATCGGCGCGCAGAAGGTGCAGGCGGCGCTGCGTGAACCGCTGCGCGCCGGGCAGCGCGTGGTTCCCGTGACCTTCGCGGTCGGTGCGTCGGTGTACGGCGAGGGGGCGACCGAACAGGCCCTGGCCGACGCCGACGTGGCCCTGCAACATGCCCGCCGCCGGGGCCGCGCCCAGATGCTGCTGTTCGCCCCCGAGCTGCGCGACGACGAAGCCCTGGATTTCCGGATCGAGGAGGACCTGCGCGGCGCGGCGGCGGCCGGACAGTTCGCGCTGCTCTATCAGCCGGTCGTGAGCCTGAAAAACGGCCGCGCACTGGGTGCCGAGGCCCTGCTGCGCTGGACGCATCCGGAACTGGGCAACATCTCGCCCGCCCGCTTTCTGCCCATCGCCAGCCGCAGCGACCTCATCACGGGCATCGGGGAGTGGGTGGTGCGCGAGGCGCTGTCGGGCCGCTCGACCGTGCGCGAGGCGACAGGCCGCAGCGACTGGCGCACGAGCGTCAACCTCAGCTTGGAAGAACTGCGCCGGCCCGGCGCGGCGCAGCGCCTGCTGCCCCTGATGGCCCGGCACCACGCCCTGGACATCGAGGTGAGCGCCGGCAGCCTGACCAACCACAGCGAGGAGACGCTGGGCCTGCTCGGCGGCCTGCGCTCGCGCGGCGCGCAACTCGTGGTGGACGACTTCGGGGACAGCGCGAGCAGCCTGACCGCCCTGACCCAGTTTCCGCTCAGCGGCCTCAAGCTGCACCCCACCCTGACCGCGCAGCTGCCCGGCGACGAGCGCTCGCTGCGGCTGGTTCAGGGCACGGTGGATCTCGCCCACAGCCTGGGCCTGCAGGTCACGGCGGTGGGGGTCGAAACCTACACGCAGCTCGACATGCTGCGCGATCTGGGCTGCGACGCCGCGCAGGGCTACGCCATCGCTCCGGCCCTGAGCGCGCTGGACCTGGCCGAGTGGGTGCGTTCACGCTGAACCCTCCGGCCGGGCGCGCAGGCCCCGGCCCGGCACTACACTGCCTCCATGCTGCTTTACGGAAGAAACCCGGTGCTCGAAGCCCTGCGTGAGGGCCGCGCCGACGAGGTGCTCCTCGCGCGCGGCGTCGAGCCGGCCTTCACGCGGGAGGTCGAGGCGACGGGCGCGCGCGTGCGCTGGGCCTCGCGCATCGAACTCGACCAGATGGTGGGCACGACCCAGCACCAGGGCATCGTCGCGGAGGTCGCCGATCTCGCCTGGGCCACGGTGGACGACATCCTCGACCGCGCCGAACAGAAGGGTGAGCCTCTGCTGATCGTGCTGCTCGACGGCATCACCGACCCGCGCAACTTCGGGGCGATCATCCGCTCGGCCGAGGTGCTCGGCGCGCACGGGGTCGTGGTCGAGGAACGCCGCAGCGCGCCCCTGTCGCCGGTCGTCGCCAAGACGGCGGCGGGGGCCACGAGCTACCTGCCGGTCGCCCAGACCAAGAACCTTCCGCGCCTCATCGACCAGCTCAAGGAGGAGAACGTGTGGGTCTACGGCGCGGCGGGCGAGGCCGCGCAGGACCTGGGCCGCACCGATTTCTCGGGCAAGCTGGCCCTGGTCATCGGGGCCGAGGGCGAGGGCCTGCGCCGTCTGGTGCGCGAGAAATGCGACGCCCTGGTAAGGATTCCCACGCGTGGGCAGGTCCAGAGCCTCAACGCCTCGGTGGCGGCCGGCATCCTGCTGTACGAGGCCACGCGCGGCCGGGGCGCCCAGTGAGCACCGTGGGCCTGGAGGTCCTGAGCCTGCGCAGCGATCACCTCGCGCTGGACGTGCTGCCGGGCATCGGGGCGAGCGTGCTGAACCTGCGGGCCGCCTCGGGCCGCCCGGTGCTGCGCGCGGTGGACCCGGCGGGCGTGAAGAGCAGCAGCCAGTGCGCGAGCTTCTCGCTCGTGCCCTTCAGCAACCGGGTGCGCGACGCCCGCTTCACCTTCGCGGGGCAGGCCCACCAGCTGCGCGTGACCACCGCCGATGGCCTGACCCAGCACGGCGACGTGCGTAACCGCCCCTGGCAGGTCGAGGCGGCCGACGACGAGAAGCTCCGGCTGCGTTTCGACAGCCGCGAGTTCGGCGACCTGAACTGGCCCTGGGCCTTCGGGGCGCAGATGGAGTACCGCCTGAGCGGCGCGGCGCTGGAGATGACCCTGAGCCTGACCAATCTGGACACCGCCGACATGCCCGCCGGCCTGGGGCTGCATCCCTACTTCGCCCGCCGGCAGGACGGTGTGGACCCGCAGGTATCGTTCGGCGCGGACCTGATCTATGACATGGACCCTCGCTCGCTGCCGCTGGGAGCCGCGCGCCCCGTACGCCCGGACGAGGATTTCCGCTCGGCGCACCCGGTGGGGGAGCGCACCATCGATCAGGTGTACGCGGGCTGGGACGGCCACGCGCGTCTGGACTGGGGCACGCGGGCGCTGAACATGCAGGCCGACCCGGTCTTCTCGCATCTGGTCGCCTTCACGGCCCCCGACGGCTCGCTGGCGCTGGAGCCGGTGAGTCACGCCACCGACGCCCTGAACCTCGCCCCACAGGGGGTGCCCGGCGTGGACCTGCGGGTGCTGACTCCGGGCGAGTCGCTGGGCGGTACGGTGCGCCTGACCCTGGAGGGCGACTGGTAGGCCGGTCACCCCAAGGCAGGAGAGGTGTCCGTTCAGGTCCCGGCGTCGAGCTGGCCGGCTTGCCGGAGGGCTGGCGAATATATGGCGTGTGGAAAAGGGGGACGAGTGGCCGAGGCCGGTCGGCTCCCTGCTCTCCTCGCCCAGTTGCCCAGGGCCCGGGATTTGGTTGAAGGCGGTGGCGATGTGGTCCTGACAGCCCCAGACTCCACCGACAAGGGCGAGGCGTAGCCACGGCCATTCTCTCTGCCGGGCGGCCGGACAGCTGGAAGGCGAGGACCAGCCCCGGGCCTTGCGAAATCCCCAGCCTGGTTGACAGCACGGAGCACCGGCATATCAGCTGTTTCGGACATGCCGGTCGATGGGCCGGAAGGTTGGGAGGAACGGGCTAGGCACAGGCCAGCAGCTTCCCGTCGCGGGCACGCAGCTCGAAGCCGGCGCTGGGCCGTGCCCGCATCCAGAGCAGGGCACCGATGAGGTCGTCGGTTTCACGAACGATCTCGGGCGTCCCGGCACGGGGCAACACCACGCGGTACTCGTGGGCTTCGGCAGGCGGTGTCCAGCGCTCGCCGCCGTCTTCCTTGACGAATGCTCTCGACATCTCTCCAGTGTGCGCGCCGGAGGTGCGGTTCAGGTGGGCGAGCAAGGACTGGCGCTTGAGGGAGTGTTGAGGTCCTGCACGCTGCGCCGGGCCGCCAGCGTGAGCTGCACCGCGAGGCGCTCCTTGCCGCGCAGGACGCTCAGCTGCACCGTGTCGCCGATGCGGCGGCGCTGCACCTGCGTGATGAAAGCGTCGGCGTCGGGCGTGCTCACGCCGTTCACGCTCAGGATGGCGTCACCCAGGCCGGTGAGGTTGCCCTCGGCGTCGGTGCGGCAGCCCTGGAGGCCCGCGCGTTCGGCGGGGCTGCCGCGCGCCACCCGCAGCACCACCGCGCCGGGGGGGTCGGTCAGGCCGCTGTGGTTGGGGTCGAAGACGAGGCCCACGACCGGCGTGTCGCGTCTGGCCCCGGCGCGCAGCTCGGCGATGAGGGCGTTGCCCTCGGTCACGGGGACGGCGTAGCTCGTGCGGGTCTGGCCGCTGCTGTCCTGGCGCACATAGCTGACCACCCCGATGGCCTGCCCGTTGCCGTCGATGATCGGGCCGCCGCTGTCGCCGGGGGCCAGGGGGGCCGTCATCTCCAGCGTGCCCTGCGGGAAGTCGGCCCGCCCGGCCGCCACGTTCAGGCGCAGCAGTCGCCCGCGCCGGGGTTGCAGGAAGTCGCCCCCGCTGTTGCCGATGGCCAGCACCGTCTCGCGCACACGCGGCGCGCGGGTGGCGAGGTTCAGGTACGGAAAGTTGCCGCCGCCGCGCACCTGCAGGAGGGCCACGTCGGCCGCCGCGTCGAAGGCCGTGACCTGCGCCTGATACGAGCGGCCCGACAGCGTGGTGACCCGGAACAGTTGCCCGTCGCTGACCACGTGGTACGCCGTGAGCAGCTGCCCGCCGCCGTCGATGAAAAAGCCGGTGCCGATGCCCCCGGTGCCGGTGCGCGCGTTGAGGCTCTCGACCCGCACGGCCGAAGGCCGGGTCTTCTCGAACAGGGCCAGCGTCTCGGGTGGCAGCTCGCCGGGCAGGGCCGGGGCCGCGCTGGGCGCCGGCAGCTGCAACAGGTCCGGCACACTGTCCGGCGCGAACTGGGGCAGCAGATAGGCCGTGCCGGACAGCAGCAGCAGGACGGGAAGCCAGGGCGAAAAGCGGCGCACCCGCAAAGTCTAGGGCGGGTGGCCGGGCGACAACGTGCGGGAAGGCCCAGAGGGCGCGGCGCCCCAGATGGGTCAACGCCGCCGCAAGAACCGTGAGAAGATCGTGGGCACCACCCCTTATGAAACGACTTCTTCCCACTGCCCTGCTGCCGTCCCGGCCCTGAACGCCTGTACTCCAGTCCTGAGCAGCGCCACGCTGGAGTTGTCGCCCTCCTCCCTGCAACTGCGCCAGGGGAGCAGCGCCACCGTGCGGGTGGGGTTCCGGAGGTATGTGTACGGCAACGAGGCCCCGGACGGCTACCGGCTGTCCGTGACCGACATCGGGCTTTCGGGCCTGCGGATCAACACGTTCAAGCCGTCCCTGGCCGCCGACGACATGGCGACCTTCACGGTCGAGGCGGCGCGCAACGCGGCCCCGGGGCGGCGGAGTGTGATCGTGACGGTGCCGGACCCGGAGGGCAAGGGCGACGTCCAGAGGACGCTGGACATCAACGTGGTCCCCTGATTCTGCGCAGGGGCCGGGGCGCGCTAGCCTGGGCCCGTATGGCGTGCTGGCTGCTCAAATCCGAACCCGACGTGTTCGGCTACCCCGACCTCGTGCGTGCCGGGCGCGAAGCCTGGAACGGCGTGCGCAACTATCAGGCCCGCAATTTCCTGCGCGAGATGCAGGAGGGCGACCTGTGCCTCTTCTACCACTCGAACGCCCGGCCCAGCGGCGTGGCGGGGGTGGCGCGGGTGGTGCGGGCCGCCTATCCCGACGACCTGCAATTCGACCCCGCCAGTCCCTACCACGACCCGCGCAGCGACCCCGCCGCCCCGCGCTGGAGCATGGTGGACGTGGAGGCGGTCACCGCACTGCCGCGTCTGGTCCCGTTGGAGACCCTGCGCGCCCTGCCCGAGTGGCAGGACTCGCCGCTGGTGCGCAAGGGCACCCGCCTGAGCGTGCTGCCGGTCACGCCCGAGCAGTTCCGGGCTGCCGTGGCGGCAGGGGGAGGCGTTCCCGGCACGGCGCTTTCCCTGAACCCGACTTGAGCAGAGTGTCACGGTTCTGTTAGAGGCCCTGGGGCATAGTGGGGTATGGAACTGCTGCTGGCCGCTCTGGCGACGCTCACCGCACTTCTGCTCGCTTCGCGGCAGGCCGCCCCCCGCAAGTACGCGCGGGTGCCGGTGCGCCACCATTCCCGACGCTGAACCTCCTCCTGCGGGCCAGTTCCTCCCTCCTTCCTGGTCCGTCCTCCCAACTGGCCGCCGGTCTCCCTCCCAGGACCGGCGGTTTTCCGTGCAGGAAGGCCTGGGCTATTCAGCCCGCTCCGGCCAGGATACTATTCGGGATTGTGACTGAAGCTGCCAAGCCTGCCGAACCTCTCTTCCCCCTGGGCGACGGCCTGGGCAGCGTCTCGCTCGTGCAGCACGTGGGCGACGACAAGATGATCGTCAACGCGGCCCGCGTCTCCTTCGGGGGCGACAATCTGGCCCCGCTGAGCGGCAAGGACGAGCGGCTGCTGCGCTACCTGCTGCGCCACCAGCACGGCAGCCCGTTCGAGCACAACCTCATCACCTTCAAGGTCGTGTGCCCGATCTTCGTGGACCGCCAGATGGTCCGCCACCGCTCCGGGGTGTCTAAAAACGAGATTTCCGGCCGTTATGTCGAGATGCAGGAGCGCAACTTCATGCCGCCCGCCTTCCGCCGGCAGGCCCCCAGCAACCGCCAGGCGAGTGTGGAGGACGACGGCACGCTGGACCAGGCGGCCGCCACCCACATCTGGGAGGAGGCGTGGCGAGCGGCCTACGGGGCCTATCAGGCGCTGCTGACGCTGGGCGTGACGCGGGAGCAGGCGCGGGGCGTGCTGCCTCAGAGCCTCTACACCGAGTCCTATTACACCTTCAACGTCCGCAGCCTGCTGCACTTCATCGGCCTGCGGGACCACGAGGGCGCGCAATACGAGACCCGGCAGTTCGCGCGGGCGATGGCCCAGCTCGCCGAGCCGCTGTTCCCCGTGACCTTCCGCGAGTGGCGCGCCCTGCACGCCGGGGAGTAGGCGTCCGGAGGATGCGGGGGGCCCGGAGGTGATCCGGGCCCCGCGTTTCCTTACAGTTGGCCCCCGACGGCTGCGAGCGCGAAGGCGTACTCCTCGGCCGTCTCGTTCAGGGCGTCGTAACGGCCGCTGGAGCCGCCGTGGCCCGCCCCCATGTTCGTCTTGAGCACGAGTTCGCCGCTGCCCCCTTGCCGCAGCGTCCGCAGCCGCGCCACGTACTTGGCCGGTTCCCAATACGCCACGCGCGGGTCGTTCAGGCCAGTGGACACGAACAGGTGCGGGTAGGTCGCCGCCTTCAGGTTGTCGTAGGGCGAGTAGGCGCGCATGTCGGCGTAGGCCGCCGCCTCGCCGGGGTTGCCCCACTCGTCGTACTCGCCGGTGGTCAGGGGGATGGAGTCGTCGAGCATGGTCGAGAGCACGTCCACGAAGGGCACGCCGACGAAGGCCGCGCGGAACAGCTCCGGGCGCAGGTTCAGCACGGCGCCCATGAGCAGCCCGCCCGCACTGCGGCCCATCGCCACGAGGTCGCCCGCCACCCCGGCCGCGCGCAGGTGTTCGCCCGCCGCGACATAGTCGGTGAAGGTGTTCATCTTGTTCGAGAGCCGCCCGGCGTCGTACCAGCGCCGCCCGAGTTCCGAGCCCCCCCGGATGTGCGCGATGGCCCACACCCAGCCCCGGTCGAGCAGCGGCAGCCGCGACATGGAGAAGCCCGGGTCCATCGGCGCGCCGTAGCTGCCGTAGCCGTACAGCAGCGTGGGGGCGGGCAGCGCCGTGTCCCGGCGCCGCACCAGGCTCACCGGCACGCGCTCGCCGTCCGGGGCCGTGGCCCACACCTGCTCGGCGACGTACTGCGCCGGGTCGTAGTTCGGCACCGGGGTCGCCTTGACCAGGCGCGTCTCCAGCGTCTCGAGGTCGAGGTCGAGGTGCTCGGCAGGCCGCGTCAGGCTGGTGTAGAGGATGCGGGCCATGCCCGAGTCGTACTCGCGGTTCGCCCCGAGGCGCACCGTGTAGCTCGCCTCGGGAAAGGTGACCGGGCGCGCCTCGCCGTAGCCCCCGGCCGTGCGGGGCAGCACCCACAGCCGCGTGAAGCCGCCCTCGCGCCCCGCGAGCAGCAGGTGCGAGCGGAACAGGTGAAAGCCGGTGAGGTAACGTTCAGGGCTGTAGGGCAGCACGGGTTCGGCGTCGGCCAGCGTGGCGCCCTCCCGCTTGGGCAGGCGCCTCAGCGCGAATTCGGAGGCCCCGTCCGCGTTCGTGAGGAGCAGCCAGTGGTCGCCGCCGTCGGTGAGCAGCGGAACTTCGGTGCCGCGCTCGCGGGGCAGTACGGGGGCGGGTCGGGCCTGGGTGTCGCGGGCGTCCAGCACCCACCACTCCTGCGCCATGTTGGCCTCGCTGGCGATGAGCACCGTTTCGCCGTTTTCCGCGAGTCCGGCTCCGGCGCGGAAGGTCGGGTCATTTTCCTCGAAGAGCAGGTCGTCGCCCGCCTGGGGCTGGCCCAGCCGGTGCCGCCAGATGCGGAAGGGGCGCTGCGTGGCGTCGTCGGTGCCGTAGATCAGGGCGTCCCCACCTGCCCAGGCCAGGGTCCAGCCGCTCAGGCCGGTCAGGGGCGGCTCGGCCAGCTCGCCGGTCCGGGTGTCGAGCACGCGCAGCTCGAACACCTCCTGCCCGGTCGTGTCGAGCAGGTAGGCCCACAGCTGCCCGTCCGGGCTGGGGCGCGCGGCGTAGACCCACACGTTGGCGTGGCCCTCGCGCGCCTTCAGGGCGTTGAGGTCGAGCAGCACCTCGTCCTCGCCGCCCTGCGCGGGCCGCCGCAGGAAGATGGGGTGGGCCTGCCCGGCCGCCGTGCGCGTGAAGTACAGCCAGTCGCCCTCGCGCACCGGGGGCTGGTCGTCGTCCTCCTGCACGTGCGAGAGCAGCTCGGCGTAGATGGCCGCCTGCGTGTCCCTCAGCGGCGCCATGACCCCGGCCAGGTAGGCGTTCTCGCCCTCCAGGTAGCCCAGCACCTCGGGATCGGCCCGGCCCTGCGTCTTGAGCCAGTGGTAGTCGTCGGGCCGGTCCTCGCCGTGAAGGCTGTGCGTGACCGGTTTGCGGGCCGCCTGTGGGGGGGTGGGCATGCGCCGAGGGTAGCAGGGGAGGGAGGCGGTGCGTGGAGAAAAGCGGAAAAGAGGCGGGCCGCTATCCCTCTGGACAGAGGCGGCCGCCTCACTGCCTGAATCCCCACGAAGGCCGTCGTGCGCACAGCGCGCGGGCCATTCCGGGCGGGCAGGGCTGGCCCCGAACTGAGCCGTCACGCCGTCAATCAGAACATCCCTATCAACGCCCGGGACGACTCTGGCCGAGCGCAGCGAAAAACTCCCCCTCTCCTCGGGAGGGGGGCTGGGGGAGAGGGAAAGCGGAAACGAGACGTCCCTCAGGTCAGAAACAGCCGGTACGCCGGATTCTCGCTCATGTCCTCGGCCGGGTAGCCCAGCCCCGCCAGGAACGCCCCGAATTCGGGCAGCTCGCCCTCGGGCACCTGAATCCCCGCCAGCACCCGCCCGTGCGCCGAGCCGTGGTTGCGGTAGTGGAACAGGCTGATGTTCCAGGTGCCCTGGAGGTGCGTCAGGAAGTCCAGCAGCGCGCCGGGCCGCTCGGGGAAGGTGAACGAGTACACCCGCTCGCCCTCAGCCTCGGGCGCCCGGCCCCCGACCATGTGGCGCACGTGCACCTTGGCGAGTTCGTCGTCGGTGAGGTCGGTGACGGCGTAGCCCAGGCCCCGCAGCTGCGTCACGAGTTCGCCCCGCTGCGCGGCGTGCGCGAGCTGCACCCCCACAAAGATCTGGGCCTCGCTTCTGGGCGCGTAGCGGTAGTTGAACTCGGTGATGGCCCGCGCGCCGACCACCTCGATGAACTCGCGGAAGGCCCCGGGCCGCTCGGGGACGGTCACGGCCAGGATGGCCTCGCGCCGCTCGCCGATCTCGGCCCGCTCGGCCACATGGCGCAGGCGGTCGAAGTTCACGTTGGCCCCGCAGGTCAGGGCGACCAATGTCTCGCCGCTCAGGCCGCGCTCGGCGGCGTATTTCTTGAGGCCCGCGACCGCCAGCGCCCCGGCCGGTTCCATCACGGCGCGCGTGTCGTCGAACACGTCCTTGATGGCCGCGCACACCTCGTCGGTGTTCACGCGCACCCAGTCGTGCACGTAGCGCCGCGTGAGGTCGAAGGTGTAGGCCCCGACCTGTTTGACCGCCACGCCGTCCACGAAGATGCCCACGGTGTCCAGCCGCACGCGCTCGCCGGCCTGGATGCTCTGGTACATCGCGTCGCTGTCGTCGGGCTCCACCCCCACGATCCGCACGCCCGGCTTGAGGGCCGCCAGGACGCTCGCCACCCCCGCGATCAGGCCGCCGCCACCCACCGGCACGAACACGGTGTAGTCGTCGCCCGGCACCTGCCGCAGCAGTTCCAGCGCCACCGTGCCCTGGCCCGCCAGCACCAGGGGATCGTCGTAGGGGTGCACGAAGGTCAGGCCGCGCTCGCGTTGCAGGGCGAAGGCGTGGGTCTCGGCGTCGCTGAAGCTGTCCCCGTACAGCACGACCTCGGCCCCGCGCGCCCGGCAGGCCTGCACCTTGATGTCGGGGGTGGTCGCGGGCATCACGATCACGGCGGCGATGTCCAGGGCCTGCGCCGCGAAGGCGACCCCCTGTGCGTGGTTGCCCGCCGAGGCGCAGATCACGCCGCGCGCCGCCTCCTCGGGCGTGAGCTGGCTCATCTTGTTGTACGCGCCGCGCAGCTTGAACGAGAAGATGGGCTGCTGGTCCTCGCGCTTGAGCAGCACCCGGCTGCCCACCCGCGCGCTCAGGCGCGGCGTCTCACTGACCGGCGTCTCGATGGCCGCGCCGTAGACCTTGCTCGTCAGGGCGAGGCGCAGCACGTCCAGGGCGTCGAGTTGACCGGGCTGGGGCTGGGGCGGGCTGGGCTGGGAGAGGTTCGGGGTGGGGTGGGTCATGGCTGGGGCCTCCAGGCAGAAGGAAAAACCCCCGCATCCGGGCGGGGGCAACGTGGCAGCGCGCAGGCCGTCAGGTGAAGTCCCCGAGTCGGCCCGAAATTCGCGCGGCGGTCATGGGCGCAGCATAGGCCGCCGCCGGCCCGCCGGGTCGCGGCACGGGTAGACAAGGCCGGGGGAGGAGGGCCGGCCGGTTCTCGCGCGCCGCCCTCATAAACCTTGATCGGGGTATACTCAAGAGAGGTATGGCCTCCGACGCGAAACAACGCCCGGTGTATGTCATCTCGGTCGCGGCCGAACTGGTAGACATGCACCCCCAGACCTTGCGCCTGTACGAGCGCAAGGGCCTGATCCGTCCGGGGCGCAGCAGCGGCAAGACCCGGCTGTACTCCGAGCGCGACATCGAGCACCTGCGCGAGATCCGGCGGCTGACCCAGGAACTCGGCGTGAACCTCGCGGGCGTCGAGGAGGTCATGCGCCTGCAACACGAACTCGACGACATGCAGGGCGAGTTCGAGGCCGAGATCGAGCGCATCGAGGACGAACTGCGCTCGCAGGCCCAGCCGCGCGCCCTGCCCGCGCCCGGTGAGCGCCTCGACCCCAGGGACCGGCCCGTGTACGTCATCTCCATCGCGGCCGAACTGGTGGACATGCACCCCCAGACCCTGCGCCTGTACGAGCGCAAGCAGCTCATCCGTCCGGGGCGCAGCAGCGGCAAGACCCGGCTGTACTCCGAACGCGACATCGAGCACCTGCGCGAGATCCGGCGGCTGACCCAGGAACTCGGCGTGAACCTCGCGGGCGTCGAGGAGATCATGCGCCTGCGTCACGAACTCGACGGCGCGCGCTCACATCTGGAGACCAACGTGCGCCGTATTCAGGAGGACATCACGCAGCGCATGACCTCCTGGCGCACCCTGCCGGCGGGCGGGGCGGGGGGGGACGTTGCCGACGATCCGGACCCCGACGAAGACCCCGACCCGGACCGTGACTGAAGCGCCCGCCCGCGCCCTGTGGGTGATGGGCGATGTCCACGGTGCCCTGGAACCCCTGCGCCGCCTGCTGGAACGCGCGGGGCTGCTGGGCACGGCGGGCACCTGGGCCGGCGGCGACGCCGAACTGGTGTTCCTGGGCGATTATCTCGACCGCGGACCGGACGGCGCGGGCGTGGTGCGGCTGGTGCGGGCGCTGGAGGCCCAGGCCCCCGCCCAGGGCGGGCGGGTCACGGCGCTGCTGGGCAACCACGAGGTGATGTTCCTGGCGGCGGCGCGCTTCCGGGACGGCGACCCGCGCGACCGCCTGGGCTTCGCGCTGCACTGGGAGGGCAACGGGGGCCAACCGCACGATCTGGCGGCCCTGACCCCGGACGACCTCGACTGGCTCGCGGCGCGGCCCGCCCTGGCCCGGCGGGGGCGCTGGCTGCTGCTGCACGCCGACGCGGCCTTCTATGCGGCGCTGGGACCGGATCTGGACACGGCGAACGCGGAGGTGCGCCGCCGCCTGTCGGGGCTGGACCCGGCGACCTGGACGTCCTTCTCGAACGCCTTCGTCGAGCGCCTGCAATTCGCCGCGCCGGGCGGCGAGGCCCGTGCAGGGGCGCTGCTCGCGCAGTTCGGGGGCGAGTGCCTGGTACACGGGCATACCCCGGTCCCGCTGCTGTGGGAGGCGCTGCTGGGCGACGAGCCGCCCGGTGACCTCGGGAACGCCCCGGTGCTGTATGCGGGCGGGCGGGCCGTGGGCGTGGACGGCGCGCTGGCCTACCGCCCCGGTGCAGGCTTCTTGCTGCGGCTGGGCGAGCGTGCCCCTGCCGGAGTCGTGACGCTGGTGGGGGAGGGCGGGGTCTAGCGCGGCCCCGTGCGGTGGCCCTGGCCCAGCGGCCTGTCAGTTCATGCGGCGGTGGCGCTCGGCCTCGAAGCGGGCGAGTTCGGCGGGGCCGGACACCTCGCGGGCCACCGACAGCCGCAGCTCCTCGGTGTCGAAATCGTCGGGGTCGATGTTGAGGACCGCGCTCGCCAGCAACACCACGCGGCGTTTCTCGCCCGCGAGCTGCGCGGCCCGCAGTTCGGCGCGCAGGGCCGACGCGAGGCTGCCGCGCAGGAGCAGGCGCTGTTCGTCGGCCCATTCGCTGTCTTCCAGGCCCGGCAGAAAGTCGCCCTTGTAGGCCGCCACGGCGGCGGGAATCTGTCCCCCCGCCACGAGCTGCAACACGCGCTGGCTGTCGAGGGTCACGCTGGCCTTGCCGCTCAGGCGGTATTCGGGGGCCTGATGCGCCCCGCCCACGAGGATCACGTCGGCCCCCACGTTCTCCCGGATATCCGCGACGCACTGCCGGAAATAGTTGGCGGCCTTCTTGGGTTCACGTTCGGGCCACAGCGCCGTGATGACCTCCTGGCGGGTGCTGCGCGGGTGCAGGGCGAGGTAGCACAGCACCGCCACGCTGCCGCGCGCGCGCATGGCGCAGGGCACGCCGTCGCGCAGCGCGAGCTCCTGGCCCAGCGTCATGATCTCCAGGCGCATCCCGGCCGTGAACAGGTCCTCGCGCAGGCTGCCTCCCAGGTACGAGGCGTCTTCCAGGGCGGCCTGGAGCAGCGGTGAGAGGTTGGGCTGCAGGCGCGCGTAGGCCAGCATCTCCTCCAGCTCGCGCAGTTCCGGGCCGATGGTGGCCCAAGACTGCGGCCGGGGCTGTCCGGCGAGTTCCAGCAGCGCCTCGGACAGCAGTTCGGCGCAGCGCGGCAGGTCGTGCATGGTATAGGCGCTGTAGGCCGCCAGCAGCAGCGCCCGCGTGGCCTGCAACACCGAACCTTGTTCCAGGGCGGCGCGCCGGACTTCGAGTTGCAGCCGCAGGGCGCTGGGCACGTCGCCGCGCCGCAGCGTCATCATGGCGAGCACCAGGCGGCTGTGCAGCGACAGGTCGCGCACCTGCGTGCGGAGCTGCCCCATGGTGCGCACCGCCTGCACATGCTCGCCGACACGGCTCTGGTGGTCGGCGAGACGGCTCAGGGCGTACTCGACGATCTGGCTGTCTTGGACCTCGCGCGCGCGGCCCGCCAGGTCGCCCAGCAGGGCCGCGTATCCGCCGTAGTCCCCCTGCATCAGCATCAGGTTGGCCTGGCGCGCGTCGAGGTGCAGGGCGACGTGCGGGTCGTGCAGGCTCAGGTTGAGCAGTCGGGCCCGCTCCAGCGTCTCGGCGGCGGCGTCGAGCTGTCCGCACTCTACCTGCACGTCGATGAGGGTATGGAAGGCGGCCAGCAGGGGCCGGGGGTTCTGGTCCTTTTCCAGCACCGGGATCGCGCTGTTGAGCAGCTTGAGCGCCTCGGAGAATTCGCCGTGGGTCGAGTGGCTGGCGGCCAGCGTGTGGGTCAGGCGCGCCGCCATGCGCCGGTCCCCGAGGCGCAGGTAGCCGCGCCGCGCTTCCTCGATGGCCTGCGTGGCTCCCGGTTCTCCGAGCTGGTCGAGGGTCACGCCGAACCACCTCAGGGCGCGGAGCCGCAGCTCGCCGCCGAGCTGGGGCAGCAGCGCCTGGAAGTGCTCGGCGGCCTTGCGGTTGCGCCCCGTGGCCCGCAGCAGGTTGCCGAACTCGACCGCTGCCTCCTGGTCCCCCAGCGCGACGGCCAGCTCCAGAGGTTCCTCGGCGGCCGTGAACTGCCCCGTGCGCAGCAGCGAGATCCCCACCCAGGCCAGTTCACGCGCGCCGAGGTCCTCCCGCCCATGCAGAGCTGTTAAAAGGAGACTGTACTGCCCGGCCTGGTAGGCCGCTTCGAGCTGCTCTGGCGCGCTGAAACGCTCTTTCACAGCCCGCTCCCTAAGCTGTGGCCATGAAAAGCATCCGCCTGGTCCTCGGTACCCTGTTTGCCCTGATCGTCACGGCCGCCAGCGTGGCGGGTGCCTCGCCGGTGGGCGGATACGGCCTCGAAAAGGCCCCCACCACCACCAGCGCGACCACGTCGGCGAGCTGAGGCCAGGGTCATGGCCGTATCTTACCCGTCCGGCAAGAAGGGCGCGCCGAATCTGCCCAGTGTCCGTGAGCCGGAGCTGTTCGCCTGGACCGCCACCTCCAACGTGAGGGGGGACCGGCCCAGCCTGCTGGCCATCCGCATGGAGGGTCTGGTGCTCCAGGGCCCCCCCATGAGTTCCTACGGGCTGGAGTAATCCGGTCATGCCGTGGTGGACCGTTCTGCGCTTCCCGCCGGAGGCGACACGGTCCACCACGGCACGTTTTCAGGATGAGGACGGTCTGGCGGCCCAGGAGTGCCGCGCGGCGGGCGAGTGGCTCAGCGCGGTGCTGGGCCGCCTGCCCGCGCCACACGAGGAAGCGGTCGCCCGGCTCACGCTCGCGCTGGCGCACCAGGCCGGAGAGGTGGGCGACGAGGCCGCCGTGCGGCGCGCGGTATGGGCCGGGACGCTGCACGACATCGGCAAGTCGGTCGTGGCCCCGCGCATCCTGGACAAGCCCGCACCCCTGAGTCCCGCCGAGCGCGCCGTGATGCAGCGCCATCCCTCGGTGGGCCACCGCCTGGCGAGCACCGCGCCGCAGATGGACGCCGCGGGCCTCGCGGCCATCCTGTACCACCACGAACGCTGGGACGGCGAGGGCTATCCGGTCGGGCTGATCGGGGAATCCATTCCGGTGCTGGCGCGCATCCTGACCATCGCGGACGTGTACGACGCCCTGTGCCGCGAGCGGCCGTACCGCCCGGCCTGGACCCCGGGTGAGGCCGGGCAGTATCTCCGGGCCCACGCCGGGCTGATCTTCGATCCCCGGCTGGTCGGGATCTTCATAGAGCGGGTGCTGCCCGAACTCGGCTCCGGAGACTGAGCGCGCGGCGCGGCCCGGCTCCCGCCGCGTCACCGGGCGGCCCTGATATAGTGGCCGCCATGAAACCGGTGTGTTGCCTGATCCTGCGGTAAGCAGTCCTCACCGGTCTGCCCTGCCGCGCCCCCTTTTTGGACGGCGCGGCTTTTTTTTGTTCCCTTTCCCTGCTCAGGAGCCGCCATGACCCAGCCCGATCCCGACATCCACCTCTACGACACCATGCAGCGCCAGAAGGTGCCCTTCGTGCCCACCACACCGGGCCGCGTGGGCATGTACCTGTGCGGACCGACCGTCTACAGCGACGCCCACCTGGGGCACGCCAAGAAGGAAGTCGCCTTCGACGTGATCCGCCGGGCCTTCGAGCATTTCGGGTACGCGGTGCGCTACGTCGCGAACATTACCGACGTGGGCCACCTCCAGAACGACGCCGACGACGGCGAGGACAAGATCGCCAAGCGCGCGGTGCTCGAACAGCTCGAGCCGATGGAGGTGGCCGACAAGTATTTCTGGTCCTTCACCGACGACATGGCGGCGCTGAACGTCAAACGCCCCAGCATCAACCCGCGCGCGACCGGGCACATCCCCGAGCAGATCCGGCTCATCGAAGAACTCATCGCGCGGGGGCACGCCTACGAGTCGGGGGGCAGCGTGTACTTCGACGTGCGCAGCTGGCCCGAGTACGGCAAGCTCTCGGGCCGCAAGCTCGACGACCAGGAAGAAGGCGTGCGCGAGGCGGTGCGCGAGGACAAGCGCGACCCGCGCGACTTCGCCCTGTGGAAAAACGCCGAGGCCGGGCACATCATGCGCTGGGAGTCGCCCTGGGGCGTGGGTTTTCCGGGCTGGCACATCGAGTGCTCGGCCATGAGCCTGAAGTACCTGGGCGAGGGCTTCGACATCCACGGCGGCGGCCTGGACCTGCAATTTCCGCACCACGAGGCCGAGATCGCGCAGGCCGAGGCGGCCGGGCACCCCTTCGCGCGCTACTGGATGCACAACAACATGCTGACCATCGGCGGCGAGAAGATGTCCAAGAGCAAGGGCAACTTCACGACCATCCGGGACCTGCTCGCGCAGCACGACCCGATGGTGGTGCGCTTCCTGCTGGTGAGCAGCCACTACCGGAGCGTCACCGAGTTTTCGGAGGAAGCCTTCACGAGCGCCCGCAGCGGCTACCGCCGCCTGACCGAGGCCCTGGGCGAGACCGAGCGCCGCCTCCCCACGGCCCCCGCCGGCAGCGACGCCGCGCTCGACGCCAGGATTGCCGCGCATGTCCTGGCCTTCGAGGACGCCCTGCGCGACGACTTCAACACGCCCAAGGCGGTCGCGGCGCTGTTCGGCCTGACCACCGATGTGAACGCCGCGCTGGGCCAGGGCGCGGTCGGCCGCGACACCCTGGAGCGCGCCCGCGCCGCCTACCTGGGCCTGGGCGGGGGCGTGCTGGGTCTGTTCGCCGGCAGCACCGAGAGCCGCCAGGACGACACCGAGGTCGTCTCGGCATTGATGGAACTGGTCCTCAAAGCGCGGCAGAACTACCGCCTGCAAAAGCAGTACGCCGCTGCCGACGAACTGCGCGACACCCTCGCGGCGGTCGGCGTGACGGTCGAGGACACCAAGGAGGGCGCGCGCTGGCGCCGCTGAGCGCCCCGGCGTCCCCAGATCGCGGCCCTCTCCCGGAGTGGAGGGGGCTGTTTCGTGTCCGGTGGGGGGGGCTGCGGAGGGGGAGGATGGAGGGACAAAATGTTCAATCTGTCACAGATTCGAAACTCAAGCTTTCGTTAATCTTCCCTAAGCGAAGTTCTCACGAAAGCGAGGTCAGTGCATGCGTTCTCTCATCCGCCAGCTGTTTCCCCGCCCCGCCTCCACCGCCCCCGCCCCCCGGACGACCCTGCCGCAGACGGCCGGCCTCCAGATCGTGGTGCCGGTCATCCGCGTCAGCGACCTGCCCCGGCGCTGAGCCGTTCTTCCTGAACCTGCCGCCCCGCCCTGCGCGGGGTTTTTTCGTGGCGGGGGGCCGCCTATTGGGCCGCGTCTCACTGCCCGGCCCCCGGGCGCGCCGCTATGCTGCCGGGCGTGACGGTGGCGGCGCAGGTCTTGAAAGGAACAGGTACGGGGGCCTTGCCGCCGATGCTCGAACAGTACGTGCGGATGCGCGACGAGGTGGCGGCGCAGCTGCCGCACGCCATCCTGCTGTTTCAGGTGGGGGACTTCTACGAGACCTTCGGGGAGGACGCCGAGCGCGCCGCCCGGCTGCTGGGCATCGCGCTGACCCACAAGAGCAGCCGGGACTTCTCGACGCCGATGGCCGGAGTGCCGCTGCGGGCGCTGGACCAGAACGTCGAGCGGCTGCTGGCGGCCGGGGTGTGCGTGGCGGTGGCCGATCAGGTCGAGGAGCCGGGCTCGGGGCTGGTCGAGCGCAAGGTCACGCACCTGCTGACCCCCGGCACCGTGACCGAGGAGCGCCACCTGAGCGCCGACGAGAACTACCTCGCGGCGGTGGCGACCGGCGACGGCTACGCGCTGGCGCTGCTCGACGTCTCGACCGGCGAGTTCCGCTGCGCCGCCTTCCATACCCGCTCGGCGCTGTACGACGAACTGGCCCGCTGCCGCGCCCGCGAGGTGCTGCTGGCCCCCGAGATGTCGGGCAACGCCGCGCTGAAAGCCGACTTCCAGACCCGGTTCCCGGTGATGCTCTCGCCGGCCAACTTCGACGAGGCGGTGGGCCGCGCCGAACTCAGGGCCGTGCTGAACGAGGTGCCGGGGTCGCTGAATTCGGCAGCGCTCGTGCGGGCCTGCGGGGCGGTGCTGGGCTACGCGAGGCTGACCCAGCAGGGCCGGCTGGAGATGGTGCGCCGGGTGGTGCGTTTCGAGCCGGGCGCGCACATGCGCCTGAGCGACGCGGCGGTGCGCGCCCTGGAACTGTTCGTGCCGCAGTCGCCCCAGGGCGTGACCCTGATGGACGTGCTGTGCCAGACCCGCACGGCGGGCGGCAAGCGGCGGCTGCGGGCGTGGCTGCGCGCGCCGCTGCTCGACGAGCTGAGCATCCGCGCGCGGCTGGGCGGCGTCGAGGCCCTGACCCGCGCGCCCGACCTGCGTGCGGGGGTGAGGTCGCTGCTCTACCGCGCCCACGACCTCGAACGCCTCGCCGCGCGGGTCGCCACCCGCCGCGCCACCCCGCGCGAGGTCGCCGCGCTGGCCCGCACCCTGGACCTGCTGCCCGAGGTGGTGGCCCTGCTCGCGGCGCAGGACGGCCTGCTGGGCACCGTGCGCGCCCGCCTGGGCGGCCTGCCCGAGGTCGTGACCCGCATCCGCGCCGCGCTGGTGGACGACCCGCCCATCCGCGCGGGCGACGGCGGCCTGATCCGCGACGGCTTTCACGAGGAACTCGACGCCCTGCGGCGTGACGCCCTGGGCCACCGCGAGTGGCTGGCGCACCTGGAACTCAGCGAGCGCGAGCGCACCGGCATCGGCAGCCTGAAGGTCGGGTACAACAACGTCTTCGGGTACTACCTGGAGGTCACGGGCGCGCATCTGGGCAAGGTGCCCACCGACTACCGCCAGATCGCCACCCTCAAGGACCGCGCGCGCTTCACGCGGCCCGACCTGCGCGAGCGCGAGCGTGAGATCGCCCGGCTGGAGGCGGCGGCGGGCCGGCTGGAGCTGGAGGTATTCACCGAGCTGCGCGACAGCCTCGCGGCCCACGCCGAGGCGCTGGGCGAGGCGGCCGGCGCCCTGAGCGACCTCGACGTGCTCGCCGGGCTGGCCGAGCTGGCGACCGAGCACGGCTGGGTGCGGCCCGTCACGCGGCCGGGCGGCGAAGACGCGCGCCTCACCCAGGCTCGACACCCGGTCGTCGAGGGCGCGACCGGCGGGCGCTACGTGCCCAACGACGCCGAACTCGGGCGCGGGCGGCACGTGCTGCTGCTCACCGGGCCGAACATGGCGGGCAAGAGCACCTACCTGCGCACGGTCGCCATCTGCGCGCTGCTGCACCAGATCGGGTCCTTCGTGCCCGCAGCGGGCGCCGAGCTGCCCATCTACGACGCCGTACATACCCGCATCGGCGCGTCGGACGACCTCGCGGGGGGGCGCAGCACCTTCATGGTCGAGATGTCCGAACTCGCGGGCATCCTGCATGGCGCGACCGCGCGCAGCCTCGTGATCCTCGACGAGGTGGGGCGCGGCACCTCGACCCTCGACGGCCTCGCCATCGCGCAGGCGGCCCTGGAACACCTGCACGCCACGGGCGCGCACACCCTGTTCGCTACGCACTACTTCGAGCTGACGCGCCTGGAGGGCGACCACCCCGGCCTCGTGAACCTACACGTGGCCGCCGAGGAGGACGAGGGCCAGGGCCTGACCTTCTACCACCAGGTCGTGCCGGGGGCCGCCCGCCAGAGCTACGGGGTGGAGGTCGCCCGCCTCGCCGGCCTGCCCGCCCCCGTGACCGCCCGGGCGGGCCGCCTGCTGGGCGCGCTGAACACCCAGGGCGACGACGCGCAGATGCGCCGCGACCTCGCCGCCCTGGACCTGGGCCGCCTGACACCGCTGGAGGCCCTGGAACTGCTGCACCGCTGGCAGCGCGGCCTGCTGGGCGGTGAATAACGGCCGCAGGGGAGGGCCGCGAAAAGGCGTGCCAGCCGGCCTTTCCTCGACCGGCTGGCTGGACTTGACCTCGCCTGCATAGCGCGCTATATTTTTCCTATCACCGTCCGAGAGGGCGGATTTTTTATTGGCCCCTGCCCGCAGGCCAGTCGGCGGGCAGACGCAGCAGGTCGGGACCGAGGTCGTCCAGGCGGGTCTTGCCGCACAGGGCCATCGCCAGATGCAGTTCCTCGCGCAGGAGTTCGAGGGTGTGACGCACGCCCGCCTCGCCTGCCAGTGCCAGCCCCCAGAAGGCGGCGCGGCCCAGGAACACCGCCCGCGCGCCCAGCGCCAGCGCCTTGAGCACGTCGGTGCCGCGCGTGACGCCCCCGTCGAGGTAGATTTCGCGCTCGCCCGCCACCGCGTCCGCGATCTCGGGCAGGGCTTCGAGCGCCGAGACGGCGGTGTCGAGCTGCCGCCCGCCGTGGTTGCTGACCCAGACGTGCGCGCCGTGGGCGACCGCCAGCGCGGCGTCCTCGGCCGTCAGGATGCCCTTGAGGACGATGGGCAGCCGGGTCGCGCCCGCGAGCCAGTCGAGGTCGCGCCAGCTCAGCGAGGTGTCGAGCAGGCTGTCGAAGTGCGCCAGCTCCGAGAGGTGCTCGGTGCCGGGCCGCCGCGCGCCCACGTTGGGCAGCGTGACGCCCGGCGGCAGGTGGAGGGGCCGGCGCAGGATCGGCTCGCGGCGGCCTAGCCGGGGCGCGTCCACCGTGAGCACGAGCGCCCGCGCGCCCGCCGCCTCGGCCCGCACGACGAGATCGCGGCTCAGCTCGCGGTCGCGGTACAGGTAGAGCTGGAACCACAGCCGCCCCGCCGCCGCCCCCGCGACCTCCTCCAGCGGGCGCCAGCTCATGGTGCTCAGGCCCATCAGGGACCCGGCCCCGGCCACCGCGCGGGCGGTCGCGGCCTCGCCGTCCGGGTGGGCCAGCCCGTGCATGGCGCTCGGGGCGATGCCCACCGGCAGCGAGACGGGCAGCCCCAGCACCGTGGTCGAGAGGTCGGTGCGCGACACGTCCACGAGTACGCGGGGCCGCAGCCGCACCCGCGCGTAGTCGGCGCGGTTGGCCCGCAGGGTGTGCTCGTCGTTCGCCCCGCTGACGTAGTAGTCCAGCGCGGCGGGCTGCTGCGCCAGGGCCGCGCGCCCGGCGGCCTCGACCTCCGCGAGGTTCAGCAGGGCCGAGAGGTCGGGGCCGGGACCGGTCATGGCAGCACCCGGCGCAGCGCCCGCCCCAGCCGCGCCGCGCCCTCACGCAGCTCGTCGGGTTCGTAGTAGGCGAAGCACAGCCGCGCGTGCGCGCCCTGGGTCCCCGCCGGCGAGAAGCGGTTGCCGGGCTGGAAGCGCACGCCCTCCTCGACGGCCACGGGCAGCAGCTCGGCGCTCTGGACCCCCGGCGGCAGCGTGAGCCACACGAAGTACCCGCCCCCGGGCCGCGTGAAGTCCACGCCCAGCGGGCGCAGTTCGTCGAGGGCGCGGCACAGCACCCCGGCGCGCTCGCCGAAGGTGCGCCGCAGCCCCGCGAGGTAGCTCTCCAGCGTGCCCAGTTCCAGCAGGCTGCGGATCACTCCGCCGCCCAGCGGGCTGAAGCCCCCGCCGCTGGCGACCACGCCGTTGCGCGCCAGGGTATCCAGGCGCTCCGGGTGTCCGTGAATCCAGCCCAGGCGGGTGCCGGGCGCCAGGATCTTGGAGAAGGACCCCAGGCTCAGCACCTGCCCGGTGCCGACATGGGCCGAGAAGGCGGGCGGCGGCGGCGCGCCGTAGGTCAGCAGGTGGTAGACCTCGTCGGCCACCACCAGGAAGTCGTGGGCCTGGGCCAGCCGCACGAGGTCCTCACGCCGCCCGGCGCTCAGGGTCGTGCCGGTCGGGTTCTGGTGGGTGGGGATGGTGTACACGAGCCGGGGCCGGTGCCGGGCCACCAGCTCGGCCAGCACGTCCAGGCGCAGGCCCTGGTCGTCCAGCGGCGCGGGCACGACGTTCAGGTCGTGGTCCCGGAAGATGTCCAGTGCCAGGAAATAGGTGGGGTCCTCGACGATCACCGTGTCGCCGGGCCGGGTGAACATCTCGCAGATCAGGCCCAGCGCCTGCGAGACGCCGCCGGAAATGAACAGGTCGCTTTCGTGGACCGGCAGGCCGTAGCCGCGCGCCAGGAAGGCGGCGAGTTCGCGGCGCAGGTGGCCGTCGCCCCACTCGGCGCCGTATTGCAGGAAGCTGGGGTCGGCCTGCGCGAAGCGGTGCGCGGCGGCCTCCCGCATCTCGTTCAGGGGCAGCATCTCCAGGCTGGGGTGCCCCACGCCGAGTTCGATGACGCCTGCGGTCAGGGTGGTCTGGGCAGTTTTCAGCATGTCAGTGGTGGGCCACGCGCTGGAGGAAGGTGCGGGTGCGCTCCAGGCGCGGGCGGGAGAAGAAGTCGGCGGGCGGGGCGTCTTCGAGGACCTCGCCCCGGTCCATGAACAGCACGCGGTCGGCGACCTCGCGCGCGAAGCCCATCTCGTGCGTTACGACGATCATGGTCATGCCGCTGCCGGCGAGGCCGCGCATCACGTCGAGCACCTCTCCAACCATCTCCGGGTCGAGCGCCGAGGTCGGCTCGTCGAAGAGCATGATGCGCGGCTCCATCGCCAGGGCGCGGGCGATCGCCACGCGCTGCTGTTGCCCGCCCGAGAGCTGCGCGGGCGACTTGGCCGCCTGCTCGGCGATGCCCACCCGTTCGAGCAGGGTCATCGCCCGCGTGCGCGCCTCGGCCTCGCTCAGGCCGCGCAGCTTCATGGGGGCGAGCATCACGTTGCGCAGCACGTTCATGTGCGGAAAGAGGTTGAAGCTCTGGAAGACCATCCCGACCTCGCGCCGCACCGCTTCGAGGCGGCGCAGGCCCGAGAGCGCGTGGCCGTCCACGACGACCTCGCCGCCCTGAAAGGGTTCGAGGCGGTTGATGCAGCGGATCAGGGTGCTCTTGCCGCTGCCCGACGGCCCGATCACGACGACCTTCTGGCCCGCCGGGATATTGAGGTTGATGTCGCGCAGGACCTGATGTGACCCGAACCACTTGTTCAGGCCGCTGATCTGGATGATGTCGCTCATGGGGCAGGCCTCATACGAAGTGACGATGATCCGTCAGGAGCATCCGAGCGGAGCGAACCGCCCAGTGTCCAGAGCTGCCTCTGGACACGTTTGCGGGGCGGGGAGTCGCCAGAAAGGCGGGCGTGCGGCAGTGGACGAACCGCCCGCGCTTTTCCGGCGGTTCGGAAACCGGAGCGCGCCCGCCTCACAGGAAGGGACTCGTGACCCACAGCACGTCGGCCTCCTCGTCGCCGGGGTTGCGCCAGTTGTGGGGAATGCGTGACGAGAGCGTGATCGAGTCGCCCTCCTCCAGAAAGTAGTGGGCGTCTTCCACGATCATCTCCAGGCGACCGCGCAGCACGGTCACGAAGGACACGTCGGCGTCGAGGGTATACAGCTCCTCGCCGCCGTGCCCGCCGGGGTCGATGCGCGAGCGCAGCACCATCAGCTCGCCCGAAAGGCCCTGCGAGAGCAGGCGCTCGCTCAGGCCCACGCCCCCGAAGTTGACGAGCGGGGCCTGCTCGGCGCGCACCAGCCGGGTCTGCGGCGGGTCGAACAGCTCGCCGGGGCGCACGCCCAGCGCCTCGCACACCCGCACGAGGGTGGCGACCGACGGCGCAGCCAGGTCGCGTTCCAGGCGGCTGAGGTACGACTTGTCCAGGCCGCTCTTCTGCACGACCTGTTCCAGCGTCAGGCGTTTTTGCTGCCGGATGGCCCGCACCCGCGCGCCGATGTGGGCCTCGGTCTTCTCGCGCACCTCCCGGGTCTTCATGGCCGGACCTGCCAGCGTTTTTCCAGGCGGTTGGCGACGAAGCTCAGGAGCAGCGTCATGGCGAGGTACAGCAGCGACACGGCGAGGTACATCTCGAAGGGCCGGAAGGTGCGGCTGGCGACGAGCTGCCCGCTGCGGGTCAGTTCCACGATGGAGATGGCCGAGAGCAGCGAGGAGTTCTTCAGGAGGCTGATGGCCTCGTTGACCAGCGGGGGCAGCGTGCGCGTGAACGCCTGGGGCAGCACGATGTAGCGCAACGTCTCGGTGGGCGAGAAACCCAGCGACAGCGACGCCTCGGACTGGCCGCGCGCCACGCCCTGAATCCCGGCGCGCACGATCTCCGCGACGTAGGCGCTGGAATTGATCGAAAAGGCGATCACGCCCGCCGCGAACTCGTTGATGGGCCGTTCGAGCAGCTGCGGCAGCCCGAAGAAGATCAGGAAGATCTGCACGAGCAGCGGCGTGCCCCGGATCAGTTCGATGTACGCCACCGCCAGCGCCGAGAGCCAGCGCAGCGGCGAGAGCCGGGCCAGCGCGACCAGCGTGCCCAGCACCACCCCGGCCACGAGCGAGAGCGCCGTGATCTTGACCGTCATGCCCGCCCCTTGCAGCAAGAAGGGCAGGTTGTCGCGGATCAGACTGAAATCCACCGGCTTACTTGAACCACTTGCCGACCAGGCGGTCGAGTTCGCCGGACTTGCGCACCTCAATGAGGGCGGCGTTCATGCGGTTGGTCAGGTCGCCGCAGTCCTTGCGCACGGCGAAGGCCGTGTTCAGCGAGCCCAGGGTCGCCACGATCTTGAGGTCGGGGTACACCTTCACGAAGCTGTTGGCGACCACCTTGTGCAGCACCAGGGCGTTGGCCTGCCGGGTCTGCACCGCCAGCGCGGCGTCGGTGTAGAGGTTGAAGGCCTTGACGTTGGCGCCCTTCACCCCGCTCACCAGCTTCTCCTGCGCGGTGCCGAGCTGCACGGCGACCGTCTTGCCCGCGAGGTCGCCGAGCTTCTTGATGTCGGTCGTCTCCTTGCGCACCACGATGGCGTTCGGTCCCGAGATGTAGGGCAGCGAGAAGGCCACGCTCTTCTTGCGCTCCTCGGTGATGGTCAGGCCCGAGGCGACCACGTCGGCCTTCTTGGCGAGCAGGCTGGGAATCAGGCCGTCGAAGCTCTGCGAGACGAGGTTGACCTTGACGCCCATCTGGCGGGCCACCGCGTTGATCAGGTCGATGTCGAAGCCGACCACCTTGTTGCTGCTGTCGAGCGACTCGAAGGGCGGGTAGTCGGGGCTGGTCACGACCGTCAGGCCGTTGGCCTTGGCGTTGGCGACGCAGCTCTGGGCCTGCGCGGAGGTCAGGAGGGCCGGGGCGAGGAGGGCGAGGGCGGTCAGGGCAAGGGTCTTGTTCATGGGAAAACCTCCGGGCGTGCCGCGCGGGCGGGGGAGACGCCGTGCAAACTTATGCGGCAGCGTAAGACGAGGTTGCATAGAAATCAACCCGGTAGACTCCGGCTGGCCTATACTGCCCCACCGTGACTGCCCCCCTGACCGCTGGCCTGACCTCCGCCGCCCTGGGCGCCCTGCACGCCCGTTTCGGAGGGGCGCTCTCGACCGCGCCCGCCGTCCTGGAGGCGCACGGCCGCGACGAGAGCCGCCTGGACTTCGCCCTGCCGGGGGCGGTGCTGTTCGCCGCCTCGGAGTCGGATGTGGTGGACGCCCTGGGGCTGGCGCGCGAGCACGGCTTTCCGGTCGTGCCTTTTGCGGCCGGCAGCAGCCTGGAGGGCCAGGTCGTGCCGGTCGCGGGCGGCCTCTCGCTGGACGTCACCGGCCTGAACCGCGTGCTGGAGGTGCATCCCGGCGGCTTTCAGGCGACGGTGCAGCCGGGCGTGACCTACCCGGAACTCAACCGGCAGGTGCGTTCACAGGGCCTGTTCTTTCCGGTGGACCCGGGCGCGGAGGCCACCCTGGGCGGTATGGCGAGCACCAACGCCTCGGGTACGGCGGCCGTGAAGTACGGCACCATGCGCGACAACGTGCTGGAGATGCGCGTGGCCCTCATGGACGGCCGGGTCATCCGGGTGGGCAGCAAGGCGCGCAAGAGCAGCGCCGGCTACGACCTGCGCCACCTGTTCATCGGGGCCGAGGGCACGCTGGGGATCATCACCGAGCTGACGGTCAAGCTGCATCCCCTCCCGGCGCATCTGGTCGTGCTGCGCTGCAATTTCGGGCGCATCGAGGACGCGGCGGCCTGCGCGGTGGGCATCATGGGGGCGGCGCTGCAACCCGAGCGGCTCGAACTCATCGACGAGCACGAGATTCATGCGGTCAACGTGCATAAAGGTGCAAGTTACCCCGAGGCCCCGACCCTGTGGATCGAACTCGCCTCGCCCAGCGAGGTCGCCCTGGCCGAAGCGCTGGAACTGTGCGCCGAACTGTGCCGGGACGCCGGGGGCCGGGGGCTGGCGACCGCCCGCAGCGCCGCCGAGCGCGCCGAGATCTGGGAGGCCCGCCACCACTCGTATTACGCGATGTGCGCGCTGTATCCCGACCACGCCCGCCTGAGCACCGACCTGTGCGTGCCGCTGCACCGCCTGCCCGAGATCATCGCCTTCACGCGCGCCGAGGCCGACGCGGCGGGGCTGCATGCCAGCATCCTGGGCCATGTCGGGGACGGCAACTTCCATGTGCTGTTCCATGCCCACCCGGACGACGACGCCACCTGGGCCAGCATCCGGGGGGTATACGACCGCATGACCACCCGCACGCTGGAACTGGGCGGCACGTGCAGCGGCGAGCACGGCGTGGGCCTGCACAAGCGCGCCTACGTGGCGCAGGAACATGCCGGGGCGCTGGGCCTGATGCGCGATCTCAAGGAGCTGCTCGACCCGCAGGGCCTGCTCAACCCCGGCAAGATCCTCTGAGGGGGGCTAGGGCGCCAGCCGCCCGCGCAGTCCCGTGATCTGCGCGGTGTGGTGGCGGCCGTGCCACGCGTACATGGCGAGCAGGGTGTCCAGCGTCCACCGGCCGCTCGCGGGGTGGGTCCAGGGCCGCGCCCAGTCGGTGACGCCGGCAAAGACCGGCACGAGGCGCGCGTGCAGCGCGTCCAGCAGGTCCAGGCTGACCTCCGGCGGCAGCGCCGAGTCGGGCAGCCCGGCCCACAGGTGCTCCTCGTAGGGCTTGATGACGGGGTCGGTCTCGGTCAGCGCCAGTTTGAGCCGGACGTGGGCGTTCATGTGGCTGTCGGCGACGTGGTGCACGACC
The DNA here is from genome assembly GCF_000252445.1 of Deinococcus gobiensis I-0. Classification (GTDB taxonomy): domain Bacteria; phylum Deinococcota; class Deinococci; order Deinococcales; family Deinococcaceae; genus Deinococcus; species Deinococcus gobiensis. Next base: position 2,543,980 of record NC_017790.1, on the reverse strand, counting down.
TGCCGCACCGTCCAGCCGCCCTCGCGGTAGGGGGTGTCCAGCCCGGCGGCGTCCAGGCCCGAGACGGCGGCGCGCAACTCGGCGGGAAGGGCCCGCAGGGCGTCCAGGGCGGCGGCGCGCTCTCCGGGCGACAGGGTCAGCGGCGTGGGCATCGGCCCGAGGGGATAACGTTCCGGGGGAAAGCGGGGGTCGGGGGCGCTCACCCGGTCACCTCCGTCTGCGGCGGCTCCTTGCGCGTCCAGCGGTCGGCGTCGCGGGTCTCGACCTTGTCCATCATGCGTGCGAAGCCGCGTTCCAGGCTCACGCCGCGTTCGTTCGCCATGCACAGCATCACGAACAGCAGGTCGGCGAGTTCCAGTTCCAGGTCGCCCGCATCCTCGCCGGGCTTGGGCGTCTTGCCGTTCTGGTGGGCGATCACCCGCGCGACCTCGCCGGTTTCCTCGGTCAGCCGGGCCAGCATGAGCAGGGGCGGGAAATAGCCCTCCTTGAACTGCGAGATGTAGGCGTCTACCCGTTGCCGGGCGGCCTCGAAGGTCAGGGGGGGAGCGTCGGAGCCGGGCAGGGTCATGGCCCCAGGGTAGAGCAGCGCAAAGGGCAGGCGCGGTGGAGCCGGGTCAGCCCCGGACTCCACCGCGCCCCTCCCGGACCTCAGCGGATGTAGATGTAGGTTTCCTGCACGTCGCGGTCGGCGACCGCATAGGGCTGGAGGTAGGTCTCGGTCGCGCCGTTCCAGCGCTGGCCGTCGTACACGCCGCTGAACACGAGGTCGGCGGTGGGGCGCACACGGGTGAAGATGGCGCGCACGCGCTGGAGGCCGCGCGGCGCGGCGACGTTGTAGGTCGCCCCGTCCTGCACGCGCGGGAAGGTGGTGGTGCCCGCGCCCACATAGGCGTTCTGGACGAGCGGCGAGGCGTAGCCGCTGGGGTTCAGGGCCACCAGGGTCAGGTAGCCGGGGGTGCGCACGGTCACGCTGAACTGCACCGGCTCGCCGACCACGTAGGTCGCGCCCTCGCCCCGGTCGGGCGTGAGGCGGGTGATGAGGTTGCTGCCGCTGCCGCTCAGACCGGTGTTGGAGCGGACATTGACCGTACACGCGCTCAGGCCCAGGGAGCCGAGGAGCAGGACCGACACGAAGGCGCTACGCATATCCGGAGTGTACCGGCGGGGCCTGACGGAACTCTGAGGGTCGGCTGTCTCACAATTTACGAAACGGGACGCGGGCGGCGGGGCAGCGGACACCGAGACAACCCGCCGCCGCCCACGGTTGCGCGCGCGGGGCCGGGGGTAGCATGGCGCATGACCACCCGTCCCGCCCGGCGACTGCTGCTCGGCGCGCTGCTGCTCTCGGCCTCGGCGCTGGCCCAGGTCGGCTCCGCGTCAGGTCCTTCCGGCCCGGTGCCGGCCGCGCCCGTCTCCTCGGCGGCCGGGCTGGTGCCTCCAGGCCCCTACACCACCAACCAGTTCTTCCAGAACCTCCAGGGCGGCCAGGTCGGCGGAGTCACGCTCGACAGTGCCGGCAATGCGCAGGTCACGGTGCGTGGAGCGCTGCGGCCCCGCACGCTGGTGCTGCCCACCGACGCCGCGACCATCGAACGCATCCGGGCGGCGGGCGTGCCGCTGCGGGTGGTCGCGGGCGGCTCGGCCTTCGGCTGGGTGGGGCAGGTCCTGCCGCTGATCCTCACGGGGCTGCTGCTGCTGCTGCTGTGGCGCAGCCTGCGCGGGCCGCAGGGCGGCGCGAGCGGCCCCACCACCTTCGGGAAGTCGAAGGCGGCGATCATCAGCGAGGGGCAGATCAAGCTGACCTTCGCGGACGTGGCGGGCTGCGACGAGGCCAAGCAGGACCTGCAGGAAGTCGTCGACTTCCTGCGTCAGCCCGAGAAGTACCACCAGCTCGGTGCCCGCATCCCCCACGGCGTCCTGCTCGTCGGCCCCCCCGGCTCCGGCAAGACCCTGCTCGCCAAGGCCGTCGCCGGTGAAGCCAAGGTCCCCTACTTCTCCATCTCCGGCTCGGACTTCGTCGAGATGTTCGTCGGTGTGGGCGCCGCCCGCGTCCGCGACCTCTTCGAGCAGGCGCGCAAGAGCGCGCCCTGCATCGTCTTCATCGACGAGATCGACGCCGTGGGGAGAAAACGCGGCATGAACCTCCAGGGCGGCAACGACGAGCGCGAACAGACCCTCAACCAGCTCCTCGTCGAGATGGACGGCTTCGGTTCGGGGCAGGAGGTCATCATCCTGGCCGCCACCAACCGCCCCGACGTCCTCGACGCCGCCCTGCTGCGCCCGGGCCGCTTCGACCGCCAGGTGGTCGTGGACGCCCCCGACGTGCGGGGGCGCGAACAGATCCTGCGCATCCATGCCCGCAAGAAGCCGCTCGACGTGACCGTGGACCTCGGGGTCGTGGCCCGCCGCACCGCCGGGATGGTGGGCGCGGACCTGGAGAACCTGCTGAACGAGGCGGCGCTGCAGGCGGCGCGCGAGGGGCGCAGCCGCATCGTGGGGCGCGACGTGGACGAGGCGCGCGACCGCGTGCTGATGGGCCCGGAACGCCGCAGTCTGGTGGTGCGCGAGGCCGACCGCAAGGTCACCGCCTACCACGAGGTCGGCCACGCCCTCGCCGCACAGCTGTTGCCGCACGCCAACCGGGTCGCCAAGCTGACGGTCGTGCCGCGTGGGCGCGCCGCCGGGTACATGATGCCCGACGCCGACGATCGCCTGCATGTCACGCGCCCGGCGCTCGACGACATGATCGCGGTGGCGCTCGCCGGGCGCGCCGCCGAGGAGGTCGTCTACGGCGAGGTCACGACCGGCGCACAGAACGATTTCCAGCAGGCGACGGGCATCGCGCGGCGCATGGTCACCGAATGGGGCATGTCGGGCCGGATCGGCAAGGTGGCGCTCGCCAGCGACGAGAGCGGCTATCTGGGCGGCGCGCCGCAGCTCGCGGCCATGAGCGAGGCGACTGCGCAGCTCGTCGACGAGGAGGTGCGGCGCATCATCGACGAGGCCTATGCCCGCGCCCTGGCCCTCATGCGCGAGCACCTCGGGCAGATGCACGAGATCGTGCGGGTGCTGATGAGCCGAGAAACCCTGATGGGCGAGGAGTTCTCGGTGCTGCTCGCCGGGGGCACCCTGCCGCCCCTGGGCGAGGAACCGGCCTCTAGCGGCGGGGGGACATTGGCCCCGGCCTGAGTAAAGGCGGGGGCGGCCCGCAGCTCTGGCCGCTGCGGCCCGCCCCCCGGCCGTCTCAGCGGCGGCGGCCCGAAACGGCCAGGAGCGCGCCGAACAGCGCGAGGTTCTTGAGGAAATGGATCTGCTGCTGCTGGCGCTCGGCGCCCTGCTTGTCCCAGAAGGGATGGCCGACCACGGTGGTCGGAATCAGGCTCGCGGCCAGGGCGGTGCCCGCGAGGCCCGGCGCGACGCCCAGCGCCAGCATGGTGCCCGCGCCCAGCATCACGGCGCTGTTGACCTTGACCGCCAGTTCCGGCTCGGGAACTTCGGCCCCGCGCGCGGCGCGCACGATGTAGTCGGGGTTTTGCAGGTGGTCGTATCCGTTCTTGATGAAGATGCTCGCCAGCAAGGCCCGTCCGATAAATGCCGTCACGCTCATGGTGCCTCCTTGAGTATGCGGGCGAGTCTAGCGCAGGGGGCGGGGCACGTTGGGGGCGCGGCATAGGCCGGTGTTAAAAAAAGATGAACCGCCGTGGCGTGCCCGAACCAGTCCTGGCCCCTAGGATGGCTCTAATTTCCGTTTCACCTCTGCCGCCTGGTGGAGGCCTGGACGTCCGGAGATCCGTCCGGACGCCCGCCAACTCTCACCAGTCAGGAGAACATAGGGCCGCAATGGAGCAACGCATCCTCTTAATCGAAGACAACCCCGACATCACGCGGGTCGTGCAGTACGAACTCGAACAGGCGGGTTACCGCGTCATCGCGGCTCCCGACGGCATCACCGGCCTCACGAGCGCCCGGGAGAACAGTCCCGATCTGGTCATCCTCGACCTGGGCCTGCCCGATTTCGACGGCGCGGAAATCGCGCGGCGACTGCGCAAGACGAGCAGCGTGCCGATCATCATCCTGACCGCGATGGACGCCGTGGACCGCAAGGTCAACCTGCTGGAGGCGGGCGCCGACGACTACATGACCAAGCCCTTCCACCCCGAGGAACTTGTGGCGCGCGTGAAGGTGCAGCTCCGGCACCAGCAGCACGGCGAGGTCATCTCCATCGGGGCGCTGGAGATCCATCCGCAAAAGCGCCTGTGTCACTACAACGGCCACGAGGTCCGGCTCTCGCCCAAGGAGTTCGACCTGCTGACTTTCCTGGCGCGGCAGCCCGGGCGCGTGTACTCGCGTCAGGAGATCGAGCGCGAGGTCTGGAACGGCGAACTGCCCAGCAACAGCAACGTGGTGGACGTGCATATGGCCAACATGCGCGCGAAGCTGCGCGACCTCGACGGCTACGGCATCATCCGCACCGTGCGCGGCATCGGGTACGCCCTCAAGACGCCCTGAGGCGGCGCGTCGCGGCCGGCTCCGTCCTGGTGGCGGGGCTGGCCATGACGGTCTGTCTGACAGACTGCCTTCATGAACACCACCCTGACCGCCGTGCCCGGATTCCGGGTGGGCCACTGGACCGACCCCGTGGGCCGCACCGGCTGCACCGTGATCCTGTGCCCGCCGCAGGGAGCGGTCGCCTCGGCGTCGTTCCTGGGGCCCAGCCCCGGCACGCGCGAGGGGGTGCTGCTGGCCCCCGAAAAGCAGGTCGAGCGGGTCCACGCCCTGCTGCTCACGGGCGGTAGCGCCTTCGGCCTCGCGGCGGCGAGCGGCGTCATGCGCGTGCTGGAGGAGGCGGGTGTGGGGGTCGAGACGGCGGCTGGCCGCGTGCCCATCGTCCCGGCGGCCGTCATCTACGATCTCGGGGTGGGCAGCGCGCAGGCCCGCCCCGGCGAGCGCGAGGGCGAACTCGCCGCCCGTGGGGCCACCGGGCGGGCGGTGGCGCGCGGCCGGGTCGGCGCGGGTACGGGCGCGACGGCAGGCAAGTACCTGGGACCGGCGCGGGCCGCCCCCGGTGGCCTGGGCAGTACGTACCTGGAACGCGCGGGGGTGGCGGTCGGGGCCGTGGCGGTCGTGAACCCGGTGGGGGATGTGGTGGACGGTAAGGGGCAGGTGCTGGTGGGGCCGGGGGTGGGGCCAGGAGGGGGCAGCGCGCAACTGCGCAGTGGCGAACACACCACCCTGATCGCGGTCGCCACCGCCCACGCGCTGAGCAAGGCAGAGTGCCGCCGCCTCGCGGACGCGGCCCAGACGGCCCTGGCACGGGTCATCCGGCCGAGCCACACGCCCTGGGACGGCGACAGCGCTTTCGTGCTGAGTAGCGGTGAGGCCCCGGCCGCCGACCCGCTGCTGCTCTCGGCGCTCGTGCAGGATGCGGTCTGCGCGGCGGTCCTGGACGCCGTCCGGAGTGCGTCCGATGAGTGAGCCTCCTCCCTCGACGACGAAGGGCGATATATGTGGGCTCCAGGCCCTGAAGGCACGCGGCCGGAGGGGCGCTGCCCATGCGGCAGGTCGGGGGCACGCACTGGGGCTTTTCTGCCGAAATCGGCGAGCCGGGTGGGGCGCTGCCCGACCCCCCGCGCCGTGAGGTGCTCGAGGACACCGGCCTGAGGGTCCTGGCGGCCGAGCTGCCTGAGCCGGGTGGGTGGCGGCGACAGGTCTTGCAGCTCTACGGTCCTGTCCCAGGGGGTCTGCCAGGGTGAGTAGGCCTCGGCCGACAGCCAGGACCGCCCTGACCGCCTTTTTCGTGCCCGGCCACCTGCCCACCCCGCTCCCGCGGCTGGGGCGGCGGGCCGCCGAGTTGCTCAGCTCCGCCGGGTAAAGGTCAGGCGCAGGCCGGCCAGCCGGAAGCCCGCGCGGACCACGTTGCGCTCGCTGCCGCTGCCCGGCGTGACGAATACGCTGGCGAGGTCGGCCCCCTCCCGCGCCGCCTGCGCCAGCCGGAAGGCGAGCAGCGCCGCCTGCACGCCCCGGCCCCGGAACTCGGGCCGCGTCGCCGTGCCGTGCAGCGCCGCGACACCCGTCTCGGTGGCGTAAGCGCCCGTACCTGCCGCCTCGCCCCCCACTGTCGCCACGAAGCGCCGCGTGCCCGGCACGCCCGCCACCAGCCGCATGATCGCCTCCGTCCCTGGTCCGAAGCCCTGCGCGGCCAGGGCGGCCCAGCGCCCGGGGTCGGGGTCCTCGTGGACCGGCCAGCCGGGGGCCGGGGGAGGGGGGCGAAGTCGTGCGTGTAGGCGTGCAGCACGTAATCCAGCCCGTAGCCGCGTCCGTTCAGGTCGGGCAGCAGCGCCGGGGCCGCGTGCGAGAGCAGGTTCAGCGTGGCGGCTTGCCCCTGCGCCGCGCAGAAGGCCTCGAAGGCGGCCCACTCGTCGGGGCTGGGGGCGCCCGTGCCGTCATGCCAGGCGGTGTCTATCGGCAGGTGCTGTCCGCTGGCGACCGCCACCAGCGGCCCGAAGCGGGCCACCGTCCCCAGGGCGCCGAAACGGGTGTGGGCGGCGGCCTCGGCCCGGGCCAGGCGCAGGAGGGTCGCGGTCATGGCCCCACCCTACCCCGCATATGTCCCGCGCCCGGGCCGTTAGCCTGTGGGTCATGACTTCGCGTGCCTTCGTGTCCCTCATCGGTGCCGGCCCCGGCGATCCGGGCCTGCTGACCCTGCGCGGGGCGCAGGCGCTCGCCCAGGCGGACGTGGTGCTGTTCGACTACCTCGCCAATCCCGAACTGCTGCGCCACTGCCCCCAGGCCGAGACCATCTACGTGGGCAAGAAGGGCTTTTCCGAGTACATCTCGCAGGAGCAGATCACGGCGCTGGTGGTGCGCAAGGCCCAGGAAAACGGCGGCCAGCGGGTGGCGCGGCTCAAGGGCGGCGACGTGTTCGTCTTCGGGCGCGGCGGCGAGGAGGCCGAGGCCTGTGTCGAGGCCGGCGTGCCCTTCGAGATCGTGCCGGGCGTGACCAGCGCCATCGCTGCGCCCGCCTACGCGGGCATTCCCGTCACCCACCGCGAGGCCGCGCGCAGCTTCGCCGTGCTGACCGGCAACACCAAGGAGGGCGGCGCGCACTACGAGCGCCTCTCGGGTGTGGACACGCTGCTGCTGCTGATGGGCGTGCGCAACCTGGAGCAGATCTCGGCCGACCTGATCGCGGCCGGGCGTGACCCCCAGACCCCGGCCGCCACCGTGCAGTGGGGCACCACGCCCCAGCAGCGCGTAGCGGTCGGCACCCTGGCGACCATCGCGGACGTGGTGCGCGAGGCCGGTCTGGAGGCCCCCGCCGTGACGGTGGTGGGCGAGGTCGTGCGCCTGCGCAACACCCTGCGCTGGTTCGACCTCGCGTCCACGCGCGGCGGCCCACTGGCGGGCCGGACGGTCGCCGTGACGCGCACCCGCGACGGCTCCAGCGGCCTGTCGGACCTGCTGCGCGCCGCCGGGGCCGACGTGCTCGAAGTGCCCCTGATCCGCTTCGCCCCCACCGGCGACGAGGCGGCGCTGCACGCCCGGCTGCGTGACCTCTCGGGCGTGGCGTGGCTGCTGCTCACCAGCAACCAGGCCGTGACCGAGTTGTTCCTGCACCTGGGTAACCTGGGCCTGGACGCACGGCACCTGGCCGGCGTTCGCATTGCGGCGGTCGGCCCGAGCACGGCGCGCAGCCTGGAAGCCCAGGGGGTGCGCGCCGACTTCGTGCCGGCGACCCCCGGCGCGCGGCACCTGGGGGCCGAACTGCCGGCGGCGGCGGGCGACCTGACCCTGCACCTCACTTCGCAACTGGCCGAGGCCGAGCTGGGCGAGGCGCTGGCGGCGCGCGGCCTGCGGTACGAACGCGCCGAGCTGTACCGCACCGAACCCGCCCAGCCCACCGAGAACGCCATGCAGCGCATGGGGACGGCGGCGGCCGTGACCCTGGCCTCGGGCAGCGCGGCGCGCCACCTCGCGGCGCTCGCCTCGGCCGAGTTCGACCCGCTGGGCCTGCCGGTCGCGGCGATGGGGCCGCAGACCGCCGACGCGGCGCGCGAGGCCGGATTCACCCGCGTCACCGTGGCCCGGACCGCCAGCCTGGAGGCGCTCGTCGAGGCGGCCGCTGAGGCGGCCTCCCTCCGCTCGTAACCCCTTCGGGGACGCTGCATGCCGGCAGAAAAATCCCGTCCCACACCACTTTCTGACCGTTCGGTCGGGGACGCCCGCCCCGGCCCGCAGGGGTATGCTACGCGGGTGAGTCTGGCGGCCTTCTTAGATCTGCGGGGTGAAGCGGCCCTGATCGTCGGTGGCGGCGCGGTGGCGCTGCGCCGCGCGGCCACCCTGCTGGCGGCGGGCCTGGACGTGCGGGTGGTGGCTCCGGCCATCCTGCCCGAGCTGGCCGCGTTGCCGGTGCGTGCCGAGCGCCGGCCCTACGCCCCGGCCGACCTGTCGGGCGCGCGCCTGGTCGTGGCCGCGACCGACGACGCCGCGCTGAACGACGCCGTGGCCGAGCAGGCCCGCGCCGCCGGCGTGCTGGTCAACCATGCGGGCGAGGCCGGGCGCGGCACCCTGCGCTTTCCGGCCGTGGCCGAGCGTGCGGGCGTGCAGGTGGCCGTCTCGACCGGCCGCGAGCTGCCCATGCTGGCGCGTGCCCTGCGTGAAAGTGTGCAGGCGCGGCTGCCGGACGAGGCGGAACTGAGGGACTGGACCGCGCGCCGCGAAGCCGCCCTGACCCTGGCCGTCACCGAGCGCGCGGCGGCCCTGAGGGCGCTCGACGCCGACATCCGCCGCGCCGTCGGGGGGGCCGCATGACGCTCGCCTGCCCGACCGCGCGCAGCTTCCTGCGCCAGACCGAGTTGCCGCAGCCCGCGCCGCTGGACTTCGCGGTGGTGGGCCTCAACCACCAGACCGCGCCCGTCGAGATCCGCGAACGGGCCGCCGTGCGCGCGGGCGAGGAAGGCGCGCTGCTCTCGCACCTCGCGCGCCACGCCCGCGAGGTCATGCTGCTGGCGACCTGCAACCGGACCGAGGTGTACCTCGCCGGCATCGAGGGCGACCCGCGCGCCGCCTTCGAGGGGGCCTGGGGCCACGACCTGGGCGACCACCTGTACGTGTACCGGGGCGAGGACGCCGTACGCCACCTGTACCGCGTGGCTGCGGGCCTCGACAGCCTCGTCATCGGGGAAACCCAGATCCAGGGGCAGGTCAAGCGGGCGTGGCAGGCGGCCAGCGGGCGCGGCCTGAGCGGCACGCTGCTGAACAAGGTGGCCCAGGGCGCTCTGGCGGCCGGCAAGCGCGTGCGTTTCGAGACCGGCATGAGCGACAAGGTGGTCAGCGTGTCGAGCGCCGCCGTGGAGCTGGCGCAGGCCGCGCTGGGCAGCCTCGCGGGCCGCACCGCCCTGGTCCTGGGCGCGGGCGAGACGGCCGAGCTGACCCTGACGCACCTCAAGGCCGCCGGGGTGGACGACGTGATCGTCGTGAACCGCACCGAGGCCCGCGCCCGGCAGCTGGCCGACAAGCTGGGCGGCCGGGTCTGCGCCGCCGAGCTGCTGCACGAGGCGCTGCCCGAAGCCGACGTGGTCATCGCGTCGAGCGCCGCGCCCCACTACGTGCTGGGGGCCGAGGGGGTCTGGAAGGCGCTCCAGGGCCGTCCCGAGCGCCCGATGTTCCTCATCGACATCAGCGTGCCGCGCATCCTGAATCCCGACATCGCGGACGTGCCGGGCGCGTACCTGCACAACCTCGACGACCTCACGGCGGTCGTGAGCCGCAACCTCCAGAGCCGCCGCGACGCCCTGCCGCACGCCGAGGCGATCATCCGCGAGGCCGCCGCCGACCTGAGCCGCTGGCACCTGACCCGCGAGGCCCAGCGTGCCCGCCGCCCGCGCCCCGAAGCGGCCCTGGCCCTGGCGAGCGACTGAGTCGGGACGCCGGAAAAATCCTGCAGGCGCCCGGGGACCCTGGGCCCGCGCGCCTGCGTCACACACGGACGGAGGCGCTTGCCTTAGCCTGCGGACATGTGGACCCGCATTCCTTCCAGCAGCCTGCGCGTGACCGGCCCCGACCGGGTGGACTTCGTGCAGGGCCAGATGACCGGCGACCTGCGCGGCGCGCCCACGCCGGGGCTGGTCGCCGCCTGCTTCCTGAACGTGCGCGGCCAGATCGAGCACTTCGCGCGGGCGTATCGCCGCGCGGACGACGTGTACCTGCACCTCGACGAGGGCCAGGCTCCGGCGCTCGCCGCCCGGCTGCGCCGCTACATCATCTTCGATCAGGTGGAGGTTGCCGATCTCTCGGAGACGCTGGCGACCGTACATGTGTGGGACGCGTCGGCGCTGAGCGGCTGGCAGCCGGACGGCCCGGAGGCCCAGACCTTCGACCTCGGTGGGGGTACGGTCCTCGCGGGCCGCGTGAACCGCACCGGCACGCCCGGCGTGGACCTGCATTACCTCGCACGGCACGCGGACGCCGTGCTGGCCGAGCTGGGCGGGGAGCGCCCGCTGGCCGACCTGGACGCGGCCCGCATCGCCGCCGGAATTCCCGACGTGGCCCGCGACGGTTTCACGGGCACGCTGCTTCAGGAGATCGGGCTGGACCTCGGGGGGCCTCTGCCTGCCATCAGCTACCGCAAGGGCTGCTACGTGGGTCAGGAGATCATGGCTCGGCTGGAGGCGCGCGGCAACGCCCGCTACCACCTCGCGGCGCTCGTGGGCGAGGGCCTGCCCGAGCGGGCCGAGGTCACGGCCGGAGGCAAGGTGGCCGGGCAGGCGGGCCTGAACGCGGGCGGCGCGAGCCTCGCGCGGCTGCGCAAGGAACTCGCGGACGGCGCGGCCGTGGAGGTCGGCGGCGTGAGCGCCCGGGTCCGGCTCTTGGCCCCGGCCCGTGCCTGAGGGCGCCGGAACAGGCCTCTGGGCCGCCTTCGCCCGCGACCTGCGCGCCGGCCCGGCGGGCCTGGACCGCGCGGCGCGCCGGGCCTTTCACCTCGCGCTGCTGGCCCTGGCCGCGCCGGGGCTGCCGCTGGGCGCGCTGTACCTCCTGAGCGGCCCCGCACCCTTTCCGGCCGCGGCGGCGTGGGGCCTGGGGGGGCTGGGACTGGCGTTCGGGCTGGTGGCGCTGCGGCTCGCACGCCGCGCGGCGCGGGACGTGCAGGCCGGCCCCCCCGGCCGCGCGCTGCTCGCGGCGGCGATGCAGGCGGCGAGCGCCCCGGCCGTCGCCTTCCTGCTGGGCTGCGCCGCCCTGAACCAACCGCTGGCCTGGGGGCTGTGCTGGGGGGTGTCGGCAGCGCTGTACGGCCTGGCGCGCGCTCAGCTGCCCGCCTACGCCCGCGCCGCCGGGCGGGACCGGACGCCGTAGTACGCTGAGAGCATGAGCAGTGAGCCCCATTTGCCTGAAGGCCTGCCCCGGCCGGAGTCGGCCGACCTCTGGACGGTGGACGGCCTGGAAGAGACGCCGCAGGGCCGCGCCGCCCGTCTGGAGCTGCCGGACGGGCAGACGGTCGTGGTGACGCTGGGCAGCCTGCCCGAGGGGGTGCGCGCAGGCGACCTGCTGGCCGTGAGCGGTGGCCCCGACGGCCTGCACGCCCGCCGCCTGCCGGAGGCGACCCAGGCGCGCCGGGAGGAGGCGCAGCGCCGCCTCGACGCCCTGAATACCCAGAACGCCCTGACGGCCCAGAACGGTGACGACGCCGGAGAGATCACGCTGTGAGCGGCGACCCCACCAAGCCGGCGGCAAAGGCGCGCCGGAAGAAGGCCCACGTGTCTGCGGAGGCGTCCGGTACACCCGGCGACCGTCCTGCCCGCCAGCGCAGCCCCCGTGCCGCCGCGAAGGGGCAGGGCAGGGAAGGGGCGGCCTCTTCGCGCCCGGCGGCGCGCCGCCCCGCAGGCCCAGGCCGCCGGCCGGCCACGCCGCCCGCCCCGCGTGGCCCGCTGCACCGCCGCCTGACCCGCCCCACGCCCTCCGACCTGCTGGCCCTGCTCGTGCTGGGCCTCACGGCCGCGCTGGGGGCCTGCGCCGGGCACCGTGACGGCAACGGAAACGCGGGGGGGGGCGGGGGGGGCACGCTGCCTGCCGGGCAGGTCACGGTGCGCTTTCTGGATGTGGGGCAGGGCGACGCCGTGCTGGTCCGCAGCCCCGAGGGCAAGACCATGCTCGTGGACGGCGGACGCAGTACCACGCGCATGAAGGAACTGTTGCAGACCTACGGTGTGAGCAAGGTGGACCTGATGGTCGCCACCCACGCCGACTCGGACCACATCACCGGGCTGATCACGGCGGCGCAGGAGGCCAACCCCACCCTCTTCGTCAACAACGGGCTGGCCGGCACCACCAAGACCTGGGAGCGGCTGGTCGCGGCCCTGCGCGCCGACGGCACCACCTTCCAGAAGGCGAGCAACCAGATCGTGAACCTGGGCAGCGTCAGGGTGCATGTCCTGGCGCCGCCCGCCGGTATGGGCGACGATCAGAACGACAACAGCGTGGGCGTGCGCCTGGAGTTCGGCCGCTTCGGGGCCCTGATGACCGGCGACAGCGAGACGCCCGAAACGCGCGCCTGGCTGGCCGAGGACCGCCCCGAGGCGCGGGGCCCCGTTCAGGTCTACAAGAGCATCCACCACGGCGCGGCCAACGGCGACAACCAGGCGTGGCTGGACGCGGTGAAGCCCGAGACCGTGACCATCAGCGTCGGGCCGAACAACTACGGCCACCCCACCCGCGCGGCGCTGGACCTCTATGCCAAGAACGGCGTCAAGGTGTACCGCACCGACGAGCAGGGCACGGTGACCTTCACCGGCAGCGCCGACGGCAGCTACAAGGTGACGACCGAGAAGTGAGGGCCGGGGCGGAGGGGTGGTCCTCCTCCCCGGGGCCGCCTACCGCCGTTCGAGGGCCAGTTCGACCAGCCGCGTGACCAGTTCGCTGTAGCTCAGCCCCGCCGCCCCGAACAGTTTGGGATACATGGAAGTGGTCGTAAAGCCGGGCATGGTGTTCACCTCGTTCAGGAACAGCTCGCCGGTTTCCTCGACATAGAAGAAGTCCACGCGCGCCAGGCCCGCGCAGTCCAGGGCCAGGAAGGCCTGGAGCGCCAGCTCGCGCACGCGGGCGGCCACCTCGGCGGGCAGCGGCGCAGGAATATGCATGGTCGCCTGACCCTCGGTGTACTTGGTGGCGTAGTCGTAGAACTCGGCCGCGAAGCTCAGTTCGCCTACCGGGCTGGCGATGGGGGCGTCGTTGCCCAGGATGCCCACCTCGACCTCGCGGGGCTTGTGGGCGGTCATGGCCTCCAGGATCACGCGGCGGTCGAGCGAGAAGGCCAGCGTCAGGGCCGCGTCCAGCTCATCCGGACCATGCACCTTGCTGATGCCCACGCTGGACCCCAGGTTGGCCGGCTTGACGAACAGCGGGAAGCCCAGGTCGTGGGCGCGCGCCCGGACCGCGTCGGGGTTCTGCGCCCACTCGCGGCGCACGGCCAGCCGCCACGCCACCTGCGGAATCCCGGCCGAGGCGAGCACCTGCTTGGTCATGACCTTGTCCATGCTGGCGGCCGAGCCCAGCACGCCGCTGCCGACGAAGGGAATGCCCGCCAGCGTCAGGAGGCCCTGGATGGTGCCGTCCTCGCCCATCGGGCCGTGCAGCAGCGGAAACACGGCGTCGTAGCCCTCGGCGCTCGCGGCGCGGTGCAGTACGAGGTCGCCGCCCGGTGCCGACACGCCGGTCTCCAGGGCGCGCACGGTATCGGTGGGGGGCAGCCAGCGGCCCTGCTTGCTGATCACCACGGGCGTCACGTCGAACTGGTCGCGCGGCAGGGCGGCGAGCACACTGCGCGCACTCATGAGACTGACCTCGTGTTCGCCGGACTGACCGCCCGCCAGCAGCAGGATTCTCTTCTTCACGCGGGGCAGTATGCCGCGCCGCGCCGCGCCTTGTCGCCTGGGCCGGCGGCGCGGCGCAGGGGAGCCGACGCGTGCAGAATCTACTTTTTAGCGTATACATCGGCATGAGGACTTATTCATGAATAGGTCAATTGACATACGCTATGATCACGCCGTTGATACCCCGAACAGACCAGCTCCCACCTCGAAACGCCGCGTTCTAGGCGGAACCTGCGCTGTTCACCCCCCCAGGAGGCCTATGAAGAAAATTGCCCTGATCAGCACCCTGCTCCTCGCCGGTTCCGCGTTCGCCGCTTCGCCGGCCGACACCCTGGTCATCCAGCAGAGCGCCGACGTGCCCACCCTCGACCCCGGCGTGACCTACGACACGGCGTCCGGCACGCTGGTCCAGAACATGTACGAAACGCTGCTGACCTACAGCGGCGCGAGCCTGACCAAGCTCGAGCCGCTGCTGGCGACCAAGTGGACCGTCAGCAACGGCGGCAAGACCTACACCTTCGACCTGCGCAAGAACGTCAAGTTCCACAACGGCGACACCATGAGCTGCGCCGACGCCGAGTACACCTTCCGCCGCAACATCGTGACCAACAGCGGCGAGTCGGGCAACTGGTTCATCAGCGAGTCGCTGCTGGGCACCCAGAGCAACGCCAACGACGACAAGAGCGTCACCTGGGCCAAGATCAGCGCCGCCGTCAAGTGCAACGCCGCCGGCCAGCTCGTGTTCACGCTGCCCAAGGTTGACCCCGCGTTCCTGGCCAAGCTGGCCTACACCGGCCAGAGCATCGTGGACAAGAAGTACAACGCCAGCATCGGCGAGTGGGACGGCACCGAAGCCACCTGGAAGACCTGGGTCGGCAAGGACCTGACCGGCAGCAACCTGAGCCAGAAGCCCAACGGCACCGGCGCCTACAAGCTCGTGCGCAAGGACGCGAACAACTACCTGTTCACGGCTTTCGACGGCTACTGGGGCAAGAAGCCCAGCATCAAGAACGTCATCCAGCAGAAGGTGCCCGAACTGGCGGCCCGCCAGCAGGCCTTCTTGCGCGGCGACGCCGACATCGTCGAAGGTGCGGGCCGCGCCGGCGACGAAACCCAGATCAAAGGCAAGCCCGGCGTGACCTGGGTGGATGACCTGCCCAACACCACGGCGACGGCCATCTTCATGAACCAGAACATCAAGTCGACCAACCTGCTGGGCAGCGGCAAGCTGGACGGCCAGGGTGTCCCGGCCAACTTCTTCAGCGACGTGAACGTCCGGCGCGCCTTCTCGTACGCCTTCAACTACGCGCAGTACATCGCCGACGTGCAGAAGGGCAAGGGCGTCCAGCGCACCATGCTGCTGCCCGACTCCTTCCCCGGCTACGACTCGAAGACCAAGACCTACAAGTACGACGCCAACCAGGCCAAGGCCTACTTCCAGCGCGCGTGGGGCGGCAACGTCTGGAAGAACGGCTTCGTGCTGACCGCGAACTACCGCGCGGGCAGCGTGGCTTCGCAGACGGCCATGGAAATCCTCAAGAAGAACGTCGAAGCGCTGAACCCCAAGTTCCGCGTGAACATCCAGGCCAAGCAGTGGAGCGAAATGCTCGCCTCGTCCAAGCGCGGCGAGGAAGCCATGGTGCTGCTGAGCTGGGCGCCCGACTACGCCGACCCGGACAACTTCATCTCGACCTTCTACGCCTCGGACGGCTTCTACAGCCCCCGCAGCAACTTCAAGGACGCGCAGATCGACAAGTGGAACGACCAGGCCCGCGCGACCGTGAACACCACGCAGCGCAACCGCCTGTACAGCCTGATCGCGAACCGCGCCTATGAGCAGGCCCCGTACATCCTGGTGCCCGCGCCCGTTGGCTACACCTTCCAGAGCAGCCGTCTCTCGGGCGAAGGTCTGACCAAGGCGACCTACAACCCCATGCTCAACTCCTCGACCGGTTCGCTCGACTGGAAGAACCTGACCAAGAAGTAAGCTCCAACAGTCCCGAAGTCCCGCCAGAGCGGGCGGGGTGGCCCCGGTGGCTGCCCCCCCGCTTGCGCGTTGCGGGGTGCAGGACGGTGCCGGCCAGCCTGACTGTCGGCTGACCGGGACAGTCCGGAAACCTGGCGCGGCGCGTATCTTATGCTGAGGCACGTATGCTCAATTTCATTCTGAGACGACTGATCCAGGCCCCCCTGGTGATGCTCGTCCTGTCCGTGCTGGTGATCGGCCTGACCCAGCTGCTGACGCCGGAACAGCGCGCCGCGCCGTATATCCGTAGCGACCAGCAGGCCGCGCGTCTGGAACAGATCATCGAGGAACGCGGCCTGCGCGATCCTTTCCCGGTGCAGTACGCCAACTGGTTCGGCAGCACCATCCGGGGCGACCTGGGCTTTTCCAAGGCCAGCGGCAAGGACGTGACCGCCACCATCGCCGAGCGCCTGCCCAATACCCTGGAGCTGAGCCTGGTCACGGTGATTCCCATCATCCTGCTCGCCGTGTGGCTGGGGACGGTCAGCGCCCTGCACAAGGACAAGTTCATCGACCAGTTCGTGCGCGTGCTGGTGGTGCTGGGCTACAGCCTGCCGACCTTCGTGCTCGGGATCCTGCTGCTGGCCGTGTTCTACGCCTATCTGGGCTGGCTGCCGGGCGCGGGTCAGCTCGACATCCTCAACCAGTTCTCGGTGGGCAGCCTGCGCCGGTACACGGGTCTGCTGTCTATCGACGCCATGCTCAACGGGCGCTGGGACATCGCCTGGGACGTGCTGCGGCACATGTTCCTGCCTGCGGTGACGCTGGTGATCGTCCTGAGCGCCACGCTGCTCAAGGTCATGCGCAACAGCATGCTCGAAGTGCTGACCAGCGACTATGTCCGCACGGCCCGCGCCAAGGGTCTGGCCGAGCGCACCGTCAACAACAAGCACGCGCGGCGCAACGCCCTGCTGCCCATCGTCACCCTGAGCGGCTCGCTGATCATCGGCCTGCTGGGCGGGTCGGTCATCACCGAGACCATCTTCGCGTATCCCGGTATCGGGCAGTGGTTCGTGCAGTCGGCCGTGCAGCTCGACATCGCGGGTGTGCTGGGCTTCACGCTGCTCTCGGCCCTGATCGTGGTCGTGATGAACCTGATCGTGGACATCCTGTACGGCGTGATCGACCCCCGCGTGAGGTTCGACTGATGCGCGCCGTCTTTTTCCTGAACGGAGGTGCCGCATGACGACCGTTTCCAGTCCGGTCACCCCGCCCAAGCGCAGCCGCTGGCAGAATTTCTGGCAGAGCCCTGGCGTGCGCAAGCTGCGCCGGAATCCTCTGGCCGTGAGCGGATTCGTCATCACGATTCTGTTCTTCCTGATCGCGGTCTTCGCGCCCCTGATCGCCAAGCCCACCGGCAACTGCCTGCGTGACCTGAACATGACCACGCAAAACCAGATCTACAACCCGCTGGGCAGCGCCTTCTGGCGGGGGATCTTCGCGCCGCCGCAGAGCTGCTACCGCATGGAGCGCCTGAGCTTCTCGCAGGAACCCGCGCCGCCCAACTCGGTGCCCGGGGCCTTCGCACCCTTCGGGACCGTGAACGGCTACAACATCTTCTACGGCCTGATCTGGGGCACGCGCACCGCGCTGAAGATGTCCTTCATCATCGTGGGCATCACGCTCGCAGTGGGCATCCTGATCGGCGCGATCAGCGGCTATTACGGCGGCTGGGTGGACAACCTCATCCAGCGCTTCATCGACGTGCTGTACGCCATGCCGGGGCTGGTGCTCACGGTGGTCATCCTGACCATCCTGCGCGCGAAAAACCCCGGCGGTGACCCGACCTTCCCGATCATCGTGGCGTACTGCATCGCCGGCTGGGCCACGTACGCCAAGGTGCTGCGCGGGGACGTGCTCAAGGTGCGCCAGCTCGAATACGTGGACGCGGCCCGCAGCCTCGGCTCGCGCGACCTGCCGCTGATCCTGCGTCACATCATCCCCAACAGCCTGACCACCGTGTTCACCGTCGCGGTGCTGGACCTCGCCACCATTCCGCTGGGCATCGCCGCCCTGAGCTTCCTGGGGCTGGGCTTCGAGCCGGGCTTTTCCGAGTGGGGCCAGCTCGTGGACTTCTCGCGTGCGTGGCTCAAGCCCGAGTACTGGTACGTGCTGATGTTCCCGGCCATGTTCATCGTGCTGTTCAGCCTCGCCTTCAACCTCTTCGGCGACGGTCTGCGCGACGCGCTGGACCCGCGCACGAGATAAAACTCGGCGCACCAGAAGCGGAACAGGGAAGGGGGGCCGGGGGCGAACGCTCGCGGCCCCCCTTCCCCTGTTCTGCGCCCTCACCACAAACCCTTCTCCGGCCCAGGCGTATGCTCTGCTCTATGAAGTGGCTTCGCGACCAGAGTCTCGCGCCCATCGTCCGCAAGGTCGAGGCGGGGGAGCGGCTGACCTTCGACGAGGGAATGCAGCTGTTCCATACCCACGACCTCAACGCGCTGATGCGGCTGGCGAACATGCGGAAGGAGGCGCTGCACGGCGACAAGGTGTTCTTCGTGCACTCGATGCGCCTGGAATTCACCAACATCTGTTACGTGGGCTGCACCTTCTGCGCCTTCGCCGCGCACAAGGGCGAGGAACGCGCCTGGGACTACAGCCCCGAAGAGGTGGCCGCGCAGGTCCGCAAGCGCTACCTGCCGGGCATCACCGAGCTGCACATGAGCAGCGGGCACCACCCCAACCACAAGTGGGAGTACTACCCGGCGATGGTGCGCGAGCTGCGCGAGGCCTTCCCCGACCTTCAGGTCAAGGCGTTCACGGCGGCCGAGATCGAGCACCTGAGCCGGATTTCCAAGAAACCCACGCTGGAGGTGCTGCGCGAGCTTCAGGACGCGGGCCTCTCGGCCATGCCGGGCGGCGGCGCCGAGATCTTCGCCGACCGGGTGCGCAAGCAGGTCGCCAAGAACAAGGTGAAGGCCGAGAAGTGGCTCCAGATCCACAGCGAGGCCCACAGCCTGGGCATGCGCACGAACGCCACCATGCTCTACGGTCACATCGAGACGCTCGAAGAACGCCTCGACCATATGGACCGTCTGCGCACCCTGCAGGACGACAGCATGAGCCGCTACGGCGGCGGGTTCCATGCCTTCATTCCGCTGGCCTTCCAGCCGCTGGGCAACACGCTGGCGCAGAACCTCGGCAAGACCGATTTCACGACCGGCCTCGACGACCTGCGCAACCTCGCGGTGGCGCGCATCTATCTCGACAATTTCCCGCACATCAAGGGCTACTGGGTCATGATCGGTTCGGAGCTGACGCAGGTGAGCCTCGACTGGGGCGTGTCGGACATCGACGGCACGATTCAGGAGGAGCACATCGCGCACGCGGCGGGGGCCACCAGCCCCATGAAGCTCAGCGAGGCGGGCATGATCCGCATGATCCAGCACGCCGGGCGCACGCCGGTGCTGCGTGACGCCTACTACAACGAGCTGGAGACCTTCCCGCGCCCGGACGCCGAGGCCGCCGACTGAGCGGCCCCGACCTCGACGCGCTGCTCGCCGCCGACGACGCCTGGAACGCCGCCTACCACCGCCGCGACCCGGCACTGATGGCGCGCGTGCTGGCCGACGACTGGGTGGGCTTCGCGCCCGACGGCCGCATGGTCGCCAAGAGCGACGTGATTGCCTCTATGCCCCACAACCCGCCGGTGGCCCTGGCCTTCGAGCGTCACGCCTCGCGCGTGTACGGGGAGGCGGGGGTCACGCGCGGCACGCTGTACGTGAATGGCGAGCGTTTCCAGAGCTTCACGCGCCTGTATGCCCGGCGCGGCGGCGTGTGGCAGGGCGTGGCCGTGCAGGTGGTGCCCTGAGAGCAGTCCGGTATCTAAATGCGGCGGTGATCCAGTGTGGGGGCGGCGGGCCTATCATCACGCCGTGTCCGAAGTCGCCGGAACTGCCGAAACCCCGACCTACCGCGCCGGGTGGATCCACTACACCAACGTCGCGCCGATTCTCGACCCGCTGACGCTGCCGCCGGGAGTCACGGCCATTACAGGGGTGCCCACCCAGATGAACGCCGCGCTGCTGGCCGGCAAGGTGGACATCGCCAACATCAGTGCGGTCGAGTTCATCCACCACGCCGACGTGTTGCAGGCCCTGCCCGATTTCAGCGTGGCGGTGCTGGGGCCGGTGTATTCGGTGAACCTGTTCCATACCCGCCCGCTGGAGGACCTGCGCCGCGTGGCCCTGACCGCCCAGTCGGCCATGAGCGTGGCGCTGCTGGAGGTATTGCTGCGCGAGCGCGGCCTCTCGCCCGTGCTGGAGCGCGCCGAGGGGCCGGCCCAGGAGCTGCTCGCGGCCGGATACGACGGCGTACTGCGCATCGGCAACAATGCGCTCCAGGAGTGGTACGGCGTGGTCGGGCCGCTGACCCCGGAGACCACCATGACCACGCTGCCGCACACCGGCCGGGGCCAGGGCGGCACGGACATCACCGTGACCGACCTGGCCGAGGAGTGGTTTCGCCTCACCGGCCACCCCTTCACCTTCGCCGTGTGGGCCTACCGCAAGGACAACCCGCCGCCCGCCGCGCTGGTGCAGGCCATGCGGGAGGCGCGGCGCGAGGGAATCGGCCACCTCGCCCGCGTGTCGGCGCACCACGCCGAGCTGCTGGGCCTGCCCGAGCGGGTGGTGCAGCATTACCTCTGGAACTTCCGGTATCACCTGGAGGCCCCCGACCGCCTGGGCCTGCACGAATTCGCGGACAAGGCCGTGCCCGACCACGCGCCGCTGACCTTCGGGCCGAGGCCAGGAGAGGAAGGCGGGAAGTAGGCAGTGGGAAGTGGTCTGTCCCTGAAGTGGATTTGCTCCGGATCCTGAGTATCTGAGGGAGATCAGGCCTTCGTTTCCTCTTCTCTCTGCATGCCACAGGCCACAGGCCACGCGCCTTCTTCCCAGCGCCCTTATACTGGCCTTTATGTCCGATGCTCCCCCCACCCCGCGCCGCGAGGGCCTGCACGAGCAGACCGTCAGCCGCCTGAACAACTTGGACGCGCAGGTCGCCGCCGGGTTCGAGGCCCACCCCTACAGCTACCCCCGCACCCACCACGCCCGCGACGTGCTGGCGGCCCACCCGGCACCCGCAGCCGGAGAAGACGGCGAGCCGGGCAAGCTGGAGGCGGGGCAGGAGTGGCCCGAAGAGGTCTACGTTCTGGCGGGTCGCGTCACCCTGATGCGCCACATGGGCAAGGCCGCCTTCGCGGACCTGAGCGACGAGTTCGGGCACCTCCAGCTGCACTTTTCCAAACAGGACACCGAGAACTTCGACGCGACCAAGAAGATCGACCTCGGGGACATCGTGGGCGTGCGCGGCTTTCCCTTCGTGACGCGCACCGGCCAGCTCACCCTGCGCGTGACCTCGTGGCAGCCGCTCGTCAAGAGCCTGCACCCCCTGCCCAGCAAGTTCCACGGCCTCCAGGACGAGGAGCTGCGTGCCCGCCGCCGCTACCTCGACCTGATGATCAACCCCGAGAGCCGCGAGGTGTACCGCACGCGCTCGCGCATGATCCGCTTCATCCGCAATTTCCTCGACCGGCAGGACTTCATGGAGGTCGAGGGGCCGACCCTCCAGACCGTGCCCGGCGGCACCGAGGCCAAGCCCTTCCAGACCTTCCACAACGCGCTCTCGCACGAGTTCTCGCTGCGCATCAGCCTGGAGCTGTACCTCAAGCGGCTGCTGGTCGGCGGTTTCGAGAAGGTCTACGAGATCGGCCGCAACTACCGCAACGAGGGCATCGACCGCACCCACAACCCCGAGTTCACCATGCTGGAGGCGTATTTCGCCTACGGCGACTACGAGGACATGATGCGGCTGGTCGAACAGCTGCTGCACGACCTCGTGGTCGAGCTCAAGGGTGAGCCCAAACTCACCTACCAGGGCAAGGAGATCAGTTTCGAACTGCCCTTCAGGCGGCTGGATTTCGTGACGGCGCTCAAAGAACAGGCGGGCATGGACTTCGACCCGCTCGACCTGCCCAGGCTGCGCGCCTGGAGCGACGAGCGCCACCCCGAGCACCGCAAGACGCCCGACTACAAGCTGCTCGACAAGCTGGGCGGCGAGTACGTCGAGCCGCTGCTCCAGAACCCCACCTTCCTGACCGACATGCCGCTGGTCATCAGCCCGCTCGTCAAGGCGCACCGCAGCCGCGAGGGGCTGGCCGAGCGCGCCGACCTGTACGTGGCGGGTTTCGAGCTGGCCCCCATCTACTCCGAGCTGAACGACGCCCTGGACCAGCGCGCCCGCTTCGAGGCCCAGACCTCGCGCCGCGACGCCGGCGACGACGAGGCGCACCAGCAGGACGAGGACTTCCTGCTGGCCCTGGAGTACGGCATGCCCCCGACCGCCGGCATGGGCATGGGCATGGACCGCCTCGCCATGCTGCTCACCGACCGCGACTCGATCCGCGACGTGCTGCTGTTCCCGCTGCTGCGCCCCGAGGCTGTGGGCGGCGAGGCGGCCCCCGAAACGCAGGACTAAGGATTGACCAAGGGCGGGCCGGCGGGTGTCGCCGGCCCGCCCTTGTGATGAGGCTTACACTTGCCGGCATGTGGATGAACCTCCTCCTGCTGTTCATTCCAGTCAGTCTGCTGCTGGAATACGCGGTCAAGGCCCCGCCCCTGTGGGTCTTCTTCACGGCGACGGTCGCCATCATCCCGCTGGCCGACTGGCTGCGCCGCGCCACCGAGCAGGTCGCCGAGCGCGCCGGGCAGACGGTCGGCGGGCTGCTGAACGTCACCTTCGGCAACCTCGCCGAACTCATCATCGCCATCTTCGTGCTGCTGTCGGGCAACGTGGCGGTCGTCAAGGCGCAGATTACCGGCAGCATCATCGGCAATGCGCTGCTGGGGCTGGGGCTGGCCATCCTCATCGGCAGCTTCGGTCGCAGTCGCCAGAAATTTAGCGGGGCGAACGCCGGGCAGCTCAACTCCATGCTGTTCCTGGCCGTCATCGCGCTGCTCATCCCGGCCTTCTTCGACTACACCGAGCGGTTGCCGGGCTTTCTGGCGGGCACCGAGGCGATCCGCAACAACCTCGACGAGTACCTGAGCCTGGGCGTGGCGGTCGTGCTGATCGCCGTGTACGCGCTGAATCTGGTCTACACCCTCGTGACCCACAAGGACGTGTTCGCCGCCAGCGACGAGCAGGAAGGGGCCGACGGCGTGGGACACGGCGAGGGCGGCGCGCTGTGGCCGGTCTGGAAGGCGGCGGCGGTCCTCGTGGGCGCGACCGCCCTCATCGCCCTGGAATCGGAGATGCTTTCGGGTGCACTGGAGGCGACGAGCAGCACGCTGGGCCTCAGTCCCTTCTTTCTGGGCATCATCGTGCTGGCGGTCGTGGGCAACTTCGCCGAGTACATCGCGGGCAGCTACTTCGCGCGCCAGGGCAAGATCGGGCTGGCGATCAACATCGCGGTGGGGGCGACCATCCAGGTGGCGCTGTTCACGGCCCCGCTGCTCGTCATCATCTCGTACTTCATCGGGCGGCCCATGAATCTGGTGTTCGGCAGCCCGCTCGAACTCGTCGCCATCGTGGCGGTCGCCCTCATCGTGACCACCGTGACCAAGGACGGCGAGGCGACATGGTTCGAGGGCGTGCTGCTCATCGCCGTGTACCTGCTGCTGGCGCTGTCGTTCTTCTTCGTCACGCCCCGGGGAGAGGAGAGTGCGCCAGCCGCCACGCTGAGGCCGGAGCCGGTAGGGATTCTGGCACCGCAGGTTTGACCCAGGTGGGCCGCTCTGAAGCTGGAGCGGCCCACCTCTTGACCTGAAAGTCTATATAGGTAGAGTATGTGATATGCCCCGACTTCCGAACACCAGTCCGCCGACCCGCGCCGTGCTGGCGACGCTGCTGGCAACCCGGCCCCAGCCCACCTACGGTTATGACCTGAGCCGCGCGACTGGCCTGAAGAGCGGCACGCTCTACCCGATCCTGCAACGGCTCCACGAGCAGGGTTTCTTGAAGGCCGAGTGGGAGAGTGCGCCTCCCGGTGGCCGTCCCCCCCGTCACCTCTATACCCTGACCGACGAAGGAGTGCGACTGGCGCAGGAACGCCTGAATTCCAGCCCCCTGACCGGCCTGAAAGGAGCGCTGCCATGACCCCGGACTGGAAGACAGCGATGGAACGTGAGGCCGATAGCGTGGACGACCCGGTCTGGGCCGCGCAGACGCGCCGCGCCGCCGCCTGGGAGCCGGTGCGCGGGTTGCCGGCCGACATGGTGCTTTCTGTGGTGGGGGTTCTGATGCCCGGCATCGTGTTCTGGTGGGCCTGGATCGTTCTGGTCAACTGTTCGTTGCATCTGCGTCCGACACCTGTTGGCTGTTGGTTGAATGACAGTCCGCAGGCCCTGGACGCGGTGCTAGCCCTGAGTTTGCTGATCGCATCGTTCGCGCTGGGGTTGGCAGGCGTGAGGCGGCGGGTAGGGGTCGCGGTATTCGCTCTGCTGCCGGTCGGCGTGCTGGCAGTGGCAGGTGCAGTCGAGCTTCTGGGCTGGCAACCCGGAATCGTCCTGGATGACGGTCAGCCCTTGCGTCTGGCCAGGTTCATTGGGCTCAACACCTCTGTCCTCCAGGCTTCCGGTGGGACCGTCCTGGCATTCCTAGGCCTGGGCCTGGGCCGCTGGCTGCGTGCGCGGTGGGGGGAACGGGCATGACCGACCCGGACTGGGGCCGCGCCATGGAGAACGAGGCCGCCCATGTGCAGCCCCACGACCCGGACTGGGCCTGGAGAACCGGGCGGACGCGGACGCTCGCCGCGATATGGGCCCTGTGGCCCGGCGTGCTGGCCTTCGGGCTAGGGCTGCGGCTCGTGGAGGGAACTGGGCAGTTGGGTCTTGCGGCCCTGCTCGGCGCGGCTCTGGGTGCGTGCGGTATGCGCCCGTTATGGGTGGGCGTGGCTGCGGGCCTGGGAACCTTGTTGTCGGGGACAGGGTGGCCGCTCGGTGGCGTTCTGGTCGTGCTCGCCTGCTCAGCAGCAGGAACCGCAACTTCGGCGCGGGGCGTGTTCACCCCACGTACCTGATTCCTCACGCCATCGGCAGCTCGACCATTCCGCTGGGGCCTTCCGGCTCGCGGCCCTCCATGCGGGCGGTCACGGCCAGCCCGGTCGGGGTCTGGGCCAGCCCACCCTCGGCGGTTTCGCGCAGCGCGGCGGGCATCATGCGGCCCACCGAGGCCATCGCGCCCAGCACCTCGTCGGGCGGAATGAAGCTCTCCAGCTGCGCCAGGGCGAGCTGCGCCGCACTCACCGCGTGCACGGCGTAAAAGGCGTTGCGGCTCACGCAGGGCACTTCCACATACCCGCCCACCGGGTCGCACACCAGCCCGATGGTGTTCATCAGGGCCATGCTCGCGGCCTGCACGGCGGCGCGCGGGGTGCCGCCCAGCAGCTCGACCACGGCGGCGGCGGCCATCGCGGCGCTCGACCCGATCTCGGCCTGGCAGCCCCCCGCCGCGCCCGAGATGAACATGCGCTTGCTGATGGCCTTGCCCACGCCCGCCGCCAGGATCATGGGGTCTACCAGCCGCTCGTCCCCGAGGCCCAGGTGGTCGGCCACCCCGATCAGCGCGCCCGGAATCGTGCCCGCGCTGCCGGCGGTCGGCGCGGCGACGATGCGGCCCATGCGGGCGTTCTCCTCGTTCACGGCCATCGCGTAGGCCTGTACCCGCCGGATCAGGGGGGCGTTCAGCACGTCGGGCGCCTCCCACAGGCCCTGGGCGTTCCAGCCGACCATGCCCGTGATGCTCGGGGCGCGGCTCGCCAGCCCCCGCGCGATGCTCGCGCGCATCTCGCCGATGCGGCGCAGCATCTCGGCGCGGATGTCCGCCGGGTCCAGGCCCGTCTCGGCGCAGTCGCGCTCCAGCACCCAGGCCGAGGCAGGGGCGGGGGCGTTCATCAGGGCTTCGAGCGTGAGGTCGGACGGGGTCAAGGTGGGGCTCCTCCTGGGGAACGGACGGTGCGGGGCGTGGACCGACCTTCCGGACGCGGCGCCGACCGCTGAACGGCACGGACAGTGCGGTATGGGCTCCCAGTGTAGGCTGCCGACGTGAGGTGCCTAGACGAGTGGCGTCCCGATGTCCGGGAGGTGGGGACGGATGGGGGAGAGGGTGCTTCGCCAGCAGCCCAACGCCCAGACGACGCGGCGTCTACCTCTCGCCTGAACGCCGAAAGGGCCCGGCAGCGCCCCGTCTCAGGCGGAAGTCCGTCGTCAGGTCACCGGCGGCTGTTGTGCGAAAAGCTGGAGCTGCGGCGACAGGAACCCGGAGGGGCCAAGCAGAGCGGGCGCCATTCATCGGCGCCCGCTCGAACAGAAGCTCACGGCAACAGTGGAGTGGAGGCCGCCCTAGCCGTCCATCAGCTTGGGCAGCAGCCGGACCCAGTTGGTGTCCTTCCAGGCGGTGAAGAAGGCCAGCGCCTCGGGTGAGAGGGGCGCGTCGAGTTCGATGGCGAGCAGGGCCTGACCGCCCCGGTTCTCGCGGGTGCAGGTCAGGGCGGCGATATTCACGCCGTCGGCCGCGACCGTGCTGGCGACGCGGGCGATCATGCCGACCGCGTCCTGGTAGCGCAGCAAGACGGTGGGGCTGGCCGCGCTGAAGTTCACGCCCAGGCCCTGCACCTGCGTCACCAGGATCACGCCGCCGCCCGTGCTGCTGCCCTGCACCGTGACCTTCTGCGTCTCGCCGCGCAACTCGATGTGCGCGGTGTTGGGATGCACGTCGCCTAGGTCCACGTCGCGGAACTCGACGTTCAGCCCGGCACGCTCGGCTTCGGCGAAAGCCCGGGGCAGCCGGGGGTCGTCGGGCGAGTAGCCCAGCAGCCCCGCCACCAGCGCGAGATGGGTGCCGTGCCCCCGACCCGTCTTGGCGAAGGAAGCGTGTAGGCCGATGGTGGCGGCCTTCGGGGCTTCGCCCAGCAGCCAGTGTGCGACCAGCCCGAGCCGGCACGCGCCCGCCGTGTGGCTGCTGCTCGGGCCGATCATCACGGGACCGATCATGTCGAGAAGGGACATGCGGGCAGTATAGGAGTCGCCGGATGGGAGGCAACCCTTCCGGGCCCGGAGCTGTACCCAGAACGTCGGCAAGTGTGCCTGCGAGTGTGGCCGGGGCCGTTCCGGTTCGCGCTACTTCTGCTCGCCGCTCAGCTCCGCGAGATTCTCCTGCACTTCCTGGAGCTTCTCCTCGCGCACGGCCGGGTCGGGGTTCAGGCCACTGGCGTCCTCGTTGCCGTCGGCCCCCTGCATGGCGCTCTCGATGACTTCGTGGTTGTCCACGTCGCTGCTCTCACCTTTGGTCATGACCCAGGTTCGCGCCCGGCCACCCCGGCAGGATGGGAGGACGGCGAGGCGACCTTTAGGGACGCGGGTGCGGGCGCTGCGGGTTCGGGCGACACAGGCCGGGCCGCGGCCCGCAGCGCCCGGCCGCTGGCCCCCGGCTCGCCCAGGGCGGCGCGGGCCAGCGGCAGCCGTACGCTGCCCGGCGCCGCGGCGAACAGGCGCAGCATGGTGCGGGCCAGCGCCCCCGCGCCGGTGTGCGGGTCCAGAAAGGCCTGCCACTGTGCGGGCGGCAGCGCGAAAAAGGACCGGAAGAATTCGGGCAGGGCGGCGGGCGGCAGGGTCAGCAGGGCGCGCACGCCGAGCAGTTGTACCTCGCGCGCGGCCCGCCGCTCGCCGGGCCAAAGCGCCGCCCAGCCGGCCGCCGCCGCGTCCTCGCCCCGCGCCAGCGCCCCGGCCACGGCGGCGGCCACCCCAGGGGCCTCGCGCAGCGCCCCCGACACCTGAAAGCCGCTGACCGGGTGGACCCCGCCCGCCGCCGACCCGAAGGCCAGCACCCCGCCGGGGTCCGGCGCAGCGGCGTTCATGGGAAAACTCACCCATTCCTCGCTCTCGATCTCGCCGGGCGGCGTGCCCTGGGCCTCCAGGCGGGCATGCAGGCGGGCCGCCAGCGCGGCGCGGGTCAGGCCGGGCCGGGCGATCAGGCTGGTTTCCTCGACGAAGTACCGGTCGCCTCCGAGGTGCATGGCGTACAGGAAGGTGGCCTCGCCGCGCGTGGGCGCGGGCGTGCGGTAGTCCATCCAGACCATGCTGCCGGGCGCTGCGGGAGGCCGCCGGAAGCGGGCCACGACGCCGTAGGCCGTCTGGAAGGCCGCGCCGCCGGGAAAGCGGGTGGGGCGCAGCAGCCCGCCGTGTCCGCTGGCATCCACGACCAGCCGCGCCCGCCAGGTTTCGCCGTCCGCCCCGGTGACGGCCCAGGTTTCGCCGCGCCGCGCCGCGCCCGTGACCCGGCCGCGTGTCCAGGTCAGGCCGGACCCGGCCCGCCGGCACAGCTGGCCCAGCAGCTCGGCGTTGTCCAGCAGGGCGTAGGGCCGCAGCAGGGGGGTGGGGGCCGCAGCGGGGTCACGCCCGGTGTACACGCGCACGTCGCTCCAGACCTGGGCGGCGCAGGCCTGGGCCCAGGCGGGCAGGTCGGCCTGCCACGCGCCGTAGGTCGCCGGGAAGGGCCGGGGGGCGTGGGGGGCCACCACGCGCACGCTCAGGTTCCGGCGGGCCAGCTCGGCGGCCAGGGCCAGCCCGGCGGGGCCGCCGCCGACCACCAGGGCGTCTGTCGTGGGGGCGGGGGCGCTCATGGCCCGCAAGGTAGCGCGCGTCCGGCGCGGGCAACCGCACGCCGGGCCACAGGCCTGTATGGCGCGCGCCCCGAGCGTCAAGCCTGCCTCAAGGTCAAGTGTCGCGCAGGGTGCCTTTGGCGGGTGCAGGCGGCTCTAGCCTGCGGGTATGGCTCCGTCGTCCGTTTCCCGCCCGCGCCGCGCCGCGCCGGGCCGCCTGCTCGCGCTGGGGCTGGGCGCACTCGCCGCCGCGGCCCTGCTGGCCTCGTGTTCCGGCGCCCGTCTGGAGAGCGCCGCCCTTGGTCTCGTCAACTCGACCAACAGTCCGCGGGGTCTGAAGGTCGTCCGGGATCAGCCCTATGGTCCCGACCCGCGCAACCGGCTCGACGTGTACGCGCCCCCGAGTGCCCGCAACGTCCCCACCGTGCTGTTCGTCCACGGCGGCTCGTGGCAGGGAGGCGACAAGGCGGACTACCAGTTCGTGGGCGAGAGTCTGGCCCGCGCCGGGTACGTGACCGGTGTCATGAGCTACCGGCTCGCGCCGCAGAACCGCTACCCGACCTACGTACAGGACGTGGCGGCGGCCCTGAAGTGGTTGCGGGACAACGCCCAGGTGTACGGCGGCCGCCCCGACGACCTGTTCGTGACCGGGCATTCGGCCGGGGCCTTCAACGCGGTCGAGGCGGTGGACAATGCCCGCTGGCTGGCCGAGGCCGGCGTGCCGGTGTCGGCGGTGCGCGGCGTGATCGGGATCGCCGGCCCGTATTCCTACGACTTCCGCGAGTTCCCGAGCCGCGTGGCCTTCCCGGAGGGGGCTACCCCGGACGAGGTCATGCCCGACCGTCACGTGCGCCCCGACGCGCCGCCGCACCTGCTGTTGGTGGCCGCCAACGACACGACCGTCTACCCCCAGAATGCCCTCAACATGGAAGCGGCGCTCAGGAAGGCGGGCATTCCGGTCACGCGGACCGTCCTGCCTGGCCTGAACCACGTCACCATCATCGGAGCGGCGGCGCGCAACCTGACCTTCCTGGGGGCGACGCGCGAGCAGATGATCGCCTTCATCGAGGCGCGCCGGCTGCGTTAGGCCGACGCGGCGACGCCCTCGGCCGGTACGAGCTGCCGCCAGCTCTGCACGCCGCCCACCTGCACCGTCACGAACCGTTCGAGCGCCCGCCACAGTGCGGGCCGCTGGTCGGGGGGTACGGGCCGGTCCATGCTGACGCGCACGCTGCGGCGCACCGCCTGGCGCAGGAAATCCAGGGCCTCGGGGGGATAGGGGGGCAGCGCCGCGCAGGTGCCGCACAGCAGTTGCCCGCCCAGCGGGTCCGGGTGTGCGGGGTGATCCTCGCCGCAGCGGGCGCAGCGCGCGGTCTGCGGGACGATGCCCGCCAGCCCCAGCAGTTTGTAGCTCATGACCAGCGCGACCCATTCGGGGTCCGGCTGGAAGGCCACGCCGCGCAGCGCCCCCGCGAAGAGGTCGAAGGCCTGCTCGCTGAACTCGCCCTCCTGAAAGAGCGCGTCGGCGAACTCGGCCATCAGGTGTGCGAAGGCGTAGCGCTCGGGCTCGGCCAGGCGGGGCAGGGCACCTTCGAGTACCGCCTGCTTGACGGTGGCGAGGTCCGACTGCGGCGTCTGGTAGACCTGCACGCCCACATGGTGAAAGAGATTCAGGCGGCTGGAGAGCGGCCCGCGGACCCCGCCGCGCGCGATGGCCTTGAGCTTGCCCTGAGGGGTCAGCAGCGTGACGATGATGTCCCCGGCCGGCAGCACCCGGCGGCGGATGACCACGCCGCTCCGGTTGGCGGTGCGCGACCTCATCGGCGGGCCGGACGGCGGGAAAGGGACGGGGGATTCACACCGCCCATTCTAGGCCGCGCGGGCCATGCGCCCCGTGCCAGAGGGCACGTTCGGCCCCACACGGCGCGCGTACACTGCCCGGCATGAGCGACGCTCCCAAAGCCCACAGCGCCCGCGACCTGCTGCGGGAACTGTTTCCCGACACCCACCGCGAGCTGTTCGGGGGCACCGACACCGGGGCCAGCGCGCCCACGCTGGGCCTGTACGCGGTGGCCGACGGCCGGCTGGCCCTGGTCCACGGCGACCAGCTCGCCGAGTTCACGCCCCTGGACCCCAAGGGCAGCAATGCCCTGCACTGCGACCTGTGCCACTACACCCGCAGCCGCTCCGAGGCCAAGCTCTACCGCGTGGTCGTCGCCGCGCGCCGCACCCGCTACGTGACCCTGTGCGCCCCGACCGAACCCTGCCAGGGCCGGGCCGGCCCGCGCGGCCTGGAACGTCTTGCCGAGCGCATCTTTCCCATCGAAGCGGTGTACGCCGAGTAGAACGGGAGCGCCGGGCCGTACCCTGGGGCATGGACAGCCTGTTGCCCGAACTCCGGCTTCTGCCGGGGGTCCTCGCCGCCTATGTGCTGAGCGGCCTGATCGGCTGGGAGCGTGAACGCCACCGCCACAGCGCCGGGCTGCGCACCCACATTCTGGTGGGGGTCAGTGCGGCGCTGTTCGTGCTGCTGGGCGAGGCCATCGTGGATCGTTTCGGCGCGGGAGTGCCGCAGGTGCGCTTCGATCTCATCGGCATTCTGGGGGCGGTGGTCAGCGGCGTGAGTTTCCTGGGGGCAGGCGCGATCTTCTCCTCGGGGCGCGGGGGGCAGGCGCGCGGGCTGACCACCGCCGCGAGCCTGCTCGCGACGGCGGCGGTGGGGGTCGCCTGCGGGCTGCACCTGTACCTGCTGGCGAGCTGCGCCACGCTGCTGTTCCTGTTCACCCTGTGGCCGCTGGGCCGCCTCGCGCCGCACCTGACGGGCCGCCGCAGCCCCGACGAGGTGGGCGAGGAGAAGGGCGGCCGGGACTAGGACAGGCCGGGCGACCACGGAGGGCTAGCCTCACGTCCTGAGATTGTATACAATATCCATATGGCCCTGTTCGAACGTCCGACGCTGGTGCGCGATGAGGTGTACGAGCACCTGCGCCGCGCCGTGCTGGACGGCGAACTGGTGCCCGGTGAGCGTCTGGGCGAGGCCGAACTGTGCGAGCGGCTGGGGGTGTCGCGCACGCCCATCCGCGAGGCCTTGATGCGCCTGACGCAAGACGGCCTGCTCGTGGCCGAGGCCAACAAGGGGGTACGGGTGCGCCGCGTGAGCGCCGCCGAAGCGCAGGGGGCCTACGTGGTCCGCGAGGAACTCGACGGGCTGGGGGCCGCCCTGGCCGCCACCGCGCATACCCCTGCCGACGCCGAGGCGCTGCGCGGGGCGCTCGCGGCGCTCGGGGCGGCGACTCCCGGCGACTACCGCGAGCAGACCCGGCTGGACCTGGCCTTTCACCGCGCTATTACCCAGGCGTCGCACAACGCGGCGCTGGCCGACCTCGCGCGCGACCTCGAGCAGCGCGTGGCCCTCATCAAGCACCAGACCCGCACCTACAACGCCCATCCCGGCACCGGCGCGCAGCACGCCGCCCTGCTGGACGCCATTCTCGCCCGTGACGCGCTGTCGGCCCGTGAGGCGGCCCGCGCGCACGTCCGGACCTTCGCCGCCCTCGTGCTGCGCGACCTTGGAGAACACCATGATTGACCAGCTCTACCGCAAGGCCATCCTGACCGTCGCCGAGCGCGACAGCGTGGAAAAGTTGCTCCGCGCCCGCGCGTGGCCTGTCGCCCAGCGCTTCGTGGCCGGCGAGGACATCCCCAGCGCCGTGCAGGCCATGAAAGACCTTCAGGCCGACGGCATCTCGTCGAACATGGACCTGCTGGGCGAGTTCATCGAGTCGGCCGCCGACTGCACGCGCTTCGCCGACAACGTGCTGGGCGTGGTCGAGGCCATGCAGGGCGCGGGCATCACGCCCTACGTGAGCATCAAGCTCAGCAGCGTGGGCCAGGGCAAGGACGAGGACGGCGAGGACCTGGGCCTCAAGAACGCCCGCCGGATCATCTCGAAGGCCAAGGAATACGGCGGCTTCGTGTGCCTGGACATGGAAGACCATCCGCGCGTGGACCAGACGCTGGCGCAACTGCGCACCCTGATCGGCGAATTCGGGCGCGCGCACGTGGGCAGCGTCCTCCAGAGCTACCTGTACCGCAGCCTGAAAGACCGCGAGGGTCTGGACGACATCAAGCCCAACCTGCGCTTCGTGAAGGGCGCGTACCTGGAGCCCGAGACGGTCGCCTACCCCGACAAGGCCGACGTGGACGCCAACTACCGCCGCCTGGTGTACCAGCACCTCAAGAGCGGGGCCTACACCAACGTCGCCACCCACGACGAGCGCCTGATCGAGGACGTGAAGCGCTTCGTACTCGCGCACGGTATCGGCAAGGACCAGTTCGAGTTCCAGCTGCTGTACGGCATCCGGCGTGACCTGCAAAAGCAGCTCGTGAAGGACGGCTACCGCGTGCGCGTGTACCTGCCCTACGGCCGCGACTGGTACCCGTACTTCTCGCGCCGCATCGCCGAGCGCCCCAGCAATGCGCTGTTCGTGCTCCAGGGCATGCTCAAGGGCTGAGGCCATGAGGGCGGCGGCGCAGGGGGAGCACGGCGGCGGCCAGAGGCGCCGGGGCGCGCCGCCGTTCAGGCGGCCCGCCGCCTGCCTCTGCGCCTGTCCGCTGAAATACGCCCCCATCGCCGCTCCGGGCCCGGCAGGATGGTCCTCATGACCGACTTCGTCCCGGCCCTCCATCCCGTAGTCATCGGCAGCCTCCGAAATTTTTTCGGCCGCTACCTGCAGGCGGTGCGCGAGCTCGGGCTCGACACCAGTCCGGCGGTGCAGCGCGGCCTGCCCGAATTTTTCCTGACGCTGCCCACGGAGGAGGGATCGCCGCCCGTGATCCTGCACGGCCTCCTGCCCGCCGAGGACCGCTACGCTCCCCTGAAGAACAAACTCGACGCGCAGGTCAAGGAGACGGGCGACGAGCGGCTGCGGGTCATCCTGCACCCCGCCGCCCAGCGGGACGCGCTGTACCAGACCTTCGCGCAGGGCGGCGTGACCCGTTACCTGCACCCCGACGCCATGCGCGCCCTGGCGGAACTGCGCCTGACCTGGGACGGCTATGGCCTGCTCAGCGGCGTACTGGGCTGGACCCACGCGCTGGCCTTCCTGCTGGGCGTGCTCGTGCTGTGGGGCATCGACGGCTTTGTGGTCTCGCTGCTGGCGATGCTCGTCTGGGCCGCCGTGGTGGGCCTGAGCTATTTCGTGTTCAGCCGCCTGCTGGTCGTCCCCGCGTTGCAGCGCCGCCTCGCGGCCCGCCGGCGCGCCGCCTGCGCCCGCATCCTGGCCGACTGCCAGGAGGTCGGCCGCCGCCCGCTCAGTCCGCGCATGGCGGCCGAGCTCCCCGCGCCGGTCATGGACGCCCTGTCACGCCTGCCCGGCGAGCGCCCGCAGGCGCAGGACGTCTTGCAGCGCGGCGAATGGTGGCGCGCCGAACTGTGGGACCTCGCCCACGAGGCGGCCCGTGGCCTGGCCAAGGTCCCCGAGAGCGGCCCGGATTTCGCGGCCCGGACGCGCGGTACGGCGGCGCTGGTCGGCCGCATCGTACAGGTGTTCGAGCTGGACGCCGCCTCGCCGGGGGTCGTCTCGCCCGAAACCGCGTGGCGGCTGGACGAGGCCTACACGCAGGTCGAGGCGCAGGCGGCCAGCCTGGGCTACGCCGCGCCGCTGCGCCCCCGGTCGGCCTCGCCGCTGCCCCAGGCCCCCTTCCTGACCCCGGTCCAGCCCGGACCAGCCCTCACCGACCCGATTCCCAAGGAGCCTCACCATGATTAAAGTTCAGGACTACCGCCCGCAGAGCTTCATCGACTTTACGCAGCCCGAGAACGTCAAGGCGTATCAGGACGCCCTGAAGAAGGTCCGCGCCGAACTGGTCGGCAAGCACTACCCGGTCGTCATCGACGGCGTGGCGGTCGAAACGGCAGAAAAGATCGAAAGCCGCAACCCCTGCGACACCGCCGAACTCGTGGGCACGACCGGCAAGGCGACCACCCAGGACGCCCAGAAGGCCCTCGACGGTGCCTGGAAGGCTTTCGAGAGCTGGAAGAAGTGGGACATGGACGCCCGCGCCCGCGTGCTGCTCAAGGCCGCCGCGATCCTGAAGCGCCGCCGCCTGGAAGCCTGCGCCCTGATGAGCATCGAGGTGGGCAAGAACTACGCCGAGGCCGACGTGGAAGTGGCCGAGGCCATCGACTTTCTGGAGTACTACGCCCGCAGCGCCATGAAGTACGCGGGCTTCGGCAGCAGCGAGACGACCTGGTTCGAGGGCGAGGAAAACGGCCTGATGAGTATTCCGCTGGGTGTCGGCGTGAGCATCAGCCCGTGGAATTTCCCCTGCGCGATCTACCTGGGGATGCTGGCCGCGCCCATCGTCGCGGGCAACTGTGTGATCGCCAAGCCGGCCGAGGACGCGGGCCTCATCGCGGGCTTCGTCACCGAGATCATGTACGAGGCCGGGCTGCCCGCCGGGGTCCTCCAGTTCCTGCCGGGGGTGGGCAAGGAAGTCGGCGAGTTCCTGACCACGCATGCCAAGACCCGCTTCGTCACCTTCACGGGCAGCCGGGCGGTGGGCCTGCACATCAACGAGGTGGCGGCCAAGGTGCAGCCGGGCCAGAAGTGGCTCAAGCGCGTGATCATGGAACTGGGCGGTAAGGACGCCATGATCGTGGACGAGACCGCCGATCTCGACGTGGCGATCACCGCCGCCGTGCAGGGGGCCTTCGGCTTCAACGGCCAGAAGTGCAGCGCCATGAGCCGCCTCGTGGTGGTGGACGAGGTGTACGACGCGGTGGTCAACGGTTTCGTCGAGCGGACCCGCGCGCTGAAGATGGGCACCGGCGAGGAGAACGCCAACGTCACCGCCGTCGTCAACCAGATGAGCTTCGACAAGGTCAAGTCGTACCTCGACCTCGCCCCGCAGGAGGGGACCGTGCTGCTGGGTGGGCAGGCCCCCGGCGAGTACGGCGGCACATCCGGCTATTACGTCCAGCCGACCATCGTGGGCGACGTGAAGCGTGACGCCCGCATGGCGCAGGAGGAAATCTTCGGGCCGGTCGTGACCGTGCTGCGCGCCAGGGACTGGCAGGACGCCCTCGATATCGCCAACTCGACCGAGTACGGCCTGACTGGCGGCGTGTGCAGCCGCAGCCGCGAGCGGCTGGAGCAGGCCCGCGCCGAGTTCGAGGTGGGCAACCTGTACTTCAACCGCAAGATCACCGGGGCCATCGTGGGCGTGCAGCCCTTCGGCGGGTACAACATGAGCGGCACCGACTCCAAGGCGGGCGGCCCGGACTACCTCGCCAACTTCATGCAGCTCAAGACCGTGACCGAGCGCTGGTAAAGCGCGGCGGCGAACAGGGTGGCGGGCGCAGTCCTTCGGGACCGCCCGCCCTTTCGTTTGAAATTTCCGTCTCCGGAGAAGGGCGGGCAATACCTGAACCCGGTCCAGTGTTGTCTAGAAGAGTGACCGGCGGGTCATGAAGTGGACATTAGAGTCTGCGCAAGTTCCAAACCGATGTCGAACCTTTTCCGGCCGGCCGCCGATGTGGCCGGAGGTCCCGTCCCCCTTGCCGCTGTTCCCTGGAGGTTTTCATGCTGCGTTCCCACTCTGGCCTGCTGCTCGCCGCGACCCTGACCCTCTCCCTGGCTGCCTGCGGACAGCAGAGCGTGACGGCGCCCGCTGCGGTCGCCCCCGGTGCCGATCAGGCGGTGGCCGCCGACGCCTATCTCGTGGGGTTCAAGGAGAGCGGCCTGAACGCCCAGGGGCTGGGCGCGCAGGACCTGAGCGCCCAGGCCGCCTTGCAGGCGCAGGCCATCGCCGCCGCCGGGGGCACCCTGACGAGCCAGTGGGCCGACATCAGCGCGGCGGCCGTGCGCCTGTCGCCCCAGGCCCTCGCCCGCCTGCGCGCCGACCCCTCGGTCGAGTACGTCGAGCCGGACCTCAAGCGCACGGCGACGGGCATGCGCAGCGGGGTCAGCGACGCGCAGCCGGCCCGCAGCGGCCTGAAGGCCCAGGCCATCACGGCGCAGGCCACGCCGGTCTACACGGCGAGCGGCGAGACCACCTGGGGCGACGCGGCGCTGAAGGTGCCCACCCTGCGCTCCAGCGGCTACACGGGGTCGGGCGTGGCGGTGTGCGTGGGCGACACCGGCATCGACGGCAACCACCCCGAATTCCAGCGCAAGCTCAAGGGCTTCCGCAACTTCGTCACGAGCGAGAGCGGGCGGGGCGACCCCTACCAGCTCAACGACGTGTCGCACCACGGCACGCACGTCTCGGGGACCATCTTCGCGCAGTACGGCTCGGGCACCGGGGCCAGCGGCCTCCAGGCGGGCGAGGACGCCAACGGCGTGGGCGGCGTGGCCCCCGGCGTGAACCTGTACATGGCGCGCGTGCTGGGCAACGACGGCTCGGGCAGCAGCAGCGGCATCATCAACGGCGTGAACTGGTGCGCCGGGCAGCTCAAGAGCCAGGGCGGCACCGAGAGCAAGGTGGTCATCAGCCTGTCGCTGGGCGGCGGCAGCGCCAGCCAGACCGAGCAGCGCGCCTACACCTCGGCCTACAACAAGGGCGCGCTGATCATCGCCGCGACCGGCAACGACGGCGCCGCCGTGTCGTACCCCGCCGCCTACACCAACGTGGTGGGCGTGGGCGCCATCGACGACGCGGAGGCCAAGGCCGACTTCTCGAACTTCGGCTCGCAGGTGGACCTCGTGGGCCCCGGCGTGCATGTCCTGAGCAGCGTGCCGCTGGGCCAGGGCACCCGCGCCTCGGCCTCGGGCGCCGGCGTGACCTTCGGGGACGTGCAGGCCGCCGACCTGAGCGGCAAGGCCACCTTCACCGGCAACGTGGTGAAGGCCGGCGACGGCACCGGCACGGCGGGCGCCGGGCAGTTCTGCGGGACGAGCACCCGCAACTCGGCGCTGTCGGGCAACATCGCCCTGATCGCGCGCGGCACCTGCTCCTTCGAGGAGAAGGTCGCCAACGCGGTCGCCAGCGGCGCCAAGGCCGTCATGATCTACAACAACGCGGCCGGCAGCCTGGGCATGACCCTGACCAACAGCTACAGCGTGCCGGTGGTGGGCCTGACCCAGAGCGACGGCCAGGGCCTGCTCGCCAAGCTGCCGGCCACGGGAAGTGCCGCCGTGACCACCGCCGACTACGAATACTTCGACGGCACCAGCATGGCGACCCCGCACGTGAGCGCCGCCGCCGCCGTGGTGTGGGCCGCCAAGCCCAGCCTGACCAACGCCCAGCTCCTGAACCTGCTGACCAGCACCGCCAAGGACCTGGGGGCATCGGGCAAGGACGACAACTTCGGCTACGGGCTGGTCAACCCGCTCAAGGCGATCACGGGGCAGTAAGACGCCGTGTCCGGGGGCCGCTTCCACCAGGGGGCGGTCCCCTTCAGTGTCCCGTTTCCCTCAGCAGCCGGTCCACGATGAGCGCCCCGCCCAGTACCGCCGGCAGCCCCCCGCCCGGATGCACCCCGGTGCCGACCTGCCACAGCCCCGGCGCCGGCCGGTAGGGCTGCGGGTGCAGCGGGCCGCCGCGCCAGGGGGCCAGGGCCGCGCCGTAGATCGCGCCGCCCGGGTGCCCCCCCGCCGCGTAGTGGACAGGGGAGAGGACGCGGGTATCCAGTGCCGTGTCCAGTAGACCTGGCACACCCAGGGTGCGCTCGGCCCGCGCGACCTGGGCCCGGACCCAGGGGTGCTCCGGGCCATAGGCCTGCCCGGTGGCGGGCGCGGTCAGCAGGACCGCCAGCCGGTGCCCCTCGGCGTGGACCAGGGTCAGGGTGTCGGGCGGCAGCGCCCCCACGCGCATGGCCGCCCGGAAGGCGGAGAAGCTGCCCGGCGGCAGCACCGAGGTTGCGGGCAGCGGCGCGGGGGCCGGCAGGGCGGCGTACAGGGCCACGCCTGCCACCGTGCGCCCCCCCGGGGGGGAGACGACGGGCCGGCCCCGCAACGCCGCGAGCCGCGCCGGGTCCAGGGCGCTGATCAGCAGGTCGTGCCGCGCCGTCTCGCCGCCCGCCAGGGTCAGGGCCGGGCCAGTGATCGCCCGAACCTCTCTCCCCTCGCGCACCCGCGCGCCGCGCGCCGCCAGGAAGGCCAGCAGGGCGTCCAGCAGCGCGCCCATGCCCCCGGCCGGGCGGTAGACCTCCGCACCCACCAGCGCCGGAATCAGGGCATAGAGGGCCGGGGCGTCCTGCGGCGGCAGGCCCGCGTTCAGGGCGTGGGTGCGCAGGGCGTGGGCCAGGGCCGGCGAAAAGTGCCGGGCGCGCAGCCAGCCCTCGGCGCTCAGGTGGGGGCCTGTGACCCCGAACAGCGCCGCGCTCGCCCGCCGGAAGGCCGGGTCGCGCAGGCGCGGCGGCGTGGTCAGCAGGGTGCCCAGGTGCGGGCGCAGCGGCGCGGCGGCGGCGAGGTAACGGGTCCACTCGCCGTGCAGCGGGTGTCCGGGCGGCACCGGCAGCGGCACCGCGCCGTGCGGCGTGTGGTGCAGGCCCAGCCCCCCCGGCAGCGGGCGCAGGTCCAGCGGGTCGGCCTCGCCCAGCCGCGCCAGCACCTCGCGCCACACTTCCGGGAAGGTGAAGAGGCTCGGGCCGGTGTCGAAGTCCAGGCCGCCGACCTCCTCGCGGCGCAGTTTGCCCCCGGCGCGGCCCTGCTCGTACACCGTGACCGCCCAGCCCCGCGCGGCGAGCAGCGCCCCCAGGGTCAGGCCCGCCACGCCGCCGCCCAGGATGCCGGCGCTGCGGTTCACAGCCCGCGCCACTCGCCGCGTGCGAGCAGGTAGACCAGGCCCACGCCTGCCACCGTCCCCACGATCCAGGGGGTGACGATGCTCAGGGGATAGAGGCGCGCGGCCTGCTCGGGGCTGGGGCGGCGGGCCAGGGCCAGCGCCATGCCGCCGCACACGCCCCACAGGGCCAGGGCGCTCAGGCGCGAGACCGGCCACAGCAGCGCGCCTGCCAGCGCGAACCAGCCCAGGGCGTACAGGGCCGTGCCGCGCGTGCCCAGGGCGGTCGCCACCGTGCGTGTGCCCGCCAGCCGGTCGGCGGGACTGTCCTGCGCGGCGTCGAAGGCGTGCTTGCCTACCGAGTAGCTCATGAGGGCCAGCAGCGGCAGCCAGGGCACCGGCGTACCCAGGGTCAGGGCGGGCAGGGCCAGGGGCAGCGCGTAGGCGACGTTGCTCAGGCCGTCGAGAAAGGGCCGGCCCTTGAGGCGCAGCGGCGGCAGGCTGTACGCCGCGAACAGCCCGGCCGAGAGCAGCAGGACTCCCAGCGCCGCCGGGGGCAGCAGCGCGGCCAGCAGCCCCAGCGCGGGCAGGTTCCAGGCCAGGGTGGCGCGCAGCAGCGGCCCGCCCTCACCCGGAGTCAGCCGCGCGCCCTGCCAGCCGCCCTTGCGGCTCGACCGGGCGTCCTCCTCGCGGTCCGAGAGGTCGTTCAGGCCGTAGATGAGCAGGTTGAAGGGCAGGGTCAGGTACAGCAGCAGCGCGACCAGCCCCGCGTCCAGGCTGTAGAGCCGCCCCGTGAGCCACAGCCCCGTGATCAGGGTGCCCACCGTGTTCACCCACAGGGCGGGGCGCGAGACGACCAGAAGTCGGCGCAGGGGCAGCAGGGAAGGGGTCAGGCGGCGGGTATGCATGGGCCGCTCCCCATTGTAGGGGGAGGGGGTCAGGCGGGCCGTCCCGGCGACGCCCTCCCCGCCCCGGGTTACTGCTCGCGGCGCAGCCAGCCGGCCAGCCAGGGGAGCTTGCGCTCGACTCCCTCACGCAGGCCGCCCCAGTAGCGGCGCGACCAGCCTTCCAGGGTGCGCTGCTTGCCGCGCGCGACGGCCATCGCGCCCTCGGGCACGTCGGCGTGCACGGCGCTGCCGGCCGCGATGAAGGCCGCGTCGCCCACCACGCGCGGGGCGATGAGGGTCGAGTTGCTGCCGATGAACACGCCCGCGCCGACCCGCGTGCGGTGCTTGTTCACGCCGTCGAAGTTGGCGACGATGGTCCCCGCGCCCACGTTCGTCTCGTCGCCGATCTCCACGTCGCCCAGGTAGGCGAGGTGCCCGGCCTTGACGCCCTGGGCCAGCACGGCGTTTTTCGTCTCCACGAAGTTGCCGATGTGTACGCCCTCGCCCAGCACGGTGCCGGGGCGCAGCCGCGCGAAGGGCCCCACGTCGCTGCCGCGTCCCACCTGCGCCCCTTCCAGCACGCTGTGGGCCTTGACGGTCACGCCCTCCGCCAGCACGGTGTTGGTCAGGACGCTGTAGGCCCCGACCGTCACGCCCGGCGCCACGCGGGTCTGGCCGCGCAGGATCACGCCGGGTTCCAGGGTCACGTCCTGCCCGAGTTCGACCGTGTCCTCGATGACCACCGTGTCGGGGCGCTGCACGGTCACGCCCGCGCGCATGTGGCGCTCGACGATGCGGCGGCCCATCGCGGTTTCGAGGGCCGCGAGGCCCACGCGGTCGTTCGCTCCTTCGACCTCGCCCGCGTCGGCCAGCTTGAAGGCGCGCACGGGGGCACCGGCCGCGCGGTACAGCCCCAGCAGGTCGGTGAGGTAATACTCGCCCGAGGCGTTGTCGTTGCCGATCTGCTGGGCCAGGCGGGGGGCCTGGGCGTCGAACACGTACACCCCGCTGTTGAATTCCCCGATGCGCCGCTGCTCGTCGCTGGCGTCCTTCTGCTCGACGATGCCCTCCACATCGCCGCCCGCGCCGCGCAGGATGCGGCCGTAGCCGGTGGCATCGGGCAGTTCGCCGGTCAGGACCGTCATGGCGCTGGCGCGCTCACGGTGGTCGGCCAGCAGGGCGCGCAGCGTCTCGACGCGCAGCATGGGCGTGTCGCCGTACAGCACGAGGATGTCGGCGTCCCCTTCCTCGCCGCCCTCCAGCGCCGCCGCGCCGCTCAGGAAGGCGTCTCCGGTGCCCCGCTGCTTTTCCTGCCGGGCGAAGGCCACGCCGGGGGCCTGGAGGGCGGCCTCGACCGCGTCGGCCCCGTGGCCGGTCACGACGACCACGCGCCGCGCGCCGAGGTCGCGCGCGGCCTTCACGGCCCAGGCCACCATCGGGCGGCCGGCGACGGGGTGCAGCACCTTGGGCAGGCCGGATCTCATGCGGGTGCCCTGCCCGGCGGCGAGAATCAGAACGTCCAGCGGGCGGTCAGTATGTGTCATCAAGTTCACCTTTGCGTCCAGTCTAAGCGAGGGTCGGCCGGGACATTTCCCTGCCGGATGAGAACGCGGCCCGCTCCGGGGGGAGGCGGGCCGCAGGCGGAAGTGGGCGGAGGTCAGCGGGGAGCGGCCGGGGGGTCCACCGTCACGGCCGCCTGCGGGGCGTCGGGGCGGGGGGCGCGGCGCAGGCGCCACAGCATGTAGAGGCACAGCAGGATCAGCGGCACGCTGATGATCTGGGTGTCGGTCCACAGGCCGATGCCGGGGGCGTTCAGGCCCTGGTTCAGGTAGCTCTTGACCGTCAGGGGGTTGAGGCGGAAGGTCTCCTCCCAGCCGGCGCGCAGGATGCTGTACCACAGCCAGAACTGCCAGAAGGCCCAGCCCGGGACGCGCGAACGCAGCCAGAAGTACGACGCGACCGACAGGATGATCCCGATGATGACGCCGTACATCTGCGTGAAGTGCACGGGGGCCGTCATCACGAGCTGCCCGCCGATCTGCTGGCAGTACTGCGAGAGGTCCATGTCGATGTTGGGGTTGGGCACGCACATCCCGTCGTGGAAGGCGCGGGCGCTGGCGGGCCAGTGGTAGCCGATGGGCCAGTTCGTGACGCGCCCGACCGTGTCGGTGCCGTTCATGATGTTGCCGATGCGCCCGCCGATGATCCCGAAGGCCACGCCCGGCACACACAGGTCGGCGTACTGGAAGAAGTTGAACTTGTACTTGCGCGCGAAGTAGACGATGGTCAGGATGCCGCCGATGAGCCCGCCGTGGATCGAGATGCCCCCGGCGCGCAGATTCACGATGTCCAGCAGCACGCGCGGAAAGGGCACGTTCTCGAAGAGGTGCCAGGAGGTGGCCACGAACACGATGCGCGCGCCCACGATGCCCCAGAACAGCATCCACAGGATCATGCGCTCGAACAGGTCGACGTTCAGGCCGCGCTGCCGGGCCAGCCGGGTGCCCACCGCGATGCCCGCCACCACCCCCAGCATGATGAGCAGGCCGTACCAGGCGATCGTAAAGCCGCCGATGTTCAGGAAGACTGGGTTCATAAGTCGCCGCCCAGTGTAGGCCAGCGTAGAGCTGCGAGTGGCGCTGTCGGCACGCCGCCCCGCCCAAATCGCCCGGCACGCCGAGCTGCGCGGCAAAAAAAAGCCCCCGCCGTGGGGGGCAGGGGGCCGGCGGACTTCAGGGTTCCAGAATCGCCTGTTCGGCGGCCGGAATCACCCGGAACACGCGCGAGAGGATCACGCTCAGCTCGTACAGCACGTACAGCGGCACGGCCACGAGCAGCATGTTGCCGGGGTCGGGCGTCGGCGTGATGACGGCCGCCGCCACCATGATCGCCACGAGGGCGATGCGCCAGCCTTTGCGCAGCATCGTGTGGTTCACGATGCCGATACGGGTGAGCACGATCGCCAGGATCGGCAGCTCGAAGGCCACCCCGAAGGCGATCAGGAAGGTGGTCACGGTCCCGATGTACTCTTGGAGGTCCTGCATCTGCGTGACGGTGCCGGCCAGGAATTCGATCAGGAAGGGGATCATGGTGGGCAGCACGAGCTTGTAGCCGAACAGCACGCCGCCCGCGAACGAGAAGCCCACGCCCAGGATGAAGGGCAGGCCCCAGCGCCGTTCGTGCGGGTACAGGCCCGGCGCGATGAAGCCCCAGATCTGCCACACGATGAAGGGCAACGCCAGCGCGAGGCCGGCCCAGAAGGCGAGGCTGAAGCTGATCAGGAGCTGCCCGGCGAGGCGCAGCGTGACGAGTTCGACCTTACCTGCGCGGTACAGCTCGGAGTAGGTGAGCGGCACCTTGATCAGCTCGATGAGCTGCACGCGGTACTGAAAGGCCACCACCATGCCGATGGCCAGAAAGACCAGGCTGATGATCAGCCGCTTTCTGAGCTCGTCGAGGTGGTCGAACAGCGGCGCGCTCTTGAGGTCGCCGGTCGGGCGCGTGGGGGTGCCGGGGGAGGGCGCAGCCATGTCGACCTCCCGGCTCAGGCGCGGTGGTCGCGCTCGGTGACGGCTTCGGCCGGGCGGCTGGCCGGGTGGGGCGCGGCCGGGTCGAGCGGCGTGACCTTCACGTCGGTCAGGGGCACGGCGTCCTTGCCCTGGTCTTCAGGCCGCACCTCGCGCTTGAATTCGCGGATGCCCTGGCCCACGCCCTTGCCCAGCTCGGGCAGCTTCTTGGCCCCGAAGATCAGGGCGATGACGGCAACGATCAAGATGATTTCGAGTGGTCCGAGTGACATGGAAAGAGCCTCCAGGCTGCGAGTGCGGAAGAAGGGGGGGCGGCGCGGCACCCGCTGTGCCTGCCTGCCACTATGCGCCGCAGCGTAGCGCGCGAGTATGAAGAGCGGGAGAAGTCGCGGCGAAGGGAAGGCGAACATGAATGCCCGGCTCCGGAGCGGCCCCGACTCTACCCACTTATATGCGGCCGGGCCGCCGCCTGGATCGGTCGGGCGATCCTGCGCGAACCTTCATGCCCGGCGGCCGGGAGACGCAGGCGCGGCCGGCCGCCGGAGGGGATGATCCAAAGCCGCGCCTTCCGCATAGAACTGTTCGGACCTGGCCCCGCACAGGAGGCCCCGCCCCGCCCACACAGGGCCGCCGCGCCGTCCCGCCGCCGTTCCTGCTCCGTCCCCCACCCACTAAGGAGGCCCCGCCCATGCCCAACCTCGGAATGCCCGAAATCCTG
Source organism: Deinococcus gobiensis I-0 (assembly GCF_000252445.1). Taxonomy (GTDB): domain Bacteria; phylum Deinococcota; class Deinococci; order Deinococcales; family Deinococcaceae; genus Deinococcus; species Deinococcus gobiensis. The sequence continues at coordinate 2,499,628 of NC_017790.1, read as the reverse complement.
ATGATCCTGGTGGTCGCGCTCGTCATCTTCGGCCCGCGCAAGTTGCCCGAACTGGGCAAGACGCTGGGCAGCACCCTGCGTGAATTTCGCCGCCACACCAGTCAGCTGACCGACGACCTGCGCGCCGAGACGACCCCCGCGCCCGTTGCCGCTGCCCAACCGGTGGCCGCCCCCACCGCCGTGGTGGCCCCGGTGGCCGAACTGGTGCCCGCCGCCGCGCCCACCCCGCCCCGCGCCTGAAGGAACGGGCGGGGATGGAGGCCGCGTGAACGTGGCCGGTAGGCAGGCGCAGACGGCCCCTGTTAGGCTGCACCCATTCTATGACCGACCCCGTCTCCGCCTCTGCCCGACCGGCCACTCCCGGTCCGGACCCGTCCGACGAGCTGCTCATCGCGCGTATGGCCCAGCAGGATGAGGACGCCCTGAGCGAGTTGCACCGCCGCCATGCCCGGCTGCTGTACGCCCTGGGCCAGCGGATGCTCCGGCAGCGCGACGATGTCGAGAGCTGCGTGCAGGACGCCTTCATGAACGCCTGGAAGCATGCCGCCCGCTTCGACCCCACCCGCGCCAAGGCCAAGACCTGGCTCGTGAGCATCGCCCACCACCGGTTTTTGCAGGAGCTGCGCGACCGGCCTGTCACCGAACTGGAAATCGCCGACTGGGACGCGCCGAGCAGTGCGCCCGACCCGACCGACCGTCTGCTGGCGGACCGCGCGGTCGGCGGCCTCGAAGGGTCGCAGCGGCAGCTGGTCGAACTGGCCTACTACCGGGGATACTCGCATTCCGAACTCGCCCAGCTGACCGGACTGCCCCTGGGAACCGTCAAGTCCCGCCTGCGCGCCGCGCTGGACCAGATGCGCGCTGTCCTAGGGGGGCGCGCCGCGCAGGACGGGCCCCCACCCCCCGCACCCCGCACCACAGGAGGTGAAAGCTGATGAATCCCGACCGTGAACAACTCCTGGCCTATGCGCTGGGCCAGCTTTCGCCGGCCGAGGCGGCACAGGTCCAGGCCCGGATCGACGCCGACCCGGAGCTGCGCGCCGAGGTGCAGGCCGACCGGGACGCGCTGCTCGCCCTCGTCGAGACGCTGGACCTGACCGCCGCCGAAGTGCCGCCGGGGGCCCAGGAGCGGCTGCTGGCCCGCCTGCGTGCCGAGACGGCCCCGGTCTCTGGCCCGGCCCCGGGCGCGCCCCTCCGGACTGTTCCGGGGCGGCCGGTTGCACGTTCCCGCTCCACGACGCCGCTCTGGACCGCCGCCGCGCTCGCTGCCGCGCTGGCGGTGGGGCTGTGGCTGCGGCCCCCGGCCGACTCCCTGGCCCGTTACGCTGCCGTGCCAGGAGCGGCCGCCCAGGCCCTCGGTCCTGCCGGAGCACCCCTGGGGAACCTCGTGCGTCTGCCCGACGGCCGGGTGTACGTCCGCCTGGGCCAGGCCCCAGCCCAGGGCCGTACCTACCAGCTGTGGCGGATCGCCCCCGGGGGCGCGCCCGTTTCGCTTGGGGTGTTCGGCCGCGATGTCCTGACCGCTTCTCTCCCCCAGGGAACGAGTGTGGCCGTCAGCGTCGAGCCGCCCGGCGGCAGTCCGCAGCCGACCACCACGCCCCTGTTCATCCAGGCCCTCTAGCCGATCAGCAGAGGAAGGACCGAGACCCCGGAAGAGTGCGCCTGTAGCGGTACTTTTTCGGGGTCTCGGCCTTTGTTTCACGCTGTTCGCGCACCAGTCGGCCTGGGTTCGGGCTTCACTGAAGGTTCATGGTCAATAAAGGGTGATCCAATTTCGGGTGGGCGGCATATCGTCATGGTGAAGGCAAGAAGCTGTTGTGCTGGGGTCGTCCTCGCGGGCGTCGCCGCTCCGGTGCGGCCTTCTGCGGTTCCTGACGGTTCCTCTTCTTTCCGCCTCTTTCCCGATGTTCCGACTTCAATTTCAGGAGGGTCCACATGAGCAACGACACCAACAATCCCACCGGTACCAGCACCCGCCGCAAGTTCCTCGGTATGGCCGGCCTCATGGGTGCCGGGGCCGTTCTTGCCGGCTGCACCAACGTGGGCGCCGTCGAGCCGGTCAAGCCGAACTATGACGCCAAGATCGGCAACTTCGCCCTGAACCTCGAGTACCTCGAAGCGGCCTTCTACCTCGCCGCCGTGGGACGCATCAACGAACTCAAGGCCATCGGCGGCAGCGCCCAGATCATCCTGCCCAGCGGTTTCGACGGCACCAGCAGCATCGCCTTCTCCAGCCCGGCGGTCGCCCAGTACGCTCAGGAAATCGCTCAGGACGAGCTGAACCACGTCATCGCTCTGCGCGCCAAGCTCGGCAGCGCCGCCGTCGACCGTCCTGTGCTCGACATCGGCCCGGCCTTTGCGGCGGCGGCCAACGCGGCGGCGGGCGCGACCCTCAGCCCCTCGTTCAATCCCTACCTCAACGATCTGTTCTTCCTGCACGGCGCCTTCATTTTTGAAGACGTGGGTGTCACCGCGTACAAGGGCGCCGCGCGCCTGATCGTGGACTACAGCGAAGGCGGCATCCTCGATTCGGCGGCTGGCATCCTGTCGGTCGAGGCCTACCATGCGGGCGAAATCCGTACCCTCCTGTACGCCCAGAAGGACGTCGTGACCCCCTACGGCGTCACTGTCGAGCAGCTCATCCAGAAGATCAGCGATCTGCGCGCGGCGGTCGGCGGCGGCAAGGACGAAGGCCTCACCAAGAACGGCAAGGCCAACATCGTCGTGGCCGATTCCAACAGCGTGGCCTACGGCCGCAGCCCCCGCGAAGTCCTGAACATCGTGTACCTGGGGGCCAACGCCAGCAAGGGCGGCTTCTTCCCCAACGGCCTCAACGGGGACTTCAGCGGCCTCGTCTGAGCCTCTGAGAACCTGACCCGCCAGCCTCCCTCACTGGAGGCGGCGGGTTTCTCCTTGCAGGCCTCAGATTCCCCAGCCGCCGTCCACCAGCAGCTCCTGACCGGTCATGTACGCGGCCTCCTTCGTCGCCAGGAAGGCCACGGCCGCCGCCACCTCGCCCGGTTCGCCGAAGCGCCGGGCCGGTATGCGGTCCATCAGGTCTCTGGCCTGCGCGGGGTCGCGGTGCAGGGTCTGGAGGCGCTCCGTGGCGGTGTAGCCCGGCGCGACGGTATTGCAGGTCACGCCGTCTGCGGCCACCTCCAGCGCCAGGGTCCTCAGGTGGTTGGTCACGGCGGCGCGCAGGGCGTTGCTGACCGGCAGCGTCAGTGTAGGCCGCCCGACCGTCAGGCTGGTGATCGCGATGATCCGGCCCCAGCGCCGCTCGCGCATGCCCGGCAGCACAGCCCCCGCCAGCCGCGCCGTACTCAGGAAGGTGGTCTGGAAACCCTGCGCCCAGGCGTCCTCGCTGACCTCGCTGGGCAGGGAGGGGGGCGGCCCGCCCGCGTTGCTCACCAGGATGTCCACGTCTCCAGCGGCCTCCACGGCGGCGCGGACCCCCTCGGGCGTGCCCACGTCGGCCACGACCCAGCGCGCGCCGATGGCCTCGGCGGCGGTCCTGAGCGCCGCTTCGCCCCGCGCCGCGACGGTGACCTGTGCGCCCAGCCGCGCGAGGTGATGCGCCGAGGCCAGCCCGATGCCCTTGCTGCCGCCGGTCACGAGCGCCCGCTTGCCTTCCAGTCTGAAGAGGGTCATGTCCGCAGGCTAGAGCATCGGGCCCGGGGGAGGCCGGCCGGTGCGCGGGAGGGCACAGTCCCCCCGGTTCCCGGCCTGTCCGGCGCGAACATTTCACGGGCGCGTCACAGTACGCTGTAGGGCATATGAGCGTGATTCTGGGCATCGACATCGGCGGCAGTGGCATCAAGGGTGCGCCCGTGGATACGGCGACCGGCAAGCTGGTGGCCGAGCGTCACCGGATCCCCACCCCCGAGGGCGCGAAGCCCGGCGACGTGCAGGAGGTCGTGGCGCAGCTCGTGCGGCATTTCGGGCACGCCGGCCCGGTGGGCGTCACCTTTCCCGGCATCGTGCAGCACGGCAAGACCCTGAGCGCGGCGAACGTGGATAAGGACTGGATCGGTCTGGACGCCGACGCGCTGTTCAGCCGCGCCACGGGCCGCGACGTGACCCTCATCAACGACGCCGACGCCGCCGGGCTGGCCGAGGCCCGCTTCGGGGCCGGGGCGGGCGTGCGCGGCACGGTGCTCGTGCTGACCTTCGGCACCGGCATCGGCAGCGCCCTGATCCACGACGGGGTCCTGGTGCCCAACACCGAGTTCGGCCACCTATGGCTGCGCGACAAGCACGCCGAGACCTGGGCCTCCGACCGCGCCCGCGAGCGCGACGACCTGAACTGGAAGCAGTGGGCCAAGCGCGCGGCGGCGTACATTGAGCACCTCGAACTGCTGCTCTCACCCGACCTGTTCATCATCGGCGGCGGCGTGAGCAAGAAGGCCGACAAGTGGCAGGACCTGCTCGTGCCCGCGCGCAGCAAGCTCGTGCCCGCCGCCCTCCAGAACGAGGCGGGCATCGTCGGGGCCGCCATGATCGCCGAGCACCGCCTCTCGGCCCAGCCGGCCTGATCCGTCCCAGGAACCGCCTGCCCTCCCGGGCCGTACCTGGGAGGGTATGGGATTTCTCGGAAAGATGATGGCCGCCGTCGGCATCGGCGCGGCGCGCGTGGATACCCGCCTGAGCCGCCCCGAGGCGCGCGTGGGCGAGCGGCTCTCCGGCGTGGTCGCCGTGCAGGGCGGCCGGGTCGAGCAGCGCATCGAGCGCGTGAACCTGGGGCTGGCGACGCGCTACCGCAGCGACGACAGCACCGTCACCCACACGCTGTTCTCGCAGCCGGTGGTGCCGGGCTTCACCATCCGCCCCGGCGAGACGCGCGAGTTTCCTTTCGAGCTGCCGGTGCCGCATGGCACGCCCCTGAGTCTGCCCGGTTCCGAGGTGTGGCTGGTGACCGATGCCGATATCGAGGGCGCCGCCGATCCCGGCGACACCGACGGCGTGTGGATCCGGCCCAGCGAGGATATGGAAACCGTCATCCAGGCGGCGCAGGACCTCGGCTTCCGATTGCAGCGCAGCGAAACCGAGTACCGCTTCGGCAGCGTCGTGCAGGAACTCAGCTTCCGGCCTCCCGCCGGACAGTACCGCCTGACCGAGCTGGAACTGGCCTTCTTTCCGGCTCCCGGCGGCCTGGACCTGCTGCTGGAGGTGGACCGCCGCGCGACCGGCCTGGCGAGTCTGCTGACCAGCGAGTTCGAGCAGAAGGGCCGCTGGTTCGTGCCCGCCGCGCTGCTGCGCCAGGGGTCGGGCGCCGTGGCGCGCGAGTTGCGGGGCCGCGTGCAGGCCCTGAGCTGACGGCGCGTGCGGCGTGCTCTAGCATTCCGCCCATGACTGCTTCTGCCGCGCCCCGTCTGCTGACCTGCGACCTGCTGTATACCGGCCTGGGCGGCGCGCAGTCGCCGGGGGCGGTCGTGGTGTCGGGCGGGGTGGTGGCGGCCACCGGGCACCCCGACACCCTGCGCGCCAACTACCCGCAGGCGACCGAGGAACATGTGGGCGGCGTCATCGCTCCCCCGCCCGTGAACGCGCACACCCACCTCGACATGAGCGCCTACGACTTCGCGGCGCTGCCCTACTTCCGCTGGATTCCCGAGGTGGTCATCGCGGGCCGGGAGCGCCGGGGGCCACAAGCCGCCCTGGCCGGGGCCGACACGCTGGCGCGCCTGGGCACGGGCGGCGTGGGCGACATCGTGTGGTCGCCGGAGGTCATGGATGCCCTGCTGGGCCGCGACGACCTCTCCGGTACCCTGTATTTCGAGGTGCTGGGGCCGGTGCCGGCGCAGGCCGACGAGCGCTTCCGGGTCATGCGTGAGCAGGTCGAGGGCTGGCGGCGGCGTGAGCGGCCCGCCGACGACCCGCGCGGCGCACTGCGGGTGGGCCTCTCGCCGCACACGCCCTTCAACCTCAGCTCTCGCCTCATGCGGCTCGTCATGGACTACGCGGCGGGCGAGGGCCTGCCCACCCAGATCCACGTGGCCGAGCATCCGGCCGAGGTCGAACTGTTCGCTAGCGGCGGCGGCCCCATCTGGGACAACCGCTTCGCGCCGCTGTATCCCCCCACCTTCGCGGAGGTCATCGGCCGCGTGCCGGAAGCGGGCCTGACGCCGGTGCGCTACCTCGACGACCTGGGGGTGCTCGCGGCCCGGCCCACTCTGGTCCACATGGTCAACGTGACGCAAGACGATATCGCCCGTGTGGCGCGTGCGGGCTGCGCGGCCGTAACCTGCCCGCGCAGCAACGCCAACCTGGAATGCGGCACCTTTCCCTGGACGGCCTTCGCGGCGGCCGGGGTGGAGGTGGCGCTGGGCACCGACTCGGTCGCCAGTGGCGAGACGCTGGACGTCCGGGGCGAGGTCGAGTTTGCCCGCACGCTGTATCCGGGCCTCGACCCGCGCGTGATCGTCCGGGCGGCGGTCAAGGGCGGACACCGCGTCCTGGGGACCCGCGCGCCCTTCATCCGGCGCGGCGAGGAGTGGCGCGACGAGTACCTGTGGTGATACACTGGCAAAGTTGCCCGTCACGCACCCCGCGAGTGGCCCGAGGGTCCGCCCCGACGTGACGGAGGAGGCACAGCATGAAGAAGGACATCCACCCCAAAGCGGTTCCCACCAAGATCATCTACCAGGGCAAGGTCGTCATGGAGACCATGAGCACCCGCCCCGAAATCCACGTTGACGTGTGGAGCGGCGTGCACCCCTTCTGGACCGGCGAAGAGCGTTTCGTCGACACCGAAGGCCGCGTGGACAAGTTCAACAAGCGCTTCGGCGACAGCTACCGCACCAAGAAGAAGTAAGGTCGGCCCCGACCTTCGCCGCCCCGCCCGAGAGGTGGGGCGGCTTTTTTGGATAGGGTGGCCCCGTGGACATCCTGATTCTCGGCGGCACCCGTTTCGTGGGGCGGCATATCGTGGAGGCCTTCGTGGCGGCGGGGCACCGGGTCACGGTCCTGACGCGCGGGCAGACGGACGCCGAGCTGCCGGCCGGGGTCGAGCGGCTGACCGGCGACCGCGACGAGGGTCCGGCCGGGCTGGCCGCCCTGGGCGCGCGCCGCTGGGACGCCTGCGTGGACGTGAGCGGCTACCAGCCCCGGCAGGTGCGCGCCAGCACCCATGCGCTGCGTGACCGGGTGGGCCAGTACGTGTTCGTCAGTACGGTCAGCGTCTACGCCGAGCCGGGCCGCGAGGTGGTCCGCGAGACCGACCCGCTGCTGCCCCCCTGTCCGGACGAGGCCGCTCCCGTGACGGGCGACACCTACGGCCCCCTCAAGGTCGCCTGTGAAGCGCTGGTGGAGGCGGCCTTCCCCGGCGCGGCCACCATCCTGCGCCCGCAGATCGTGGCCGGACCGGAGGACTACACCCGCCGCACCCTCTACTGGCCGGAGCGCGCAGCGCGGGCCGGGGCAGGGGAGACGCCGGTGCTGGCTCCCGGCGACGGTCAGGACTTCGTGCAGGTGATCGACGCCCGCGACCTGGCCCGCCTGACCGTCCGGCTGACCGGGGCGCGGCGGCCGGGCATCTTCAACGTGGCGGGGCCGCGCCTGAGCTGGGCCGACTTCCTGGGCCTCCTGGGGGCGGCGGAGGTGCGCTGGGCCAGCGTGGCCGATCTGGAGGCGGTGGGGGCCGGTCCCCAGGAGTTTCCGCTGTTCATCCCGCGCGGCTCGGCGCAGGGCGGCCTGATGGCGGTGGACGCGGCGGCGGCGCTCGCGGCGGGCCTGGTCCTGACCGATCCGGCGGTCACAGCCGCCGACACCCTGGCCTGGAGCCGGAATGCGGGGCTGCTGCCCCTGCTGACTCCCGCACGCGAGGCCGAGGTACTGGCGGCCCTGGAGGCGCGTGGGCAGGAACCGGAAGCGCCCGGCCTGCCATAATCTTGCGTGCTCAAGTCTCCCTATTCCGGCGGTCACGTCGAGGTGATCGTCGGCCCGATGTTCAGCGGCAAGAGTGAGGAACTCATTCGCCGCGTGACCCGCGCCGTCATCGCCCGGCAGCGGGTGGCCGTCTTCAAACCTGCGCTCGACGACCGGTATCACGTCTCGCACGTCGCCAGCCACGCCGGGCGCACGGCCGAGGCGCTGGCGGTACCCGATGCGCAGGCCATCCGCGCCCACCTGACCGGCGAGGACGTCCTGCTCGCCGCGCCGGTCGAGGCCCTGGACGTGGTGGGCATCGACGAGGCGCAGTTTTTCGGCCCCGACCTCGTGCCGCTGGTGCTCGACCTCGCCGACGCGGGCGTGCGGGTCATCGTGGCCGGGCTGGACCTCGACTTCCGGGCCGAGCCCTTCGGCATGATGCCCGAACTGCTGGCCCGCGCCGAGAGCGCCGAGAAGCTCACGGCCATCTGCACGGTGTGCGGCGCGCCCGCCACGCGTTCCCAGCGTCTGATCGGCGGCCAGCCCGCCCGCTACGACGATCCGGTGGTGCTGGTGGGCGCGCAGGAGAGCTACGAGGCCCGCTGCCGGGTCCACCACACCGTGCGGCGTTAGGGGGCGCGGAGAGGCCATCTGGCCACGGGAGCCATAACTTTGGATATCCTGAAAGTCAGTTAAAGGCCTCCCGCTCCCTTCCCCGAGGTGCCTATTCCGACGACTCCGCCCTCCCGCGATCTGTTCGGCTATACCGCGCTCGTCAGCGTATGTGCGGCGGCGACGGCGCTGTGGTGGCAGCGGCCCTCGCCCGATCCCCTCGACCGGGTGGCCTTGCCCCTGCTGGCGCTGCTGTGGGTGGCGCTGTGGGGGGCGCTGCGGCAGCGGAAGCTGAAACTGTCGCAGGCGCAGGCGGCCGTCTTTGCCGCGCATGGGCTGTATCTGCTGCTGGCGCTCGACCACCAGTTCCGGGTCTTCGCGCCGCAGATGCACATGCTCAGCGAGAGCACCTATTGGTTCGCGCCGCTGTATGCCGCCGCCTTCCTGTTCTTTCTTCCCCGGCACGCCCTGTACCTGGGTCTGCCGATCTTTACCGCCAGTGTGGTCATCGTCGCTGCCCACTTCCTGCGGGTGCCGGCCTTCCGGCAGGACACCAGCCTGATCGCCAGTACGGCGCAGTTTCTGCTGGTCGGGGCCACCATGATGCTGCTTCAGGCGGTCATGGGACGGCGGCACGCGGCGATGCTGGCGGCCCAGGTCGCGGCGGCCCAGGACGCCCTGACGGGCCTCGCCAACCGCCGCGCCGCCGAGGAGCGGCTGCTGGCCCTCGAAGCGTCTGGACAGGCCTACGCCCTGGTCCTGTTCGATCTCGACCACTTCAAGCGGATCAACGACGAGCACGGCCACGCGGTCGGAGATCAGGTGCTGCGCTCCTGCGCGGACCATGCGCTGCGCACCTTGCCGCCGGAGGCCCTGGCCGCGCGCTGGGGCGGCGAGGAATTCCTACTGATCCTGCCCGGACCGGGGGCCGACCTGAGCCTGAAGGTGGCCGAAAAGTTACAGGCCTGCCTCGCCGCACAGCCGATCCGGCCGGTCGGGCCGATCACGGCCAGTTTCGGTGTCGCCTACGGACAGCCCGGCGAGTCGGGCGCGGCCCTGCTCGACCGGGCCGACGCTGCCCTGTACCGCGCCAAGGCGGCGGGCCGCAATACGGTGTGCGCCGCCTGAACCACCTGTCTGGCCTTCACCGGGTCGGGCAGCACCGGCAACAAAAAGAGAACGACCGCCCATCAGGGGGCGGTCGTTCTCAGGGTTGGCCGAACTTACTCGTTCGTTTCGCCCTCGGTCTTGGCATCGTCCTTCTTGTCGTTGCTCAGACCGAACTGCGCGAAGAGGTCGGCGTACACGTCGCCCAGCTTCGTGCTGATCTTGCCGCCCTGCTGGGCGTCCTTGGCGTTGTAGTTGTAGTCCGCGCCGCCGCCACGGCCACCACGGCCGCCGCTGCGTCCGCCGCCCTGGCCACCGCTGCTGTAGCGGTCGCTGCGGCTGCCGCCGCCCTGGCTGACGTAGTCGCGGGCGCCGCCCTGGGTCGGCACGGTGCCGCCGGTCAGGAAGCGGCGACGGCTCAGGCTGGCGCGCTGCTCGACCGGGTCGATGTTCAGGATGACGGCTTCGATCTCGTCGCCCTTCTTGAACAGGTCGGCCGGGTTGTTCACGCGCTGGGTGTCGAGTTCGCTGATGTGGATCAGGCCCTCGATGCCTTCTTCGATCTCCATGAACACGCCGAAGTCGGTCATGCCGGTGATCTTGCCCTTGACGGGCGTGCCGGGCGGGTAGCGGTCAGGCAGCGCGCTCCAGGGATCGTCCGTGGTCTGACGGATCCCGAGGCTGATGCGCCGGTCCTTGGGGTCGATCCGCAGGATGACCGCCTCGACCTCGTCGCCTTCCTTCATGACTTCGTTGGGGTGACGCACGCGCTTGGTCCAGCTCATCTCGCTGACATGCACCAGACCTTCGAGGCCCGACTCCAGCTCCACGAAGGCGCCGAAGTTGGTGAGGTTGGTGATCTTGCCCTTGACCTTCTGGCCGATGTGGTAGCGCTCGGTGGCACCTTCCCAGGGGTCCTGGGTCAGGGCCTTCATCGACAGGTTGATGCGCTCGCGGCCTTCGTCCACGTCGATGACCTGGACCTGGACCTTGTCGCCCACCTTGACCACGTCGCGGGGGTGGTTGAAGCGGCCGTAGGTCAGCTCGCTGCGGTGCACCAGACCGTCAATGCCGCCCAGGTTCACAAACACGCCGAAATCGGTGATCTCGACGACTTCGCCCTCGAACACGGCGCCGGCGTTGAGCTGGCCGACCGTCGCTTCACGGGCCTTGGCCTTCTCGGCTTCCATGATGGCGCGGTGGCTGATGATCACGCGGTTGCGCTTGCGGTTGAGCTCAATGAGCTTGACCATCAGCGGGTGGCCCACGAAGGGATCGAGGTCGTTCACGCGGCGCGTGTCGACCTGCGAGGCGGGCAGGAAGGCGCGGATGCCCTCGACCTGCGCGACCAGGCCGCCACGGACCTTTTCCAGCACCTCGACCTCGAAGGCCTCGTCGGCTTCCTGCATCTTCTCGAGAACGCGCCAGCCCTTGTCCTGATCGGCGCGCTTCTTGCTCAGCACGATCTGGTTGTTGGCGAGGTCCACGCGCACGACGTAGGCTTCGATCTTGTCGCCCTGCTTGTACTCGGCCTGGGCCTGCTCGAGCGACACGTTTTCCTCACCGAGCTGGTTGAGGGGAATGACGCCTTCGACCTTCGCGCCGATGTCGACGGCGATGCCGTCCTGGCCGATAAAGACGATGGTGCCGTCCACGATGTCGCCGCGGCTGACGCTCTGGGGCTCCTGCGCCTCACTGGCGAGGATGTCCTCCATGGTCATGGCGGGGTACTCGCGCTCCTCGGTCTGGGGAGCGGTGCTGGGGGTCACGCCCACCTGGGGCTGAGTCCCGCCTTGCTGGGCGGGGGTCTGAGTGTTGTCTTCCATGAACTCCTGTTCCTCCTGGCGCGCGGTCCTTGCCGGTCCGCTGACGCCTTACCTGATACCTGCCCGCTGCACCCGCCGGAGCGGACTCTGGCGCAGGGCATACGGCGCGGCAACGCCTGATTATACCAAACCGGCGACCAAGGGACAACCGCAAAACTTCTCGTTGTGAACGGGGTTCAGCGACTTCCGACTTTGTGCGGCCAGGACCGCATCCCCCGGGGTGTATTGACGGCGGAGCAGGCTCTGGTTATACTCCCCCCTGCCTCCACCCGAAAGGACCGAAGGCAAGCCACAAGCGCACTGGGGTATCGTCCAATGGCAGGACGCCGGTCTCTGACACCGTCAATCTAGGTTCGAGTCCTAGTACCCCAACCAACAGAGCCTCACCTCCGGGTGGGGCTTTTCCTTGTTTTCTTTCCCAATCGCTTTAAAAAATAAACTGTGCCCAGCTGACGGTCGGGCAATGTGACCGGTGGTACGCTCATGACATGACCAGTACCCCTGCCCAGGACTATGACGTCGTCATCATCGGTGGCGGTCCCGCCGGCCTGACGGCGGCCATCTACACGGGCCGCGCCAACCTCTCGACCGTGATTCTGGAAAAGGGGCTGCCCGGCGGCCAGATCGCCCAGACCGAGGAAGTCGAGAACTACCCCGGCTTTCCGGAGCCGATTCCGGGCATGGAACTTGCGGCGCGCATGCAGCAGCAGGCCGAGAAGTTCGGGGCGAAGATCGAGATGGACGAGGTGCAGGCCATCCGCCACGATCCGTCGGCGCAGCCCTACGCCTTCACGGTGGCGGGCTACGGCGGCGAATACCGCGCCAAGAGCGTGATTCTGGCGACCGGAGCCAACCCCAAACGCCTGAACGTGCCCGGCGAGGAGGAGTTCTGGGGCCGGGGCGTGAGCACCTGCGCGACCTGCGACGGCTTTTTCTACCGGGGCAAGAAGGTGGTCGTGGTGGGCGGCGGCGACGCGGCCGTCGAGGAAGGCCTGTTCCTGACCAAGTTCGCCGAGGAAGTCACGCTGATCCACCGCCGCGACGCCCTGCGCGCCAACAAGGTGGCCCAGGCCCGCGCCTTCTCGAACCCCAAGATGAAGTTCATCTGGGACACGGCGGTCGAGGAGATCAAGGGCGAGGACAACGTCAACGGCGTACGCCTGAAGAACCTCAAGACCGGCGAGGTGAGCGACATGCCCACCGACGGCGTGTTCATCTTCATCGGGCACATTCCCAACACCGACTTCGTAAAGGGTGCCGTGGCACTGCGCGAGGACGGCTACGTGGAGGTCACCGAGGAGATCTACACCAGCGTGCCGATGCTGTTCGCGGCCGGTGACGTGAGCGACTACGTGTACCGCCAGCTCGCCACGAGCGTGGGGGCCGGGACCCGCGCCGCCATGACGGTCGAGCGCTCGCTGGCCGCGCTGGGCGACGAGGGCGAGGGCGATCAGGGCGGCGAGACGGCCGCCGACTGAGCCCTGGCCTGCCGGACGGCCCCCACCCCGCTGCGGGTTCGGGGGCCGTTCCTGTCCGGGGTTTCCGGTAGGCTGAGAGACATGCGCCGCTTTTCGATCTCCGACCGGCTGCGCCGCCGGGGGCAGGGGTATGCGGGCAAGGTGCGCCGACTGGTGCGCAGTGTCCGCGAAACCGATGCCCACCCCGACGACCGCTGGGCGACCTCGCTGCTCACGCCCGCCGAGGCGCGGGTGTACCTGGGCATGGATGCCCGCGACCGCGAACACGCCTGCCGCGTGACCCGTCACCTGCTGCGCGGCCATCCCCAGGCCGGTGCGGAACTGGTCGCGGCGGCGCTGCTCCACGACAGCGGCAAGAGCGTGCGTCCCTACCGCGTCTGGGAGCGGGTGCTGATCGGGCTGGTGCCGCAGCGCCTCGCGGCCCTGCTGCCCCCGGTCGGCGCGCTGGGCGTACGCGCGGCCCATCCCGAACTGGGCGCGCAGCTTCTGGCCCACGCGGGGGGACGGCCCCGGGTCGCGCAGCTCGTGGCGCGCCACCACGCCTCGGTGGGCGACCCCGAGGCGGCGCTGCTCCACCACTACGACGAGCTGGAGTAGCGTCGCCTCCGGGCTTCAGCGCCCACCCTTCACGATGCCCGGCAGCGCGTCCTGAAGGCGGTGCATCGGCAGGCCGAACACGCTGCGCGCCGGTTCGTTGGGCGCGGTGTTGCCCGCCTTGAGCATGGCGTACTGGTCGGTCGTGATGGGCGGCTTGGGCAGCGCCCCCATGAGCGGCACGGCGAGGTCCATCAGCGGCAGGGGCACCGGCACGACCGGCTTGTGCTGGCCCAGGGCGCGCTGTTCCTCGTCGAGGAGCTGCCGGAAGGTGAATTCCTCGGGGCCGGTCAGGGCGTAGGTCTGCCCAATGGTCCCGGGCCGGGTCAGCGCCCCCGCGAAGGCCTGGGCCACGTCCGAGATGCTCACCGGCCGGAAGGGGAACCGGCCGTCGCCGATCTGGGGCACGATGGGCGCGGTCGTCACGAGTTCCTTCAGCACGCGCCCGAAAAAGTCGTCGCCCTGGCCGAAGATCAGGCTGGGCCGGAAGATGGTCCAGTCCAGGCCGCTGCTGCGCACGAGCGCCTCGGCCTCGCCCTTGGTCGCCGAGTAGCGGCTCTTGCTGGCGGGGTCGGCCCCCAGCGCGCTCATGTGCAGGTAGCGCGCGCCGCGCGGCGTGGCGGCTAGCATGTGACGCGTGCCCTCGACGTGCGCGGCCTGGAAGGTCTGGTCCTTGGTCTGGGCGATGATACCCACGAGGTGGACCACCGCGTCGGGCTCGGCCTGCTGGACGGCCCGCAGCGCACTGGCCGCGTCGGTCACGTCGAGCTTGACGCCCTGGGCCCCGCCGACCGCCTCGCCCCGGCGCGACCCGGCGAAGACGGTGTGCCCCTGCCGCAGGAGTTCGGCCACGACCGCCCGCCCCACGAAGCCGCTCGCCCCACTCACCAGTACCCGTAATCCGGTCATGGCACACATTCTGACGGCCGTGCGGTGCCCCCGAACGTAAGCCTGGGTCAAATCGGAGCCGGCGGTCCGGTACGCTGCCGGACAGAATCCTTGAGGAGGCGTTCATGCTGGGCCGACTTCCGACCGTTCCGCTCGCCGTTCGCGTCTCGTGGCTGTGGCCGGCCCTGACCGTGCCCCTGGCCCTGCTGCTCGCGCGGCTGTATCCGCAGGAATCCCGCAGCCTGTTCGCGGGGCTGGCGCTGTTCGACGCCGTGGTGACGGCCACCCTGCTGACCCTGTGGCTGACCCCCCGGGGCGGGCGGACCCTGCGGCTGGCGGGTACGGTGGGCCTGCGCGGGGCGCTGCTCGTCGGGCTGGCCTTTCCCGAGGTGCGCGGCGCGCTGTGGCTGGAGGGCGCGGCGCTGGGGCTGGCGGCCCTGCACCTGCGGCGCGGTCTGCGCACGCCGCTGCCCGCCGACTTCCATGAGCTGGACGACCTGGAACGGGGGTACGCCTTCTGGACGCGGCTGCATCCCTCGCCGCGCGTGGTCCGGCTGGCCGTGTACGACCTGACGCTGTTCCGGCACCTGCTGGCGCGGCCCCGCCTGCCGCAGGGGCAGCTGTTCGGCACGCGCCGGGGGGCCACGACCGGCAGCACCTTCGCGCTGCTGGGGCTGCTCGCGGTGGTGGAGGGCCTGCTGACCCACACCCTGCTCGCGCGCTGGCACCCGCTGGCGGCCTGGGCGTGGACGGGCGTGGAGGTCACGGGCCTGCTGTGGCTGCTGGCCTACGGCCGGGCACTGGCGACCCGGCCCGTGACCCTCACCGCGGGGCGGCTGTACCTGCGTTCGGGGCTGCACTGGACCGGCAGCGTGCCGCTGGACCGGGTGACCGGCGCCCGGCCCCACGACCCGGCGCGTGATGCCGAGGTGCTGAACATCGCCATAGACGTGAAGCCCAACGTCACCCTGCACTTCGCCGCGCCCCAGCGGTTCCAGGGCGTGTACTGGGCCGAGCGCGAGGTGCGGGCGGTGACCCTGCACGTGGACGACCCGCAGGCCTTTCTGGCGGCGCTGGAGGAAGCGCGGGCGGCGCCGTGTCTCAACGCTTCCTAAGCACGCCCTAAGCCACCCGGCCCACGATTTTTGTCTGGGCGCTCGCTTATGCTCCGGGGCAAGATGGCTTTTGATTCGCGCGCCCTGTCCGCCCTCGATTTTCCCCGTATCCGCGACGCCCTCGCCGAGCGCAGCGCGACCTCGCTCGGCACCGAGCGGGCGCGCGCCCTGAGCCCCTCGGACGACGCCGGGCAGATCGCGCGGGAACTCGACGAGGTGGAAGACGCGCTCTTCGGCGTGAGCCTCTCGCTGGGCGGCATTCAGGACATCCGGGAGCTGCACGCGCGGGCGGGCGAGGGCCGGGTGCTCTCGGGCCAGGACCTGCTGAACGCCGCGTATTCGCTCGACGGGGCCATGACGGTGGGGCGCGCCGTCCACACCAATTCGCGCGGGCCGCTGCGCGCGGTCGTGTCGGGCGAGCGCTGGGGGCTGGGACTGGGCGACCACAGCGAACTCGTGCGCCGGACCCTCTCGGCGCTGGACCGTGACGGCGGCGTGCGCGACGACGCCTCGCCCCGCCTGCGCGACCTGCGCAAACGCATCGAGCCGCTGCGGGGCCGCATCCGCGAGCGCCTGGCCGCCACGCTGGAGAAGTGGGCCGACCTGCTTCAGGAGCACATCGTCACCATCCGCCGCGACCGCTACGTGCTGCCGGTGCTGGCGAGCCGCGTGGGGCAGGTGCAGGGCATCATCGTGGACGCCTCGGCGACCGGGCAGACCTACTTCGTCGAACCGGCGGCCGTCACGCCCCTGAACAACGAGCTGACCCGCCTGATCCTCGACGAGGAGGCCGAGGTGCGGCGCATCCTGACCGAGCTGTCGGGCCTGCTCGCCTCCGACTCGGCCATTCCCCGGACGCTGGTCACGGTGGGCGAGCTGGACCTGATCGCCGCCAAGGCGCGGCTGGCGCGCGACTGGCGCCTGAACCGCCCCGAGGGCTCCCCGGACGGCCGTTACGACCTGCGCGAGGCCCGCCACCCCCTGATCGAGAACCCGGTGCCCAACGACATCGTGCTGGGCGACACCAAGCTGCTGCTCATCACCGGGCCGAACATGGGCGGCAAGACGGCGACCCTCAAGACGCTGGGCCTGAACGTCCTCATGCACCAGTGCGGGCTGTACGTGGCGGCGGCGAGCGCCAAGCTGCCGGTCGTGCGCGACGTGCTCGTGGACGTGGGCGACGAGCAGAGCATCGAGGCGAGCCTGTCCACCTTCGCCTCGCACCTCAAGCACCTGCGCTACGTGCTGCGCCACGCCGCGCCCGACACGCTGGTGCTGGTGGACGAGCTGGGCAGCGGCACCGACCCCGACGAGGGCGCCGCGCTGGCCCAGGCGATGATCGAGTGCCTGCTCTCGCAGGACGCGCGCGGCATCATCACCTCGCACCTCTCGCCCCTCAAACAGTTCGCGCTGGAGACGCCCGGCCTGAAGAACGCCAGCATGGGCTTCGACCTCCAGACCCTCGGCCCGACCTATCACCTGCAGGTCGGGCAGCCGGGGCGCAGCTACGCCCTGGCCATCGCGCGGCGCATGGGGCTGCCGGGTGGGGTGCTCGACCGCGCCGAGACCCTGCTCGGCCCCGACGCGGGCCTGATGGAGCGCATGCTCGAGGGCCTGGAGCGCGAGCGCGCCGACCTGGCCGGGCAACTGGAAGGGGCCGCCGCCGCACGCCGCGAGGCCGAGGCCGAACTCGGGCGCGTGCGGGCCGAGCGCGAGACCCTGGAGACCCGCCGGGGCGAGATGCTGGCCGAGGCCTCGCAGAAGGCCGAGACGCTGTACGCCGACGCCATCGAGCGCGTGCGGACCCTACGCGCCCGCGCCCAGGAGGACAGCGCCCGCCCCCGCGTAATGCAGGAGCTGCGCGAACTGCGCACCGCCGCCCAGAAGATCCGCCCCGCGCCGCCCGTACGCGAGGACCGGGGCGATCCCATCCGGGTGGGCAGCCGGGTGGACGTGCCCGCCTACAACGCCCAGGGGCAGGTGCTGGAGATGCGCGGCGACGACCTCGTCGTGCAGCTCGGCGTGATGAAGGTGGGTGTCAAGCGGCGCGACGTGCGTCTCAAGGACGAGCCGAAGCCGGCGGCGCCCAAGTCCCGCAGCAGCGCGCCGCGCGTGGCCTTCGTGGGCCGCACGGCCAACAACTTCCAGAGCGAACTGCAACTGCGGGGCCTGGGCGTCGAGGAGGCGGTCGAGGAACTGCGCACCGCGATCCTGGAAGCGCGCGCCCTGAAGGAGACGCCGCTGCGGGTCGTACACGGCAAGGGTATGGGCGTGCTGCGCCGGACCCTGCGCGACTACCTGAAAAACGACAAGAACGTCGAGTCCTTCCACGACGCGGAGGCCAACCAGGGCGGCCACGGCGTGACCATCGTGAACATCCGGGCCTGACGGAACGGGGGAGGCAGGCGCGCCCTCATGAGGGTGGCCCAGATCACGTTCACCTCGCGTCAGGCTGCGGCAGGCAGGATGGGCGCCATGCCAAACCTGTCCATGTCCGGACCCTGCCGCGTGCTGGCGCTGAGTGCGCTGGCCCTGCTGCCCGCCGCCTCGGCGCAGGTGAGCCTCAAGCTGCCGGCCAACTACCTCTCGCGCTTTTCGAGCACGGAGCTGGCCGCCTCGACCGACTCGGGCTTCGGGGTGCGTTACTTCCCGCTGCCCTTCGGGGCCGACTGGCGCCTGTCGGTGGTGCGCAACGAGAAGTACGTTGAGTACAACGTCTCGACCCGCCAGAACGACACGACCTACGCGGCCGGGGTCTACAGCAACGGCTATACGGCCGAGGCCGGGATTCCCACCGCGCAGGTCACGCACGACCCCTGGCGCGGCGTGCAGTACGGCGCGCTGCTGCGCGGGGGCGGGGCGTCCTCGCGGGTCACGGCCGGGTACGCCCTCACGGCGCTGGAGGGCCGCGTGCGCGTCCTGAACAACGTGGGGGTGGCGGTGCAGGGTGACCTGACCGCGCCCTACACCCAGAGCGAGGCGGGCGGGTCGGTGTCGCAGGCCCTGACCCCGCAGGCCAGCGTGCGCCTGGGGGCCTCGGCGCGGCTCTTCACCTTTCCCGCCCAGGGGCAGGCGCAGGGCAGCGTAGACCTGAACCCGGCCCTCGACCTGAACCCGGCCCCGGGGGTCAACGTCAGCGTGGCGCACTTCGAGCGTCAGGCCGTGGGCAGCGCCCCGGTGGGCGACCTGAACTACGGCGACTACCGCGAGACCTCGGCCTCGGCCGCCTACCGCCTGAGTGCGCCGCTCGGCTCGCCGGAGTTCGGCGTGGCGATGCTGCGCTCGAGCCTCACGCGCAGCTGGACGGGGGAGACCACCGCCCTGCGCGGCGACGTGCTGCTGCGTGCGGGCGACCTGCCCTCGCTGCTCGGCCCCAGCATTGGCTACCAGTGGGGCAAGACGCCCGAGTCGGGCCGCTGGCTGCTGAGCCTGACCTTCGCCCCGCGCTGAACCGGGCGCGCGCAGGCGGGGCGGACCCGGCTGGACGGGGATGACGCGGCCTGGAGAGGACGGTGCTACCTTCGCCTGCGTGACTGTGCCCGCCTCCCCGGAAACGCCGCCTTATCTTCCGCCGCCGGGGCCGCGCCTGTCGTTTCCCCTGCTGGCGACCGGGGCCGCCGCCTTTTTCATGATGGGCGTGCTTCAGGCGAGCTACGGCCCGGCCTTTCCGTACCTTCAGGGCCGTTACGGAGTGGATACGGCGGGCGTGGGCCTGATCGCCAGCGCGCATTTCCTGGGCTCGGCCCTCGCGCCGCCGCTGGCCGGGTTCGCGCTGGGGCGGGTCACGGTGCGCCGGGTCGTGGTGGCCTCGGCGGCCGTCCTGATCCTGGGGATGCTCGTGCTGGTGGCCGCGCCCGTGTGGGCGGTGGCGGTCGCCGGGGCGCTCGTCGGCGGCCTGGGCCTGGGCGGCGTGAGCGCGGCCCTGAACTCGGCCTATGCCAGCGTCGGCAACCGCGCGGTCAATCTGGTCAACGCGGTGTTCGGCGTGGGCAGCATCCTGGCCCCGCTGCTGGTGGTCACGCTGGCCCCGGTGCATCTGGCCCTGCCGTTCCTGACGGTCGCCGCGCTGTGCGCCGTGACGCTGCTCACGGCCCAGCGCTTCGGCGTGCCCGCGCTGCGTCCGCCCCTGACGCCCCAGGTCGCCGGGGGGCGCAGCGGCGTGCAGGCGGGGCTGTTCGCGGTCCTCATCGCCTGTTACGTGGGGCTCGAATCGGGCTTCGGGACCTGGGCCGGGCGGCACCTCGACAGCCTGAACTACGGGCACGCGGCCCTGTTCGTCAGCGGCTACTGGGGCGGCCTCACGCTGGGCCGGGTCCTCACGGGACTGTTCGGGGCGCGGGTGCGGCCCGGCTCGCTCGTGCTGGTCTCGGCGGCGCTGGCGGGCCTGTGTGCGCTGACGGCCGCCGCCCTGCCCCCTCTGGCGGGCGCCGCCTACGTCGTCGCCGGCCTGAGCCTGGGACCGATCTTCGGCTCGACGCTGGCCTGGATGACCCAGAGCCTGCCCGCACGCTTCATTCCGTTCCTGCTCGTGGCGGGCAGCGTGGGCGGCATCGTCGCGCCCGCCCTGCTGGGAGCGCTGAGCGCCCGTTCGGGCCTGGGCAGCGTACCCGTCACCCTGGCGGTCCTGGGGGCGGCGCTGTGCGTCCTGACCGCCCTGACCCTGCGGGCCACGCGTCCCCACTGAGGGGCCTGTCGGGGGGGGCGCGTGGCCGACCGGAATCCCGCGCTTTGCTCCAGCGCGTGCGCTATGCCACAATATGCGCCGATTCTCTGGCTTTTCAGCTCTTTGCCCCATCGGTCCACTCTCGTCGCCCTGGCGGCGACCCCCGGAGGAACAGCAGCGTGACACAGGCGACCAAGCAGATCCGACTGACCCGCGAGGGCTACGAGCGCATGCAAAAGGCGCTGGCGCAGGAACAGGGGCGGCTGGCCGAGGCCACGCGCATCCTGCAGGAGCAGATGGAAACCAGCGCCGACAACGAGGACACCGGCCTGGAAGACGCCAAGCGCGAGAAGATGAATATCGAGGCGCGCATCGAGGAACTCGAGGACACCCTGGCGCGCGCCACCCTCATCGAGGAGGCGCAGGACGGCGGCCGGGTCGGCCTGGGCGCCGTCGTGTCGCTGAGCAACGAGACGACCAAGAAGGACATGAAGGTGCAGGTCGTGAGCGCCCCCGAGGCGACCGTCATCAGCGGCGGCCTGCCGCGCATCAGTGACGACAGCCCCGTGGGCAAGGAACTCATGGGCCGCAAGGTCGGGGAGAGCTTCGTCGTGAACCTCGACAACGGCAAACAGATGAAATACAAGGTCAAGACGATCGACTACTGAGCGCCGCGTCAACGCAACCGGGCCACCTCCACTGGGGGCGGCCCGGTTCTTCTGGGGCAGGGGTGCCGGGAACGATTCAGCGCAGGACGGGTTCGCTGCCCGCGCAGCCGCCCTCTGTCGCCGTCTCCGGCAGGTTCAGGTGTCGGCGCGCCCACAGGTCGATGGCGTCGATGACGCCCTGCAGCTCCTGACCGGCGGGGGTCAGCGAGTACACGCTGCGCGCGAGCTTGACCTGCGCGTCCTCGGTGCGCTTGTGGATGAGGTGGAGGTGTTCGAGGTGTTCGAGGCGTTGCGTGAGGGTGGCGCTGTTGCATCCGCCCACCGCGCGGGCGAGTTCGTTGAAGCCCTTCTCTCCGCCGAGCAGCGCGCGCACGATATGCAGCACCCACTTTTCCTGCAACACCCCGATGGCCCGGTACACCGGGCAGAATGCGGCATTCTCAGGGGTCATGCGCCTATCTTACACCTGTTGACCAGACCAATTAGTACCAGGATTACACCGATTGACTTTTTAAACCGGTTGGTCTAGCATCCTGTCATGACTGCCACCCAGACCAAAGACCTGAGCGTCGCCGAAGCCATCGAGACCCGCGTGAGCATCCGCAAGTTCGTGCAGGAGCCCATGGACCAGGGCGACCTCCACGAAATCCTGCGGCTCGCCGGCCTGGCCCCCAGCGCCTGGAACTTCCAGACCTGGCGCTTCGCCGTCGTGCAGAACCCCGAACTCCAGGCCAAGCTCCAGGAAGCCGCCTACGGCCAGGGTCAGGTCACGAGCGCGCCCGCCGTCATCGTGGTCTACAGCGACATGGAAGACACCATCGCGACCGTCGAGGAAACCGCGCACCCCGGCATGGGCGAGGAAGGCCGCGCCGGCCAGCGCAAGACCATCGAGGGCGCCTTCGGTGGCCAGGACGTGGCGCAGCGTGGCCAGTGGGGCCTGAGCCAGGCCAACATCGCCTTCGGCTTCCTGATGCTGGCCGCGCGCAGCAAGGGCTACGACACCGTGCCCATGCTCGGCTTCAACCCCCAGGCCGTCAAGGAACTCCTGGGCCTGCCCGACCACGTGCAGTTCGCCGGCCTGCTGCCCATCGGCAAGCGCGCCGAGAACGGCTTCTCGCAGCACCGCCACAGCGTCGAGCGCGTCACCAAGTTCTACTGACCGCTCCGCTCTGAGTGCGCCGCCTCCGGTCCGGGGGCGGTTTGCCGTTGCGGGGTGAAGCCTGCCCCGGAGCGACATCTGCATTCCGGACACCTTCTGCACGCGCGGGCGTGCGATAATCGAGGTTATGAGCGTGATTCCCTACGTGATCGAACAGACCGGGCGCGGAGAGCGGATGTACGACATCTACTCGCGCCTGCTCAAGGACCGGATTATCTTCGTGGGCACGCCGATCGAGTCGCAGATGGCGAACACCATCGTGGCGCAGCTGCTGCTGCTCGACTCGCAGAACCCCGAGCAGGAAATCCAGATGTACATCAACTGCCCCGGCGGCGAGGTGTACGCCGGGCTGGCGATCTACGACACCATGCGCTACATCAAGGCCCCTGTCTCGACCATCTGCGTGGGTATCGCCATGAGCATGGGCAGCGTGCTGCTGATGGCCGGCGACAAGGGCAAGCGCATGGCCCTGCCCAACAGCCGCATCATGATCCACCAGGGCTCGGCCGGGTTCCGGGGCAACACCCCCGACCTCGAAGTGCAGGCCAAGGAAGTGCTGCACCTGCGTGATAAACTCGTGGGGATCTATCACCGGCACACCGACCTGCCCCACGACAAGCTGCTGCGGGACATGGAGCGCGACTATTTCATGTCGCCCGACGAGGCCCAGAAGTACGGCCTGATCGACAGCGTCATCGAAAATACCCGCGACCTGGGAGGCAACGCATGACCAAAACCGGCGCAGACCGCTGCTCCTTCTGTGGACGGCAACACCCCCAGATCGCCCAGCTCATCGAGGCTCCGGGGCGCGCGGCCTTCATCTGCAACGAATGCACCGACCGGGCCCACGAACTCGTCAAGCAGAACAAGAAGGCGGGCAGCGACTTCTCGCTCGAAGAACTGCCCAGCCCCCGCGAGATCAAGGCCTATCTCGACGAGTTCGTGATCGGTCAGGACGAGGCCAAAAAGGCCCTGGCCGTCGCGGTCGTGAGCCACTACCAGCGCCTCGCCCACCCCGACGTGAATCTCCAGAAGAGCAACATCCTGCTCATCGGGCCGACCGGTACGGGCAAGACGCTGCTGGCGTCGAGCCTCGCGGAGATGCTCGAAGTGCCCTTCGCCATCGCCGACGCGACCACGCTGACCGAGGCCGGTTACGTGGGCGACGACGTGGAGAACGTCATCGTGCGCCTCCTCCAGGCGGCCGACTACGACGTGGCGGCGGCCGAGCGCGGCATCATCTACATCGACGAGATCGACAAGATCGCCCGCAAGTCCGAAGGCACCTCGATCACCCGTGACGTGTCGGGCGAGGGCGTGCAGCAGGCCCTTCTCAAGATCATCGAAGGCACGGTCGCGCAGGTCCCGCCGCAGGGGGGCCGCAAGCACCCGCAGCAAGAACTCGTGCAGGTGAACACCAAGAACATCCTGTTCATCGTGGGCGGGGCTTTCGAGAGCATGACCGAGATCGCCCGCGCCCGCACCAACGTCCGCGCGGTGGGTTTCGGGGCCGAGCACAAGGGCGAGGAGAAGCAGGAAGTCCGCTTCCTGCCGGAAGACCTCGTGAAGTTCGGGTTGATCCCGGAGTTCGTGGGCCGTCTGCCGCTGGTCGTGCAGCTTCAGGACCTCGACGAGGAGGCCCTGGTGCGGATCCTGACCGAGCCGCAGGGCGCGATCATCAAGCAGTACCAGGCGCTGTTCGGGTTTCAGGACGTGGACCTGACCTTTACCGAGGCGGCCCTCAAGGAAGTGGCGCACCGCGCCCGCGAGCGCAAGACGGGCGCACGCGGCCTGCGCGCCGTGCTGGAAAAGGCCATGACCGACCTGCTGTTCGAGATGCCGCTCGACGACCTGCGTGAGCTGACCTTCGACGCCGAGAACATCGACGCGCCGATGACCTTACTTGAGTCTAAGGGACTCAAAAAGTCTGCCTAAAGGCAACGTAGATTACAGCTTTTCCCCGTCATGGTGCCTAGACTCTCTGGACACCGTAGACGGGGGTATTTTTAGCTTGGTGATCCCCCGGTAGACTCAAACATTCCCGCGCCTAAGGGAGCGGTTTCTAAGGAGAGAACATGATCTGGGAACTTCCCGTAGTCGCCCTGAGAAACATAGTCATCCTGCCCGGCGTCACCATGAACGTCGACGTGGGACGCCCCAAGAGCAAGCGTGCCGTGGACGAGGCGCAGGCCAGCGACCGCCGCGTGCTGCTGCTCACCCAACGTGACGCGCGCACCGACGACCCCACCCGCGCCGAGCTGTACGAGATGGGCGTGCTGGCCGTGGTCAAGCAGGTCGTGCGTATGCCCGACAACACCTATCAGGTGCTCGTCGAGGCCCAGGAACGTGCCCTGGTCCAGGACGAGGTGCCCAGCGCCTACATGCGGGTGCGCGCCGAGACGCAGCCCACCCCGGCCGACGACAGCCGCGAGGTGACCGTGCTGGCCGCCGAGGTCAAGTCGGCCTTCGAGGAGTACCAGCGCCAGAACAAGAACCTGCGCCTGGACAACTACCAGCTCGAAGGCCTGAAGAACCTGACCGATGCGGGCGCGCTGAGCGATCAGGTCGCGCACCACGCCACCTGGACGCCCGAGGAAAAGCAGGACGTGCTGGCCGCCGTGGGCCTGCGCGAGCGCCTGGAAGCCGTCCTCAAGCTGCTGGCGCGCGACACCGAGCGCTTCAACATGGACAAGAAGATCGCGGGGCGCGTCAAGGAACAGATGGACGCCAACCAGCGCGAGTACTACCTGCGCGAGCAGATGAAGGCCATCGGCAAGGAACTCGGCGGCGGCGAGGACGGCCCCGCCGAGGTCGAGGCCCTGCGCGAGAAGATCGAGGGTGCGGGCATGCCCGACTCGGTCAAGGAAAAGGCCCTCAAGGAACTGCAACGCCTGGAGCGTACCCCCGGCGGCAGCCCCGAGAGCACGGTCGTGCGCAACTACATCGACTGGCTCACCGACGTGCCTTGGAGCAAGCGCGACGAGGAAATCCTCGACATCGCCCGCACCCGCGAAATCCTGGACGCCGACCACTACGCCCTGGGCGACGTGAAGGACCGCATCCTGGAATTCCTGGCCGTGCGCCAGCTCACGCACAAGCCCGGTGAAACCGAGGAGCAGCGCCAGGAGCGCAGCGCCGAGGAGCGCACCGACGACGCCGAACTGCGCGCGCCGATCCTGGTGCTCGTGGGCCCTCCCGGCGTCGGCAAGACCTCGCTGGGCAAGAGCATCGCCCGCAGCCTCAACCGCAAGTTCGTGCGCATGGCGCTGGGCGGCGTGCGTGACGAGGCCGAGATTCGCGGCCACCGCCGCACCTACATCGGTTCGATGCCCGGGCGCATCATCCAGGCGATGAAGACGGCCGGCGTGACCAACCCGATCATCCTGCTCGACGAGATCGACAAGATGAGCAGCGACTGGCGCGGCGACCCCAGCAGCGCGATGCTCGAAGTCCTGGACCCCGAGCAGAACCACACCTTCCAGGACCACTACCTCGAAGTGCCCTACGACCTGTCGCAGGTCATGTTCATCACGACGGCCAACAGCCTCCAGACGATTCCCCGGCCGCTGCTCGACCGCATGGAGATCATCCAGATTCCGGGCTACACCCAGCCCGAGAAGGTGGAGATCGCCAAGCGTTACCGCGTGCCCCGGCAGATCAAGTCGCATGGCCTGACCGGCCGCCTGGAGATCACCGACGCGGCCCTGAACCGCATCGTCGAGGAATACACCGCCGAGAGCGGCGTGCGTAACCTCGACCGCCAGATCAGCAAGCTGGCCCGCAAGGCCGCCCGCGAACTGCTCGAACGGCCCTGGGAGGGCCTGCGCGTGATCGACGCCGCGCAGATCCCCGATTACCTCGGCGTGCCGATGCACCGCCCCGACAAGATGGAGAAAGAGCCCCAGGTCGGTGTGGCGCAGGGCCTGGCCTGGACGAGCGTGGGCGGTACCATGCTGCTCGTCGAGGCGCTGGCGACCCCCGGCAACGGCAAGATCAGCATGACCGGCTCGCTGGGCGACGTGATGAAGGAAAGCGTGGGCGCGGCCGTCACCTACCTGCGTGCGCACGCCGCCGAGTACGGTGCGGACCCCGACTTCCACAAGACGATGGACCTGCACGTCCACTTCCCCGACGGCGCGACGCCCAAGGACGGCCCCAGCGCAGGTATCACCATCGCCACTGCCGTCATCAGCGCCGTGACCGGCCGCCCCGTGCGCCTGGACGTCGCCATGACCGGAGAGATCAGCCTGCGTGGCCGCGTGCTGCCCATCGGCGGCGTGAAGGAAAAGCTGCTGGCGGCCCACCAGGGCGGCATCCGTGAGGTCATCATCCCCAAGGATAACGAGCCGCACCTGCAGGACGTGCCCGAGAGCATCCTGGGTGACCTGCGCGTGCATACCGTTGAGCGCGTGGGTCAGGTTCTCGACCTGCTGCTGCTGCCCAAGCCCGAGGGCGAAGGCCAGACCCCCATGCCCCCCACCCAGGGCCAGAGCCTGACCAAGCAGCCCGGCGCGTAAAGCGCACTCCTGATAGAACGTCCCCTCCAGTTCAAGGAGGGGACGTTTTATTGGGGCGACTTCGTGGAAAGGAGAAGGGCGGACGCCGTGCGCAGGAGCACAGCGGTGTTGCCGGGCGGGTCACAGGCTGAAGTCGAATCCCAGCGCTTCAGACGCGGTGTCGAAGACGGCGACGACACTTCCGCATGGGTGGAAGCGGTCTTGGTCGAACGGAAAGAGTGGAAGAGGCGATCCGGACGACCTGCACCCCACGGCTCAGGCTGGCGGAGGGTTTCCTGCCCTTTTACGACCCTGGGCAAGAATCGGAATATTCGAGAGCCTCCTGCACAGGGCAGGGTGGAACGCGCCGAGACCAAGTGCCCCCGGCCCATCTCGTTCCCCCGGCCCCAGGCTCTTCAGAAGAGGCGCAACGGCTGTCCGATTCTCCCGGTCAGTGCCGCCTGAAGCCCGTCCGAATGGCCCACGAGCAACAGGAGCTTCTGGTACGACGGTCGGCTGATCCAGCTCAGGCCTCCGCCAGCACGATGACACGGTCGTAAACCGACAACTCCAGCGTGGCGGATTTGACCGGGTTCAGATGGACGCCGTAGGACCGCCCAGGCAGATCGGCCTCCGCCTTGAGGCGATAACCGATGGCGACCTCGCCCCGTCGCCGCGCGGCCTCGAGAACGGTGTAGAAGGTGAGGGGCGTCCCCAGGGTCACGTACTCCCCGGCGGGCTTCAGGTAGATTTCCGAACCCTCGGCGCGGAAGAGCTCGTCGAAGACCGCCTTCAGGGCGGCGTTTTCGGCGATCTGCGAGATCAGCAGGCTCACCAGCCGGTCGGAGACGATGAAATCGTCCGCCTGGGTGACCTGCGCCAGCTCGCGGTTACGGACGTCGAGCATCTCCGAGACGATAGAGTAGTCCTGCTCGGCGCGGCTGGCCATGTCCCGCAGGTGCAGCAGCGTGACCAGGGTCCGGCCGTCCGCCTGCTGCACGTCGAGGCTGTCGGAAGAGGACAGGGTGATGATGTGGTCGTAGCTGCCGGGGCTGAGCTGGTCGAGCGTCCGGCGGTCGGTCGTATCGCCCAGGTGCGTTTGCAGGGACAGGTTCGTCAGCGAGTCCTGGAGGAGCGTCAGCGTCTCCAGCGCCGCCGGATCGTCGGTGACCACGCTCAGGGCCGAGTCCGGCATGACATACCGGTCAAGCTCGGCGATGACCGTCGGGGCCCGCTCGTTCCAGCCGAGGATAAGGGTACGCTCAGGCTGCTGCGCGCGGCGCACCGGAGCCTGGATCGCCGCCTCGTCGAAGGGGAACAGGCCTGCCTGGGCCCTGACCGTGTCGTCGTCGGCCGAAATGGCGATGACCCGGTCATCTGGCGCGATGACCGTCTCCATCGGCGGATTCAGGACGATGCGGCCATCCGCGAAGTGCAGGCCGATCAGGGCGGAGTCCGGGAACGCGAACAGGGCCTGACCGAAGGTCTGCCCTGCCACGGCGGTCGGGGGCGCGAAGTAGATCTCGTCGCCGCCGAAGTCCAGCAGGTCCATATACACGACCGACAGGCCGGACTGGCGACAGGTCTGCACCATGATGCGGGAGATCAGGTCGTCGACGAGCACCAGACTCGCCTCGTCGCGGCCCGCCAGACGGGCGGCCTCGACGTTCTGGGAATCGCGGATCTCGGCCACGATGTGGTAGGGCGCGGCGCGGCGTTTGGGGTTGTTCGTGATGGCGAGCAGCCCTTTGATGACGCTGGTGTCCGCCTTGTCGTCCTCGGGCGCCAGGATGATGATTGCGCGGGCGGCGTGCGGGTTGGCGATTTCCAGATCGGCCAGGTCGAGCGGACTGCCGGTGCGGCACACCACGCGGGTACGCCCGGTCGAACCCAGACGGGCCCGCAACTCGTCGTCCATTTCGACCTTGTCCTTCTCGGCGAGGATGACCACGCAGGGACGGCGCTGATTGGCATTTGCCGTCACGAGTTCGGACAGGATGGTGAACACGTGCGGCGACCAGCCCAGGATCAGGGTATGCCCCTCTTCGGCCACGAAGGAGCGGCCCTTGCGGAGTTCCTCCAGCCTCGCTTCAATACCGCTGGTCACGACGCCGATCAGCATGCTGACCAGGAAGATGCCGCCCAGGGTCATCACGAACATGGTCGCCAGGAACAGCGGCGTCCCCTGGTCGCTGCCGATGGCGCCGGAATCCAGGGCGCGCATCAGGTTCCACCACAGCAACCCGCCGAAGCCGATCGGCCGGTCGTCCGCCGCGAGCGGCACCTGCCGCGTGAGCTGGACGAACACCGACACGGCGACGATCATGAGGACGGAGAGCAGGAAGAGCCAGCCGATCATGGCGGCCGGGCCGCGGGACATGGTGTTGTCGAAGCGGTAGCGGAGGTGTTCACGCAGGGTCGCTTTTCTCATGGATGCAGTCCTTTGTTCAGCTCAGGCAGGGAGGGGGCTGCGGACAGGTGAACAGGCGAGGGAGCGCGGCGACCCGGATGACCGGACTGGGGTGTGACAGCCGCCCCGACACGCATGGCCGAGCACCCGGCACCCGGACAGGCGGGGTGCAGGAGCGACAGACCGTCAGGACAGAGCCGGAAGGCTTGAGAAAGGGTTCATGTGTTCTCAGAATACGCCCATTCTCTGACGAATTAATCTCAGCTCAGGTGCTGGAGCCGGCCCGGCCCTGCGGCGCACCGACCGAGGGCATGTGGAGTCAGAAGAAACCGCGCAGGTCAACCGTCTGGTGATCCAGATGGTCCCTCCGCAGTTTCGTAGACAGGCGTTTTGGGAACAGATCTGCGCGGGGGCCGATGCGCTCCATGTATCGGGAGATCGCTCGGCTCGCTCCGGCGTGTGGTGGCGTAGGCGCGGTAGACGGCCGTCGTTATGCGGAGGGTGAAGGTTGCCAGGACAGCGTCCAGCCGTCGGGGCGATTTGAGCTGGCCCGACCTGCCAGATGAGGCCGGCGAATTCTTTCTATCGTGCGTCGCTCAGCACTTCCGCAGGAAGGCTCTTCAGAAAAGTGGGGTGCTTTCTGCCGCCTCACCCCCCCTTCCCGGTCTTCCCGTCTACCGCCGCCCGAACGGCGGCTTGCTGTCGCCCGCCGGAACGGAGGTCTGGGTCAGGCCCCCCCGGCCCACGTCGCCGCGTCCCAGCCCCGCGCCCTGGGCGTAGCCGCCGCCCGCCGGGGCGCTGGGGGCCGGCGGCGCGTACTGGCCCGCTGCCCCGAGGTTGGCCGTGGCGTCGTTCGCCAGTCGGGCGTATTCCTTGGGGTCGATGGCGCGCTCCAGGCCCGCGTCGTAGCTGATGACGCGGCGGCGGTACAGGTTCGCCAGGAAGGCGTCCATGGTGACCATGCCCTCGCGCGAGCCGGTCTGCATGACGCTGGTGAGCTGGTAGGTCTTGCCCTCGCGGATCAGTGCCCGCACGGCCGGGTTGGCGATCAGCAGTTCGTAGGCGAGGGCGCGCCCCTGGCCGTCGAGGCGCGGCAGGAGCTGCTGGGTCATGACCGCCACGAGGTTGTTGGCGAGCTGCACGCGGATCTGCTCCTGCTGCTCCTCGGGGAACACGTCCACGATACGGTCGACCGATTCGGGGGCCGAGTTGGTGTGCAGCGTGCCCATCACGAGGTGCCCGGTTTCGGCGGCGGTCACGGCGGCCTTGATGGTCTCGTAGTCGCGCATTTCGCCCACCAGGATCACGTCGGGGGCCTGACGCAGCGCGGCGCGCAGGGCGTCGTTGAAGCTCAGGGTGTCGGCCCCCACCTCGCGCTGGTTGATGATGCTCTGTTTATGCGAGTGCATGAACTCGATGGGGTCTTCGATGGTCACGATGTGCAGCTTCTTGGTGCTGTTGATGTGGTCGATCATCGCCGCGAGCGTGGTGCTCTTGCCCGAGCCGGTGGGGCCGGTCACGAGGACCAGGCCGCGCGGCGCGCTGGCGATGTCCACCACCGACTGCGGCAGCCCCATGTCCTGCGCGCTGCGGATCTTGGTGGGAATGAGACGCATGACGCCGCCCACGTAGCCGCGCTGCATGAAGGTGTTCACGCGGAAACGGGCCTTCTCGCCCAGCGCGAACGAGAAGTCCAGCTCGCGGCGTTCCTCGAAGGTCCGCTGCTGGCGCTCGTTCATCATCGAGTACATCAGTTTGCGGGTGTCGGGGGGCGTCAGTTCCTCGAAGTTCTGGCTGCTGTAGACCCCGGAAATCTTGAACTGCGGGGGCATCCCGACCGTGAGGATCACGTCGGAGGCCCCGGTCTCGGCGGCGTGGCGCAGGATGTCGGTGATGTCGGCTGGGCTCATGGGCAACTCCGTTCAGGCGGGAAAGGGGGAAGGAGAGAGGGGGCTGGCGGAGACGTGGCCCCCGGGAACGGGACCTTTCCGCTCTCCGGTCTGTTCTGTGCTCCGGAGGTCGATCACGGTGGACTTCAGCTGGAGGTGACGGCCAGCACTTCTTCGAGGGTGGTCAGGCCTTGCAGCGCCTTCTCGATGCCGTCCTGACGTAGCGTCTTCATGCCGCTCTTTTCCATCGCCACGTCGCGGATCTCGGCCGAGGAACGCCCGGCCCCGATGGCGGCGCGCAGCGGCTCGTCCACGACCATCAGTTCGTGGATGCCCATGCGGCCCTTGTAGCCGGTGCCCCCGCAGCGAGGGCAGCCCGCCCCGCGCATGAGCTGGGCCCCGCGCAGGTCGCGCTCGGCGATGCCCAGGCGGCGCAGCACGTCGGGGTCGGCGTTGGTGGGGGCCTTGCACTCGGTGCAGACCCGGCGCACGAGGCGCTGCGCGAGCACCCCCGCCACGGCGGCCGAGATGTTGAAGGGCTCCACGCCCATCTCCTCCAGACGGGTCACCGCGCCGGGGGCGTCGTTGGTGTGCAGGGTCGCCAGCACGAGGTGGCCGGTGAGCGCCGCCTCGACCGCGATCTCGGCCGTCTCGGTGTCGCGGATTTCCCCCACGAAGATGATGTCAGGGTCCTGACGCAGGAAGGCGCGCAGGGCGCGGGCGAAGGTCATGCCGGCCGCGTTGTTCACCTGCGACTGGTTAATGCCCGGAATCTCGTACTCGACCGGGTCCTCGATGGTCGTGGTGTTCTTTTCGGGGCGCGCGATGCGCTTGAGGGTGGAAAAACTGGTGAAGGACTTGCCCGACCCTGTGGGTCCCGTCACCAGGAAGATGCCGTTGGGCTTCTCGATCACGTCCGAGTAGCGCTGGATGTTGTATTCGGAAAAGCCGAGCTGCTCGACCTCGGGGATGTTGCTGGCCTTCTGCAGCAGACGCATCACGGCCTTCTCGCCGTAGACGGTGGGCAGGGTCGAGAGGCGCAGGTCGATGTCGATGCTGCCCTTGCGGAAGCGCACGCGGCCGTCCTGCGGAATGCGGCGCTCGGCGATGTCGAGGTGCCCCATGATCTTGATGCGGGCCAGCAGGCTCTGGGCCGCGCCCTTGGGCAGCTCGGCCTGCTCGCGCAGTACGCCGTCGATGCGGTAGCGCACCCGCACGGAGGTCTCGGTCGGTTCGATGTGGATATCGCTGGCTTCCTGCAACGCCGCCTCGCGGATCAGGTTGTCCACGACCCGGACCACGGCGTTGTCGTCCAGGCCCGCCGAGAGGTCGAGGTCCACCGCCGTCTCGCGCTTGGCGCTCTCCTTGACGAGGCGCTGGTTGAGGTTCGCCATGTCCTGGTTGCCGAAATAGCGTTCGATCAGGCGGACGATGTCCTTCTCCGCCATCACGGCGGGCACGATCTCGCGGCCGGTGAGGAGCTTGAGGTCGTCGAGCGCGAACACGTTGCGCGGGTCCTTCATGGCGACGACGAGGCTGTCGCCCTGGATGCGCACCGGCACGACCACGTAGCGCCGCGCGGTGCTCTCGGGGATCATCAGCGCGACCTTGGCGTCGGGCGGGTTCTGGACCGGGTCGAGGAACTCGTAGCCGAGCTGCGCGGCCAGCGAGCGCGCCAGCATCTCGGGCGAGAGCTTGCCCGACTGCACCAGCGTGTCTTCCAGGCGGCCGCCGCCCACGTTCTGCTTTTGCAGCGCGCCGTCCACTTCCTCGGCCGTGGCGAACCCCAGGTCCAGGATCACCTCGCCCAGCGGCTTGACCTTGCTGTCGCGGGCCTGGACGTGCAGCGCCTCGCGCAGCTGCGCGCGGGACAGCGTGCCCTGCTGCACGAGCTGTTCGCCCAGGCGGCCGCGCTGCGGGTAGAACTCCTCGATGAGCCGCTCGATGTCGCGCGGCTGCGCCAGCATGAACTGCACGTTCTGGCCCACCAGCGCCGCGATGTCGGCGCGCTTGCGCAGGTCGCTGGTGATGACGGTCACGCCCTGCGCCGTCTCGTCGATGGGCACCGCCGAGAGCCGCAGCGCGTCGGCGCGCAGCATGCTGCCCAGCACGTCCTCGGTCGGCTGGAAACCGCGCGGTTCGGGCAGGAAGGGCACGCCCGCCTGCTCGGCGAGCTGCGTGTAGAGCTGGGCCTCGGTGATCAGGCCCTGCTCGATGAGCACGCCGCCCAGCGCGACGCCGGTCTGCTGCTGGATGTCGAGCGCCACCTGAAGCTGCGCGTCGTTGATCAGCCCGGCGGCAATGAGGCGCTGGCCGAGCTGGGCGCGCGTCCCGCCGGCCTCCTCGCTGGGTGCCTGGGCCTGAAGCCGCAGTTCGGGGTAGTGCGTGGCGAGGCACCACAGCACCTCCTCGCGCAGCGCCTGATACGGCTCGATGTTCAGGCCGCTGTCGTCCTCCAGCGCCTCGATGGCGAGGCTGGACAGCGGGTCCACCAGCGCCACCCGCAGCGTTCCGCCGTCGAGGGCGAAGGGAAAGGCCTGGACACTCATGGCGGTCTGCGGCTGCACCGCCCGCAGCGCCTCGGGCTCGGGGGTCACGGCCATGAGGTTCACGAGCGGGATGCCCAGCGCCTCCTCGATGGCCCGCGCGATGCGCTTCTCGGCCACCACACCCGAGTCGATCAGCACGTCGGCCAGGCGGCCCCCCACCTCGGCGTGCCGCGCCAGGGCCTTTTGCAGGTCCGTGTCGTTGACGTACCCCTGTTCGAGCAAGATGGCACCCAAGCGCCGGTCACCTATCGAAAGAGCCACAGTCCGTTCCTCCATGCACTGCCCGCCGCCGCGTGAGCGGCCCGGCAGGAAAATTCAGGGCTTGCCACGGCTCAGGCTAGCGGGAGGCTTGTCACAACTTGCTTTCGGCCGGTGGTGCGCGGGCCAGGCGGCGGCCGAGCGGTCCCGGCCCCCGGCCTACCTTCTTCGGCCCGGCTCCCAGTCGTGGCCGTAACGGCGCAGCACCAGCCGTTCCAGTCGGCGCGCGGCGCGGGTATGCGGCAGGGCATTGACCGCCAGCGGGCGCACCAGGATGGTGTGCATCCCCGCGAGGTTGCCGCCCAGCACGTCGGTGAACACCTGGTCGCCCACCATGCCGACCGCGTGCGGCGGCAGCGCCAGGGCGTCCAGCGCCTTGCGGAAGGCGCGCGGGTTGGGCTTGCCCGCCATGCCCACGCCCGCGAAGCCCAGACGCGAGATCCAGAAGCTCGCGCGCTTGCCGGTGGCGTTGCTCAGCAGGTACAACCCCACGCCCGCGCTGCGCAGCTCGCCCGCCCAGCGCACCATCTCGCCTTCCTCGGCGTAGCTGCCGTAGGGCACCAGGGTGTTGTCGAGGTCGAGGAGCAGGCCGTTCAGGCCACGCGCCGCCAGGAAATGCGGGGTGATCTGCGCGACGTGGTCAATGACGTCGCGAGGGCGAAAGAGGCTCATGCCTGCGCCTCCGGCCGGCCGATCACGGCCCACATCCGTCCCGTGACGCCTGCGTCGCGCCGGTACGAGTAGAAGTCGGCCTCGGTGCTGCACCGCCCCGACACCCACACGTCCCGGACGCCCGCTTCCCGCAGTACGGCGAGGTTGGCCCCCGCGAGGTCGAGGTGGGGCGGCCCGCCCTCCTCCAGCACGAAGTCGCCCAGGCCCGCTTCCCAGAACTGCCGGGCCACGTCCTCCCCGACCGCGTACTGCGCGCCGCAGATGCCGGGGCCGACCGCCGCGCGTACACGTTCCGGGCGCGCGCCCAGGGCGGTCATGGCCCGCACGGTCGCCGCCCCGATGCGGCCCAGTGTGCCCTTCCAGCCCGCGTGGGCCGCGCCGACGACGCCGGCCTCCTCGTCGGCCAGCAGCAGGGGGTAGCAGTCGGCCGTGCCGATGGCGAGCAGCACGCCCGGCCGGTCGCTGACCAGGGCGTCGCCGGTCCAGAGGCCGCCCGAGCGCGCGGTCACGACCTCGATGCCGTGGACCTGGTCGAGCCGCGCGACCTGCGTGGGCGAGAAGCCCAGGGCGGCGGCCAGCCGGGCCCGGTTCTCGGCCACGTCGCCGGGGTCGTCGGCGCGGTCGTCGAGGTTCAGGCCGCCGTAGGGACCGCGCGACACGCCGCCCGCGCGGGTGCTGAAGGCGTGCGCCGCCCCCAGGTTGGGCGCACGCAGCAGGGACAGGGCCAGGCCGCTCGTCATGGCGACAGCCTAGAGCATCGGGCCCGGCGCGCGGCCCTTCGCCCCGGCACGTCAACTTGCACCCGCTTCAGCGCCCCTCCCCCCCGCCGCGCTAGAGTCGGGGGTATGAGTGTGACGGTTGACCTTTCTTCCAAAACGGCCCTGGTGATGGGCGTGGCGAACGCGCGCAGCCTGGGCTGGGCCATCGCCGAACAACTGCTGGCCGCCGGCTGCCGCGTGGGCTTTTCGTACCAGGGCGAGCGGCTCAAGCCCGAGCTGGAAAAACTGACCGCCGGGCACGGCGGCACCTGGATTCAGCAGGCCGACGCCACGAACGAAGAAGAGATGGCCGCCCTGTTCGCCCGGGCCAAGGAGGAATTCGGCACGCTGGACATCCTGGTGCATTCCATCGCCTTCGCGCCGCGCGGGGCCATGGAAAACCGCTTCCTGGACACCTCGGCCGAGGACTGGAACACCGCCCTGAGCGTGAGCGCCTATACGCTGGTATCGGCGGCCCGCCACGCCGAGCCGCTGCTGCGCGACGGCGCGAGCATCGTGAGCCTGACCTACCACGCCTCGCAGCAGGTCGTGCCCAAGTACAACGTGATGGGTGTGGCGAAGGCGGCCCTGGAAGCCGCCACCCGTTACCTCGCCGCCGACTTCGGCCCGCGCGAGATCCGCGTGAATACCATCAGCGCCGGTCCCATGCGCACCATCGCCGCGCGCAGCATCCCCGGCTTCAGCGGCCTGTACGACAAGGGGGCGCGCAACGCCGCCTTCGGGCGTAACGCCACCTCCGAGGAGGTCGGCAAGCTGGCCCTGTTCCTGCTCTCCGACCTGGGCACAGGCGTCACCGGCCAGACCATGTACGTGGACGCCGGCCTGAGCATCATGACGGTGCGCGAGGGCCAGGAGTAGCCGGAGCAGGGCGCCGGCGCGGGACGCTGGCCGGGCACAGAGGCCCTCTTCCGTCCCCTGCGCCCTCCCGCTCTCCGCTATCATCCGCGCGATGTCATCCACGTCGCAGGCCCTGGTGCTGCTCAGCGCGCAGCGTTCCCAACTGGAGGGGCGCGCCGACGAGCGCGAACTGACCCTCGGCTGGAACCGGCAGGTGAGCCGTGCCCGCGAGGCCGGTCACCTGCTCGTTTTCGTGCAGTGGGACGGTGAGGCGGGCACAGACCACGCGACCTTCTCGCGCGCCTGGACGCTGTACCCCGATTTCCACGCCGAGGAGGGCGAGGTGCTGGTGCGCGCCGTGCACCCCGACGCCTTCGCCGGTACGGACCTGGACGCCGAGCTGCGCGCGCGCGGCGTGCGCGGGCTGGAGCTGCTCGGCCTGGACGAGGAAACGCTGGAACACACGGCCGCGCGCGCGCGCGATCTGGGCTACGCGGTCAGCGGCGCTCCGGCGGTGGTCGCGTGACCCGCGTCGCCGTGCCGACCCCGCTGGAATACACCCTCGACATGCTCGTGCGCCTGTTGGAGACACCCAGCCCCACCGGCTTCACCGAACAGGCGGTTGCGCTCGTCGCGGCCGAGCTGGAGGCGCTGGGCATCACCCCTGCCCGCACCCGCAAGGGCGCACTGACCTGGGAGGTGCCCGGCACGGGCGAAGGCCACGTGACCTTCAGCGGGCACATAGATACCCTGGGCGCGATGGTCAAGGCCATCAAGCCGAGCGGCCGGCTGCTGCTCTCGGCGCTGGGGGGCTACGACTGGGCCACCGTGGAGGGCGAGGACGTGCTCGTGCACACGCAGGAGGGGCGGGCCATCACCGGGACGGTCGTGAACGTGCGGCAGTCCACCCACGTCCACGGCCCGGCCCTGCGCGAGCTGCGGCGCGAGCCGTCGGTGATGGAGGTGCGCCTCGACGAGGACACCCGCAGCGCCTCCGAGACGCGCAACCTGGGCATCGGCGTGGGCGATTTCGTGAGCTTCGACGCCCGGCCGCGCGTGACGCCCGCCGGGTATATCAAGGCCCGGCACCTCGACAACAAGGCGGCGGTGGCGGTGTTCCTGGGGGTCACGCGCGAGCTGCTGGGCGCGCCGCCCGCGCGCACGGTCGCCTTTCACGTCACCACCTACGAGGAGGTCGGGCACGGCGCGGCGACGGGTATCCCCGCCCACACCGACGAACTCGTGGCGGTGGACATGGCGGCCGTGGGCGAGGGCCAGACGAGCAGCGAGCACCACGTCACCCTGTGCGTGGCCGATTCGGGCGGCCCCTACGACCACGCGCTGGGAAACCGCCTGCGCGCCGCCGCCCGCCGCGCCGGGCTGGAGCTGCGCATAGACCTATACCCCTACTACGCCAGCGACGGCACCGCCGCGTGGCGGGCGGGCGGCGACTACCCCGTGGCCCTCATCGGCCCCGGCGTGGACGCCAGCCACGCCTACGAGCGCACCCACACCGACGCCCTGGAGGCGACCGCCACCCTGATCCTCGCCCACGTGCGGGCAGGGGAGAGGAGCGGCGCGCCGGAGGCCTGAGGGCCGCGAGACAGCAGAAGGGGCGGTGGGGGGACAGGCCCCCCACCGCCCCTTCTGCCCATCCGGGCTCAGGCCAGCACGTAGCCGTCGGCGACCTGACGGTAGGCCTCGACCTGGGCGCGCTGCCACGCCTCGTCGTGGCCCAGTTCCTCGGCCAGCAGGGCGGCCACGCGCGGGGCGGCCTCGATGCTGGCGCGCGCGCCGATCAGCAGCGCCCGCAGGCGGCGCGAGAGCACGTCCTCGACGGTGCGGGCCTGCTCGGCGCGGGCGGCCCAGCGCACCTCGGCCTCGGTGTAGGGCAGCTCGGGGTGCAGCTGGCGGTCGGCGCCGGGCAGGGCCTGCACGC
This sequence comes from Deinococcus gobiensis I-0, assembly GCF_000252445.1. Taxonomy (GTDB): domain Bacteria; phylum Deinococcota; class Deinococci; order Deinococcales; family Deinococcaceae; genus Deinococcus; species Deinococcus gobiensis. Next base: position 2,461,820 of record NC_017790.1, on the reverse strand, counting down.
GCTCGGCGTCCGACCCGTACACGCGCCAGTGGTCGGCGCGGCGGGCCGTCTCCTCGGGGCTGCTCCAGCCGTGCAGCTTCAACCCCGGCGTCAGGGTCAGGCGCTCGGGCAGGCCGCCCAGCACGGCGGCGCGGTTCACGGCGTCCTCGCCCATGCGGCGGTAGGTCGTCCACTTGCCGCCCGTCAGGGTCAGCAGGCCCGAGTCCGAGATGCGGATGATGTGGTCGCGCGACAGCGCCGCCGTGCTGCCCGCGCCGTCGGTATTCTCGTTCTTCACCAGCGGGCGCAGGCCCACGTACACGCTGCGCACGTCCTCGCGCCTGGGGGCCGGGTCCATGTACTGCTCGGCGGTGCGCAGGATGAAGTCGATCTCCTCGGGCAGCGCGCGCGGTTCCAGGCTGGCGTCGGGGACCGGGGTGTCGGTCGTGCCGATGACCACATGGTCGTGCCAGGGCACGGCGAACAGCACCCGGCCGTCGTCGGTGCGCGGCACCATGATGGCGCTGTCACCCGGCAGGAACTTGCGGTCCACGACCACGTGCACGCCCTGGCTGGGCGAGAGCATGGGCTTGGCGCCGGGGGTGTCCATGCGGCGGATGTCGTCCACGAACACGCCCGTGGCGTTCACCACGCTGCGCGCCCGGACGGTGAGGGTCTGGCCGCTTTCCTCGTCGCGGAAGGTCACGCCCGCGACCTTGTCCTTGCCGTCCGGGCCCTTTTCCTTGACCAGGCCGGTCACGGGGGCGTAGTTCAGGGCCACGCCGCCGTGGTCTTCCAGGGTGCGCAGCAGCGTCACCGCGAGGCGCGAGTCGTCGAACTGGCCGTCGAAGTACAGCACGCCGCCCTTGAGGCCGGCCTTCTTGAAGGTCGGAATCTTCTTCAGGGCCTCGTCGCGGCCGATCAGGCGGCTGGGCTGGAGGTTGAGCCGGCCCGCGAGCGCGTCGTATACCTTCAGGCCGATGCCGTAGAAGGGCTGCGACCACCATTTGTAGGCGGCGATGACGAAGCCCAGGTCGTGGACCAGATGCGGCGCGTTCTTCTTGAGCAGCCCGCGCTCGTGCAGCGCCTCGCGCACCAGCGACACGTTGCCCTGGGCGAGGTAGCGCACGCCGCCGTGCACGAGCTTGGTGCTGCGGCTCGACGTGCCCTTGGCGTAGTCGTAGGCCTCGAGCAGCAGCGTCCTGTAGCCGCGCGTGGCGGCCTCGACGGCGGTGCCCAGGCCCGAGGCCCCGCCCCCGATCACCACGAGGTCCCAGGTATCCTGGGACGTGACGGCGCTCAGCGCGGCGGGGCGGGAATCGGCGGTCTGTCTGGGGGTCATGGCAGTACTCCTGTGGGAAAGAGCGGCGGGCATCCGGCCCGGCCTCGAAACACTTTGAACATATGTTCAAGCATTATGAACGGATGTTCAAGGGGGGCATGGTCGCCTTTTCTTAAGAGTCGCGCCCCCGCTCCCGGCGAGGGAAACGGGGGCGCGCCGGGGCGAGAGGTTCAGGCCCGCTGGTCTTCCTCGGCCCAGGCGCGCGAGCGCTCGACGGCCTGCTTCCAGCGGCGCATCAATCTTTCGCGCTCGGCGGCCTCCATCTGCGGCTCGAAACGGCGCTCTTCCTGCCACTGCCCGGCGATCTCGTCGGTGCTTTGCCAGTAGCCGACCGCCAGCCCGGCGAGGTAGGCCGCGCCCAGCGCAGTCGTCTCGGTCACCTTGGGCCGCACGACCGGCACGCCCAGGATGTCGGCCTGGAACTGCATCATCAGGTTGTTGTTGCTCGCGCCGCCGTCCACACGCAGCTCCTTGAGGGGCGAGCCGCTGTCCTTCTGCATGGCTTCGAGCAGCTCGGCCGACTGGAAGGCGATGGCCTCCAGGGCCGCGCGGGCGATGTGCGCGTGGGTGGTGCCGCGCGTCATGCCGACGATGGTGCCCCGGGCGTAGCTGTCCCAGTAGGGCGCGCCCAGGCCCACGAAGGCGGGCACGAGCATCACGCCGTCGGTGCTCTCGACGCTGCTCGCCAGCGCCTCGACCTCGCTGCTGCTGCGGATGAGCTTCAGGCCGTCGCGCAGCCACTGCACGACCGCGCCCGCCACGAACACGCTGCCTTCCAGGGCGTACTCCATGGGGCCGTCGCCCAGACGCCAGGCGATGGTGGTCAGCAGGCGGTTCTCGCTGGGCACGGCCTCCTTGCCGGTGTTCATGAGCATGAAGCAGCCGGTGCCGTAGGTGTTCTTCGCCATGCCCGGCTCCAGGCAGGCCTGCCCGAAGGTCGCGGCCTGCTGGTCGCCGGCGATCCCGGCGATCTTGACCTGCGCGCCCAGCAGGCCCTGGCTCGTCTCGCCGTAGACCTCGCTGCTGCTGCGGATTTCGGGGAGCATGCTGCGCGGCACGCCCAGGATCTCCAGCAGTTCGTCGTCCCACTCGCCGGTATGGATGTTGCACAGCAGGGTGCGGCTGGCATTGGTCACGTCGGTGATGTGGCACTCGCCGCCGGTCAGCTTGTAGACCAGCCAGGAATCCATCGTGCCGAAGGCCAGCTCGCCGCGCTCGGCCTTCTCGCGGGCGCCGGGCACGTTGTCGAGCAGCCACTTGACCTTGGTGCCCGAGAAGTAGGCGTCGAGCACCAGCCCGCTTTTCTGCTGGAACACCTCGGCCTTGCCCTGGGCACGCAGCTCGTCGCAATACCCGGCCGTGCGGCGGTCCTGCCACACGATGGCGTTGTGGATGGGCTGCCCGGTCGTGCGGTCCCAGACCAGGGTGGTCTCGCGCTGGTTGGTGATGCCGATGGCCGCCACGTCGCCCGCCCGGATGCCCGCGCCCGAGAGGGCTTCTTGCATCACGCCGCTCTGGGTGCTCCAGATTTCATTGGCGTCGTGCTCGACCCAGCCGGGTTTGGGGAAGATCTGGCGGAATTCCTTCTGGGCGACCGACTTGATGGCCCCGGCGTGGTCGAAGACGATGGCGCGGCTGCTGGTGGTGCCCTGGTCGAGGGCGAGGATGTACTGGTTCTGGTTCGTCATATCCGGGAGTCTCCGTTCGCTTAGCGCTTGAGGTTGAATTCGGGGTCTACGCCCTGCTGGTCGGTCAGCTGACGGGCACTCTCGTCGGCGCGGGTCAGGGAGCGGCCGATCAGCGCGTCGTAGATCAGGGCGCCCACGACGCCGCCGACGAGCGGCCCGACCACCGGCACGATCCAGACGCCGTTCTCGAAGCCGGTGTTCTTGAAGCCGGCCACCAGCGCGAACAGGCGCGGCGCGAGGTCACGCGCGGGGTTGATGGCGTAGCCGTGCATGGCGCCGAAGCTCATGCCGATGGCCATGACCACGAAGGCCACCGCCAGCGGCCCCCAGCTCGCCGCGACCGGGTTGTTCAGCTTGTCGCCGATGGCGAGGATCAGGGCGACGAGCAGCGCCGTGCCCACGATCTGGTCCACCATGCCGGGCCAGAAGGTGCCGGCGATGGCCGGGAAGGTCGAGAAGACGCCGGTCGTGCTCTCCAGGCCCGGGTCGAACTGAATCCATTTGGCGTAGTACACCGCGAACACGATGGCCGCGCCCAGGAACGCGCCGATCATCTGTCCGGCGACGTAGTGGGCGACCTTGCTCCAGGGAAAGCGCTTGGTGACGGCGAGCGCCAGCGTGACCGCCGGGTTCAGGTGCGCCCCGCTGATGCCGCCCGAGATCAGGATGCCCATGAGGACCGCGAAGCCCCAGCCCAGGGTGATGTTGGTGTAACCGCCGTTGACGATCTGCCCCGGTATGACGGGGTTGGTGCTGGCGAACAGCACGACCATCGCCACCACCCCGCATCCGAAGAGGATCAGCACCATCGTGCCGATCAGTTCTGCCACGAACTCCTGCGCCGCCGTGAATTTCATACGACCTCCCCCTGCCCCCGGCCCCTCTTGCCGGTCGGCGCTGTCCGCTGCCGGACAGAAAAAAAATGTGGTTGAGAGTACGTTGCCACGCCGCTGAACATCTGTCAAGAGTGGCTGAACAGTTGTGCAGTGTCGTGGGCTTCCTGCCGGGTGGCCTGTCTCCGCCCCCGGCGCTCTTATGCTGTGCGTCATGTCCGACGCTTCGCCCCTGTCCTCGCCTCTGCCGGACGCCGCCGATCCCAACGTGGTGCAGGCCGTGCAGGTGGCGCGGCTGTATTACCAGCAGGGCCTGACCACCGACGCCATCGCCCGCGAACTGGGCGTCTCGCGCCCGCGCGTCTCGCGCCTGCTCACCCTGGCGCGGCGCACCGGCCTGGTCGAGATCCGCATCCACGATCCGCAGGCCCACCCCCAGCACCTGGAGGCCGGATTGCGGGCGCGCTGGCCGGGCCTGCAGCCCCATGTGGTCAGCCTGCCGGCCGGCAGTCCGGGGCACGGCAGCCCGCAGGCCACCCGGATGGAACGGGTCGCGCAGGCGGCGGCGCACTGGCTGGGCGGGCACCTGCGCCCGCGCATGACGGTGGGGCTGGCCTGGGGCAACACCCTGGACGCCGTGAGCCGGGCCCTGACCCCGCGCGCCCTGCCCGAGACGCAGTTCGTGCAGCTCAACGGCAGTGCCAGCGCCCTGGATTTCAGCAGCGGGTTCGTCGCCGACACCTTCTCGCGCTTCGCGCACGCCTGCGGGGGGCGGTCGTACCTCTTTCCGGTGCCGACCTTCTTCGACGACCCCGGGACCCGCCGGGCCATGTGGCGCGAGCGCAGCGTGGGGCACGTGCTGGAGTTGCAGCGCGCCGCCGAAGTGCTCATGTTCAGCGTAGGCAGCTTCAGCGCGTCGACGCCCAGCCACGTGCATGTGGCGGGGTACCTCGACGCCGAGGACCTCGCGGGCCTGGAGCGTCAGGGGGCGGTGGGCGACATCGCCACCGTGTTCTACCGCGCCGACGGCCGCGCCTCGGGCATCGACCTGAACGCCCGCAGCAGTGGCCCCGAGCTTTCCTGGGTGCGCGATCACCCGCAGACGGTCTGCGTGGTGGCCGACCCCGGCAAGGCGCTGGCCCTGCGGTCGGCGCTGTGCGGCGGCCTGATCCGGACCCTGATCGTGGACGAGACGACCGCCCGCGCGGTCCTGGAAGACCCCGAAGCGGGGCCGGAAGGCGCGGCGGACCACACCTGAAGACGCCTTTAGGCCGCTGTCAGCCCGCCTAGGCAAAAGGCGGGCACACTGGGCGCACCCATCAAGGAGGTATGCCCATGACCGGACCCTACGACAGCCCCCCGGCCCCGGCGAGCGAGCCGACCGACACCCCCTCGCCCATGCCCGAGCAGATGCCCGGACGCGAAGATACCGGCCCCATCATGGACCCGCCGTCCAACCCGGACACCCCCGGCATGCCCGACCCGCTGCCGACCGAGAACCCGGACACGCCGGGCATGCCCAGCCCCATGCCCGCCATGTAGACGGGCCTGCCGGGGCGGCCACCGGACTTTTCCTCTATACGGAGTCCGGTGGCCGCCCCGCTCTATTTGCCCTGCCGGGTGAGCCGCCAGAGGGTCACGCCGTTGGCGATCAGCAGGGCCAGGCACATCAGGGCCAGGACCGGATCGCCCTTCTGGACGAAACGGATGCCCAGGATGCCCCAGCCGCACATCAGCGCCGTGATGAGCCAGATGCGCCAGGCAGGCGCGTTCAAGAGAGGATCCTCATGGGTCCAGGCTAACGGGCCGGGAGCGGTCAGGCGTCCCGGCTCCGTGCCTCAGCGGCCAGTGCGGTTGCCGGCGGGCAGGGCCAGCGCCGCACGCAGCGCCGCCTCGGCGTTCAGGGTGCCGCTGCCGCAGCTCTTGAGGGCATCGGGGTCGCAGCGCCCGCCGGCAAAGGGCGTGGCCGTGCGGGTCAGCAGGTCGCGCAGCGCGGCCGGGGTCAGGCCAGGGCGCACGGCGAGCAGCAGCGCTGCCACCCCCGAGGCGTGCGGCGCGGCGAAGCTCGTGCCGTTGGGCTCGCGCACGCCGCCGGGGCCACTGACGCTGCTCACGACCACCCCGTGTCCGGGCTCGCCGCCGGGCGCGGCCAGGGCCACGCTGCGCCCCCAGTTGGCGTAGGCAGGGCGGGTGCCGGCCTCGGTGGCGCTGGTGACGGTCAGGACATTGCGGCAGCCGGCCGGCGAGTAGCCCCGGCTGTCGGCTCCGTCGTTGGCCGCCCCGGCGACGACCAGGGCTCCGCGCGCCGTCACGGCGTCGACCGCCGCCTGCACGCGGGCGTCGCAGCCGGTGAGTGGCACGAAGTCGGCGTACAGGCTGAGGTTCAGGATGCGGGCGGGGGCGGGGTTGGCCGGTACGCCCGCCACCGGCAGTCCGGCGGCCCAGCGCAGGGCGTCGGCGAGGTCCTGCGGGGCGATCATGCCGTCGGTGCCCGCCACGCGCACGGCCAGCACGCGGGCCTGTGGGTCCAGGCCCGCCATGCCCCGCCCGTCGTGCGCCGCCGCGACGATCCCGGCGATCACCTCGCCGTGGTAGGCGTAGGCCCCCAGCGCCGCCGGGTCGCGGTCGCGGCCGTCGCCGTCACCCGAGCGGGCCGGGTCCGACACGAAGTCGTAGCCCGGCACGAGGCGGGCCCCCAGCTCGGCCGAGGGCACGTAGCCGGTGTCCAGCACCGCCACCGTGACTGGCGCCAGTGTCTGGCCCCGCAGCAGCGCCCACGCCCCGCCCGCGCGGATGGCCCGCAGGTTCCACTGCCGCGCGTACAGTGGGTCGGTCGGTGTGGCGACGAAGCCTGCGGGCAGTGCCGGGGACGCCGGCGTGGCGGCCGGGACGGGCGTCAGGGTAGAGGTGGGCGTCAGCGCGGGCAGGGTCGCTGGGCGCGGGGGCAGGGGAGACAGCTCGGGCAGGGCCGGGGCCACGGGTGTGGCCGGGACGGTCTGGGCGACTGGGCGCGCGCCGGCCGACAGCAGGCCAGCCAGCAGGAGCAGCCCCAGGCGGCGGGAGAAGGCGGACATGCCCGCAGTCTCGCGCCCCAGCCTGATGCGCGGCTGAGGACGGCCGCAGGAGGCCCCGGCCGGCGCGGGGCCGGTCCTGGGGGGCCCGACCGGGTAGCATCGGGCATGACAGCTGAACAAGGCACGGGCAGGGGACGGCCGGTCGTGGTCCTGACCGGGGCGTCGAGCGGGATCGGGCGCGCGACGGCCCACGAACTCGCCGCGCACGGCTACGCGCTCGTGCTCGCGGCGCGGCGCGAAGGCGAGCTGGCCGCTCTGGCCCGCGAACTCGACCCCAGCGGCGCGCGGGTGCTGGCAGTGCCCACCGACGTGACCGACGCCGCCTCGCGCCGCGCCCTGGTGGCGGCGGCCCACGCGCAGTTCGGGCGCATCGACATCCTGATCAACAACGCGGGCGTGACCATCGAGCGCGGCTGGTGGTGGGACGATCCCGATCCGCTGCGGGTGCTGCGCGTGAATCTGGAGTCGCCCGTCGAGATGACGCGGCTGGTGCTGCCCGAGATGCGCGCGCGGGGCTCGGGCCACGTCGTGAACATCGGGTCGGTGGCGGGCCGGGTGGCGACCCAGGGCCTGTACAGCGCGAGCAAGTTCGGGCTGCGGGGGTTTTCGCTGGCGCTGCGCCGCGAGCTGCTGGGCAGTGGGGTCGAGGTCAGCCTGGTCGCGCCGGGCTTCGTGAAAAGCGAGATGACGGCGGGCGCCCGGCTGCCCATGCCGGGGCCGGAGGTGGTCGCCCGGGCGGTCGCCGGGGTGCTGCTGCGCCCCCGGCGCGAGGTCGTCGTGCCGCGCATCTACCGTCTGCTCGCGCTGCTGGACGCCCTGTGGCCGGGGCTGGGGGACGTGCTGGTGCGCCGCGTGGTCATCGCCCGGCGCTACGGGCATTCGGCGCGGCCCTGACCCGAGGGCCGCGCCGGTCCCGGCAAGCCTAAGTGAAGCCTGAGCGGCTCCGGGGGGAGGCGGTGTTTACACTGTGCGGGTGAATCCGGCCAAGACGCTGTTCAAGCTGCTGCTTCCTGTCCTCGAGCGGGCCGTGCTCGCCGCCGACCGGGGCATCAGCCGCGTTCTGCAGCCGCGCCGCCGCCGGGGGCAGCTGCTGCTTCAGCCCTACGTGGGCTGGGGCACCCCGCACACCGTCGAGCTGACCGGCCGCGTGCTGCTGCCCCGGACCCTCAAGCCCCCCCGCAAGGCCGACCCGCGCTGGCGCAACTTCGGCAACATCCTGCGGCGCATGTTCTCGCGCGAGGTCAGCGGGGTGGAGGTCGTGGGGCGGCTGGGCGACGCCCTGGCACGGGCGGTCAGCGACTCCGACGGGTATTTCACCCTGACCTTCCGTCCGGCCGAGCCGCTGGCGGGCGGCTGGCACGAGGTCGCCCTGAGTGTCGAGGGCCGTGAGCTGGCGGCGCTGGGGCGCGCGCAGGTGGTCGAGCAGGCGCGCTTCGGCATCATCAGCGACCTCGACGACACGGTCCTGCAGTCGGACGTGACCAGCCTGCCGCGCATGCTCATGACCGTGCTCACCGGCAACGCCCGTACCCGCGCGCCCTTTCCCGGCGTCGGTGCCCTGTACCGCGCCCTGACCCGCGAGGGCGCGGGCCGCAACCCGATCTTCTACGTGTCGAGCAGCCCGTGGAACTTCTTCGACCTGCTGTGGCAGTTTCTGGACTACCGGCGTATTCCGCTGGGGCCGCTCTTCCTGCGCAACTGGGGCGTGGACCTGCTGGGCGGGCACGGCAGCTACAAGCACGAGATCATCGAGCGGCTGTTCAAGCGTTACCCGGACCTGAAGTTCGTGCTGGTGGGCGACAGCGGCGAGCAGGACCCGGTCATCTATTCGGAGGTCGTGCAGCGCCATCCGGGGCGGGTGCTGGCCGTGTACATCCGCGACGTGAGCGACGCGGGCACCGACGCCGCCGTCATGCAGCTGCGCGAGCAGGTGCGCGGGGCCGGGGTGGACCTCGTGCTGGCGGCCGACAGCCTGAACGCCGCGAGCCACGCCATGGCGATGGGCCTCATCACGCCCGGCGAGTACCGCAGCGTCCTGACGAGCGTGACCCGGACGCCCGCCGCCCCGGCCGCTCACCGGCCTTCTACCCGGCGCGCGACCTGAAGAAACGGCGAAGGTCGGCTCTTGCCCGGACGCGCCGGGCTGCCTAGCCTCCCCCTATGTCCCTGAGTCAACATGTCCGCGACATCGCCCTGAAGGCCACCCCGCCCTCGGGCACGCCGATGACCCTGCACCTGTCCCTGATCCTGGACCCGGTGGAGGGCCCGACCCTGGTGGACACCGGCTTTCCGGGCATGCTGGAGCTGCTGCGCGCGGCCCTCCAGGCCGAGGGGGTGGCCCTGGGCGACGTCCGGCGGGTGCTGGTCACGCACCACGACCTCGACCATATCGGTCTGCTGCCCGACGTGGTGCGCGAGAGCGGCGCGCAGGTCTGGGCCTCGGCCGCCGAGGTGCCTTTCGTGCAGGGCGAGCAGGCCCCGCAGAAACGCCCCGGCACGCCCCCGCTCTCGGGGCTCCCGGATATCCGGGTCAGCCGTGTGCTCGGAGACGGCGAGGTGCTGCCCCTGGCGGGCGGCGTGCGCGTGCTGGCGACCCCCGGCCACACGGTCGGGCACACCAGTTTTCTGGTCGAGCAGGACGGCGTCCTGATCACGGGAGACGCCCTGACCAGTGAGGACGGGACCCTCAACAGCTTCAACCCGCAGTTCACGCCCGACCAGTCCCTCGCCCGGCAGAGCGTACGGCGACTGGCCGAGCACTCCGGCGCGGTCCGGGTCATCCAGACGTACCACGGCGGCTCCGTCTCCGAGGACGCCGCCGGACAGCTCCGGCGGGTGGCCGGCGAACGCTGAGGGATGCTCGGCGCGCGCGGCGTTCAGGCCCCGTCGAGCAGCCTGCGCAGCACCGTCAACGTGCCCAGGTGGTAGGCGTTGTGGTCGGCCACCAGCAGAAATTCCCGCAGCCAGGTCTGCCCCTCGCCCTGCGGGGGCTGCCCGTTGGGGACCACGGCGAACAGGTCGGTCCGCGGGTCGTCGAGCAGGGCCAGCAGGGCGGCGAGGTCGGCCCGGAAGGCCGCCACCTCGGCGTGCCACTCGGCCTCGGTCGCGTCCTGGCGGTGGGGCCAGTAGGCGGCGGGCCACGCCACCTCCTCATAAGGCTCCTCCCGCACGAAATTCAGGATGTCGCGCTGCGTGAACCGCAGGTGCCACAGCACCTCGAAGGCCGAATAGGGCAGACCGTCTCTCCGCTCGTTCAGGCGGGCCAGGGGAAAATCCCTGATCACGTCGTCGAACATCAGGTGGGCCTGCGCCTTGGTGAGCAGGTCGCGGACATGGCGCCGCAGGGCAGAGTCGGAGGTCATGGCGTCAGTATGGAAGCGGGGTGTAGTGGGTGGGAACTGGGAAAGGCAAAAGAAACAGGCTCCGGCGCGACGCGGGAGCCTGTTTCTTCTGGTCTGGAATGAAAGCTGGGGAGGAGAGACGTTTCTACAGTCCCGGCGCCGTATCCACACCAGATCTCCCGCAGCCTCCTCTCAGTACTGGCGGCCGAAGATCACGCGCTTGCCGTAGGCGGCGGGCTTGCCGGTATGTACGCACACGCCCTCCTCGGCCTCGGCGAAGAATTCGGCGTCGTCCAGGGGCACGTTGCGGGCGGTCGCCTTGGTGTCTTCCTTGATCTGGCGCTCGCTCTCGGGGTCGCCGCAGTGGAAGGCGCGCACCCACTTGCCCGCCTCGATGGCCGCCTTGAAGTCCTCGTAGGTGTCCACCGTGACCGTGTTCTCCAGCATGAAGTCGGTCGCCCGCTTCAGCAGCCAGTCGTGGACGCCGTCCAGGCGGGCCGCCATGCCGGCCACGGCCTCGGCGCGGGGCAGGGTCTCCTTCTCGGCGCTGTTGCGGTTTTTCACCACGACCACGCCGCTCTCTAGGTCGCGGGGGCCGAGTTCGATGCGCACCGGCACGCCCTTGAGCTCCCAGTCGTTGTACTTGAAGCCGTTGGTCACGCCGTCGCGCTTGTCCACCTTCACGCGCAGGCCCTGGGCGCGCAGCTCGGCGGCGAGCTTTTCGCCTTCCGCGACCATCTCGTCGAAGTTGTCCTTGCGGCCCACCGGAATGACCACGACCTGGATGGGCGCGATGCGCGGCGGCATGATCAGTCCGGCGTCGTCGCCGTGCGTCATGATGATCGCCCCGATGATGCGGCTGGAGATGGCCCAGGAGGTCGTGTGGGCGAACTCTTCCTTCTGCTCGCGCGTTTGGAACTTCACGTCGAAGGCCTTGGAGAAGTTCTGGCCCAGGTAGTGGCTGGTGCCCGACTGCAAGGCCTTGCCGTCGCGCATCATGCCCTCGATGGAGTAGGTGGAGACCGCCCCGGCGAAGCGCTCGGAGGCGGTCTTCTCGCCGCGCACCACCGGCAGGGCCAGCACGTCGCGGCAGAACTCGTGGTACAGGTCCAGGATCGTCCGCACTTCGGCGCGCGCCTCGGCCTCGTCGGCGTGGGCGGTGTGGCCCTCGTGCCAGTAGAACTCGGAGGTGCGCAGGAAGGCCTTGGTGCGCAGCTCGGCGCGGAACACGCTGCCCCACTGGTAGTGCAGGAAGGGCAGGTCACGGTAGGAGTTGAGCCAGCCGCTCCACATGTGCCCGATGATCGTCTCGGAGGTGGGGCGCATGACGTAGGGCTCGGCCAGTTCCTCGGTGCCGATCTTGTTCACCGTGAACAGCTCGGGCGCGAAACCCTCGACATGGTCCGCCTCCTTCATGATGAAGTTCATGGGGATCAGGGTCGGGAAGATCAGCGATTCGTGCCCCGTCGCCTTGAAGCGGTCGTCGAGCCAGCGCACGACGTTTTCCCACAGCGCGCTGCCGTAGGGCCGCACGACCATCGCGCCCGCCACCGGGGAGTTGTCGGCCAGGTCGGCCTTCTTCACGACCTCGTTGTACCAGTCGTTGAAGTCCACACTCTGGGGCGTCACGCCGTACTGCGCCGCCTTGTTGTCTTTCTTGCCGCCGTCTTTCGTCATCCTGCCCAGGATAGCCGCTCGGGGCATGGGGTGAGGGACCGGACGCGGCACCGCCGGATTCGGTCTCGGCAGCGCCCACAGGCCCATCCATCCCCACATGGCGCGCCTGCCCTGCCTGCTCGGCATCTCGTCTGTCTGGCGTGTGCGGGTCGGTGTTCTGTCGGAGAGCGCCGGGTCGCCGGGCCCGGAGCCCGACGCGCTGTCGCTGCCGTTCTACACGGCTTTTTAAAAGCTGCTGCGGACCAAGGAACCGTCATAGACAAGCTTTGTGCGCTTCTGCAAAGGCATCCGGCTGTTCAGGCCAACCTTCGCATCACTCCATCAGGTGCCGGAGTCCGTGTCCTGCGCCGCAACCGCCCTTCCCGAACTCCGGGGGAGCGCTGCCGACTGGAAGTCCTGCCTGGCCTGCGCCACCTGAGCGTGGTACTTCTCGGCCCACTCCCAGACGCCGCAGAACGCCTCGCTCAGGCTGAGGCCCAGCTCGGTCAGCCGGTAATCGACATGCGGCGGAATGACCGGATGCACCGTGCGCAGCACCAAGCCGTCACTCTCCAGCTGCCGCAGGGTTTTGGTCAGCATCTTCTGGCTGATGTCGCCCACGAGGTCACCCAGCCGGGTAAAACGCAGCGTGCCGTGCTCGGCCAGCTCCTCCAGGATCAACATGGTCCACTTGTCGGCCACCCGCCCGATCATGTCCCGGACCAGCAGTTCGATCTCCGGCCCAGGCTGACGCACCGAAGGCTCCGTATCCGGCGCGGCCTGTCTCTCCACCTGCCGAGACTCCATCAGATCGCCACTCTCCTCTGGGTAAGTATAGAACTTCTGGGTGCCTACTTCTCAATAGAGAGTGACCTGCCTACACTCGTTGCCAGGAGGAATCTCATGAATCTGACAGGCAATACCATCCTTATAACCGGTGGGGGTTCGGGCATCGGACGGGGTCTGGCCGAGGCGTTTCATAGGCTCGGTAATACGGTCATCATCGCGGGCCGCAGGCAGCAGGCGCTCGACGAGGTCACGGCGGCCAACCCCGGCATGAAGTCGGTCCGGCTCGACGTGGATGATGCCGAATCCATCCGCAGCGTGATGGCGCAGGTCATCCGCGACTTTCCGGCGCTGAACGTGCTCGTCAACAACGCAGGCATCATGCGGACCGAGAGCGTGCGGGCCCTGCCCGAAATGCTGGACGCGGCCGAAGCCACCATCGTCACCAACCTGCTGGGCCCCATCCGCCTGACCAACGCGGCCCTAGCCCATTTTCACGGGCAGGCGCAGGCGGACCCGCAGGCCCGCGCCGCCGTGCTCAACGTGACTTCCGGTCTGGCCTACGTGCCCCGCGCAGACACGGCGACGTACAGCGCCACCAAAGCTGCCCTGCACTCGTATTCGCAGTCGCTCGGGGCGCTGCTCAGAGGCACCAGCACCCAGGTCATCGAACTTGTGCCGCCACTGGTCGCCACCGAACTCACGCCCGGTCAGTCGGCCAACCCGCAGGCGTTGCCGCTGAACGAGTACATCGCGGAAACGATGCGCCTGCTGGCCGAGCACCCGGAAGCGAGCGAGATCGTCATCGAGCGGGTCAAGTTCCTGCGCTACGCCGAGCGCGAGAACCGCCACGAGGCGACCTTCGACACGGTCAATGCGCTGAACTGATCCGGGCGAGTGAACCCGGCGCGCCCCGCCGTATGCTGCCCCCCATGCCCGTCCTGAACACGCCCCGGCTGCGGCTGCTGCCCCTGAGCCGCGAGATGATCGAGCGCCGCCTGGAGCGCGCCGAGTTCATGCTCGACGACCAGGGTCCTGAAGGCGAGTGGACGGTCCACTTCGGCCCCGAGTGGCCCGGCGACGCGCTGGCGATCTTTCCGGCGCTGCTGCGGGAACTGACGACCTCCGGGCGGGCCGAGGCGGCCACGACCTTCGTGGCGGTGGGGCGCGGGGACGGCGAGGTCATCGGCCAGCTCGGCGCGAAGGGCGAGCCGGATGCGGCGGGCGACCTGGAGATCGGTTACGGTTTTGGCCCCGAGTCCTGGGGGCAGGGTTACGCGACCGAGGCCGTGGCCGCTCTGTGCGACTTTCTGCGCGGGATGGACGGCGTGCGGCGCCTGACGGCGCAGACGGCCACGGGCAACGCCGCCAGCGGGCGCGTGCTGGAAAAGACCGGCTTCGTGCGCGTCGGCACCGGCTGGACCGCCGACGACGGCGACCTGATCCTGTGGGCGTGGGGGCCGCAGTGACCGCGCCGGCTCAGGGCCACTCCAGGCTCTTCCTGCTCGTCGGACCGCCTGGCAGCGGCAAGCGCACGGTGGGGCTGGAACTGGCGCGGCTGACGGGGGCGGCGCTGCTCGACAACCACCTCATCAACGATCCGGTGTTTGCGGCCTTCGGGGCCGACGGGGTGCGCCCTCTACCGCCCGAGGTCTGGACCTATACGCGGCAGGTGCGCGACGTGGTGCTCGCGGCGGTGGCTGCCGCGCCCCCGGAGGTCAGCCACATCTTCACGATGTACCTGGGGCGCGGCGAGCGGGAGGCGGCCTTCGTCGAGCGTTTCCGGGGGCTGGCGCTGGCGCGCGGAGCGCAGTTCGTGCCGGTGTGGCTGGACTGCGCCCCTGCCGAACTCGCCCGACGCATGGACCGGCCCGAGCGCCGCGAGCGCCTCAAACTGCGTGATCCGGCGGCCCTGAGTCGTCTGCTGGAAGATGTGGGCCAGCAACCCGCCCCCGCCGACGCCCTTCGTCTGAACACCGCCGAGCTGACGCCGGCCCGCGCCGCGCAGATCATCGCCGGACAGCTGCCGCCCCGGCCCGGCGCCTGATTTCCGGCCAGCCCACCTAACTGTTCCCTCAAGGCCGCGTAATGCCTGCCTGAAGCTGACTGTCATCTGATGGCCACGTGTGGCCCCTAGCCTGACCTCATGACGCAAGACACCCAGATCAGCGACCGCATCGCCCAGGACCTCAAGGATCGCCTCGCCAAGGAAGGCGAGCACCTTCAGGTCAAGGACGTGAATGGCGAGCACGTCGGCACGGTGGACCACATGGAAGGCGCGGACCAGCTCAAGCTGACCAAGAACGACAGCACCGACGGCCAGCACTACTACGTCCAGCTGTCGCAGGTCGAGAGCATGGACGAGGTGGCCGTGTACCTGAACGTCACGCGCGACGAAATCCTGAAGTAAGCGCCCACCCCGCAGACGCCATAACCGCAGAGCGGCCACCTCGTCCGGGGTGGCCGCCCTGCGTTACGGAATCAGTTCGCCAGACGCTTGAGGCGCTGGGCGCGGGTTTCCTCGGGAAAGACCACGGCGCCCTTCTGCGGCAGGAAGGTGCGGCTGTAGCGCGGTTTGGCGGCGAGCGCCTGGGCCGAGAGGCCGTTGAGGTTCTGGTACCACTTGTAGCCCTCGACCTTCACCCCGGCCGCCTGCGCGGCGTCCAGCACCTGACGGTAGCCCTGGTGGGCGAGCTGGGCCGCTTCGAGATAGGACAGCGCGTCGTACTTGGTCTCGGCCTGCGCGAAGAGGCTGTCGGCGCTGGTGGCCGCGGCCGCCACGCTGCTCTCCTTGCCACCCTGGCGCGCGAGTTGCAGCACGGCGTTGGCATTGGTCAGGTAGGCGGCCGTCAGGTAACGGTACTGGCTGTCGAGGTTGAACTGCCCGAAGCCGCGCGACAGGTCGTTGTACGACATGACGCTGGCGCTTTCGTCGCCCAGGTTGGCGAAAGCGAAGGGGCCGCTGGGGCCGTAGGAGGTGTCGCTCTCGCTGTCGTAGCCGTCGTGCGGGTGCGAGAGGCTCAGGTGGTGGCCGACCTCGTGCGTGGTCGTGTCGGTGAAGCCGTAGCCGGCCTTGAAGAGCCCCGGCGTCAGGAACGAGTACACGAAGCTCTGGGTGCCGGTCTCACCGTCGTCGTAGGCGATGCCCAGCAGCCCGCCCTGGGCGTCGGCGTCGTCGTTGAACAGGTATACC
This sequence comes from Deinococcus gobiensis I-0, assembly GCF_000252445.1. Lineage (GTDB taxonomy): Bacteria > Deinococcota > Deinococci > Deinococcales > Deinococcaceae > Deinococcus > Deinococcus gobiensis. The sequence goes on along the minus strand of NC_017790.1, from coordinate 2,445,928 downwards.
GGCAGCAGGTAGCGTCCGGCCGGGGTGTTCGCGTAGCTGGCGCGCAGCTCGTTCACGCCGAACTGGAACAGGCGCTCGCCGGTCGCGTCGGCGTAGTTCGGCGAGCAGATGTCCTCGGGAATGCTGGTGTCGGCGAAAAAGCACTTGTACACGTCGGCCAGGTCGCCGCTCAGCGCCGTGCTCCTGACCGTGTTCGAGAACTTGGCGAAGGGTTGCAGCACCGACACGCGGCTCTGTACGAGGTCGGGCTTGAGCACCCGGCCCTGCGCGGCGGCCTGGTCGCCCTGTTCGACATGCAGGTCGAGCTGGATGTCCTCGGGCAGGTGCGGGGGCGTCAGGGCCACGCGGTAGATGGGGCTGGGCGTGAACAGCAGGTTCAGGGCCACATAGCGCGTCACCAGGGCGAGGTCGGGGCTGACCTTGCGCCCGTAGCCCAGGCTGGCCTTGCGGGTGCCGTAGTCCCAGATGGGCGGCATGCGGTAGTCGGCCACCTTGTCGCCGTCGGTGTCCTGGTTGGTGATGTCGTAGGCGCTTGTCCAGGGGTCGGGGTTGGCCGAGAGGTCGTAGAACCACACGCGCTGCGCGGCGGCGTTCTCGCGCACGCTGCCGCCCCAGGCCACGAGGCGGCGGCTGGCGCGCTCGCCGAACTTCGTGCCGGTGTCGCTGTCGGCCGCCTCGGTGCGGGTGTAGCTGTGGAACTTGAAGTCGGGGCGGTCGTACCAGTTCACCAGGAATACGGTGTACTCGCCGGGCTTCACGCCCACGCGGGCCACGTTGTCGGCCAGCCAGTTCTCGGTCTTCAGGGCGTCGATCTCGTAATTGCCGGTGATCTCGCGGTTGATGTTGCCGGCGGGGGCCGCGCAGGTGGGGTCGCCCGTCTTGGGGTCCACATCGTTCTGGCAGTTGTAGAGCTGCTGGTAGTAGGTCACGGCCTTCGCCTCACCGGCGCTCCCCACGTACTTGAAGAAGTCGTCCTCGAAGCTCTGGTCGGCGAAGACGTAGTTGTACTTGTAGCTGAAGTCGTTGCCGGTCGGCTCGGTGCGGCCGTAGGCGCTGGGAATACGGGCAATCGGGCTGGACGAGGCCGGCAGGATCCGGTCGAAGTCGCCCGTGCTCACCTGCCGCGCGGTCGCCACCTGTCCCGGCGAGGTCTGGCGGTAGCCCACGAACACGATGTTGACCTTGAGGTCGGTGCGCAGCGTGCCCTGCTGGCCGGGCGCGAGCAGCTTGAGGCCCGAGAAGTCGGTCGGGGCGGGGGGAGTCACCGGGACGTCCGTGCTGCCGCAGGCGGCCAGCAGCGCGAGGCCCAACGTACCGAGCGTAAGGGAAAGACGGTTCATAAGCCTCCAGAAGGGGCCAGCCGACCGGGCGGCGGGACCGTGAACATGTGAGCGGGATGTGGCCGACCCCCGGAGTGTAGTTGAAACGTCTGCTCAGATGTCGTCGGTTAGGCCACACTGGGGCCCTCCGCGCCGGCCGGCTTGACCCCCGGCGGCCCCGGGCGCTACCCTGACGGTCAGCTCCCGCACGGAGCCGACCCACTTCAGAGCGCCCGAGAGACCTGGCTCGCAGACGGCGCGGCAACCGGACCCCATCGCGTCACGGTGCCAAGGCCAGCCCACCGGACAGGTCAACGATGAACCGCCGGTACGGGACCAAGAGGGAAGGTCACGCGGTGAATCCACGCGCCCCTTCTCGCACTGCCGCCGCCGGGGACGCGCTCCATCTGGACCTCCCCACCCGACCGTGAGGAGAACCGTTCATCATGGCGCACGCCATTTTCCGCTGCTGTTGTCTGCCCTTCCTTCGCCTGTCCGGGGCGCGGGCATGACGGTGTCGACCCGTCCCGCGCCCGCTTTCGTGCCCTCGCCCGCCCCGGTGGCCGAGGCCCCACGCCGCCGCAACGCGCTGCTGTTCCGCCGCGAGCCGCTGCTGCTCGACTGCGGCCAGCCGGTGAACAACGTGCGGGTGGCCTACCACACCTACGGCGAGGCCCGCGAGGAGGCCACCCTGGTCCTGCACGCCCTGACCGGCACGAGCGCCGTCCACGAGTGGTGGCCCGACTTTCTGGGTGAGGGCCGGCCGCTGGACCCGGCACGCGACTACGTGGTCTGCGCCAATGTGCTGGGCGGCTGCGCGGGCACGTCCGGTCCCTCCGAGTTGCCCCAGATCGCCGGGCAGGACGCGCCCCTGAGCCTGCGCGACATGGCCCGGGTGGGCCGCGCACTCCTGGAACACCTGGGCGTGCGCCGCGTGCGCGTGGTCGGGGCGAGCATGGGCGGCATGCTGGCCTACGCCTGGCTGCTCGAATGCCCCGACCTCGTCGAGCGGGCCGTGATCGTCGGCGCGCCGGCCCGCCACTCGCCCTGGGCCATCGGCCTGAACACGGCGGCCCGCAGCGCCATCCGCGCGGCGCCCGGCGGCGAGGGCCTCAAGGTCGCGCGCCAGATCGCCATGCTCAGCTACCGCAGCCCCGAGAGCCTCGCCCTGACGCAGGCCGGACAGCGCCGCCCCGGCGTGCCCGCCGTGACCTCCTACCTCGAATACCAGGGCGAGAAGCTGCAGGCCCGTTTCTGCGAGCGCAGCTACGTGGCCCTGACCGGCGCGATGGACGCCTTCTCGCCCAGCGACGCCGAGCTGCGTGCGGTGGGGGTGCCGGTGCTGGTCGTGGGCATCACCAGCGACGTGCTGTACCCGGCCGCCGAGGTGCGCGCCTGCGCCGATCAGCTGCCGCGCGCGACCTACTGGGAACTCGACTCGCCGCACGGCCACGACGCCTTCCTGATGGACCCGCAGGAGCTGCCGGAGCGGGTCGGGGCCTTTCTGCGGGGCTGAGCCGCGTTCCGTTGGGCCTCTTCTGCGAGGCGCCACCTGGGCCGGTCCCAAGCCCCAGGCCTGGAAAAGGAGCGCTGGATCTCTGTCCGGCGCCTACGTTTTCCCGGCAGCACGCAGCAGGCCCTGACCAGAGTGGACGCCTCTGGGGACGCCCGCCTGTCCCCGTCTGCCCGGGCCATCCCCTCCCTCGCCGATAGGCGAGGAGTCAGGATCACTCGACCGGCTCGCCGCGCTGCAACTTCACGGCGCGCACGAGGTTCTGGTACATCAGGGCGCTCGTCAGCGGCCCGACGCCGCCGGGCACCGGGGTCTGGGCGCGCACCGGCAGGCCGGGCTCGGCGTCGCCGACCACCTCGCCGCCCTCCTGCACGTTGATGCCCGCGTCGATGACCACGTGCTCCGGGCGCACCTGATCCGCGCGCAGCAGCCCCGCGCGGCCCACCGCCACCACCACCGCGTCCACCCCGGCCAGCACCCCGGCGAGGTCGCGGGTGTGCTCGTTGCACAGCGTAACCGTCATGCCCTTGTTGTTCAGCATGAAGGTCAGCGGGCGGCCCACCGTGCGCCCCGGCCCGATCACGGCGGCCCGCAGGCCGCGCAGGTCGTCGCCCAGGGCCTGCCTCAGCAGGAAGCGCACCGAGCGCGGCGTGGGCGGCAGCAGGGCCTCGGGTTCGCGGCCGGCGGCGATGAGGGCGAGGTTGGCCGGGGTCAGGCCCTCCACGTCCTTCTGCGGGGCGAGGCACAGCAGCGCGGCGTCGGCGTCCAGTCCCGGCGCGAGCGGCAGTTCCAGCACCACGCCGTGCACGTCCGGGTCGTGCGACAGGGCCTGCAAGACCGCGTGCAGCCCCTCCTGCGTGGCCCCGGCCCCCAGGTCACGCACCGAGAAACGCACGCCCAGGCGCCGCGCGCGCCCCGACTTGCTCTCGACGTACACGCGCGAGGCCTCGTCGGCCGAGGCCAGCACGCTCACCAGATGCGGCTGGAAATCCCAGGCGGCGAGGTCGCGGCGCACGCCTTTCAACACGGCGTCGGCCATCGTCTTGCCGCGCAGGGGATGGGGATGGTCGCTCACAGCTCAGTGCCGGAAGTGCCGCGAGCCGGTGAACACCATGCTCAGGCCCAGGTCGTTACACGCGGCGATGACCTCGGGGTCGCGCTTGGCTCCGCCGGGCTGCAAGATCGCCGTGACCCCCGCAGAGGCCGCGAGGCGCACCACGTCGTCGAAGGGAAAGAACGCCTCGGAGGCGAGGACCGCGCCGCGCGCCGCCTCACCCGCGTTCGCCACCGCGCGCTCGGCGGCCCAGATGCGGCTGACCGCGCCGGCCCCCAGGCCGACCGTCACGCCACTTCTGGCGAGCACGACCGCGTTGCTCCGGGCGTACTTCACGACCGCCCAGGCGAAGCGCAGGTCGAACCACTCCTGCGCCGTCGGCTCGCGCGTGGTCACGGTCTCGGGGCACAGGTCGTCCCAGGGGCGGGCGTCGCGCTCCTGCACGGCGAAGCCCCCGGTCAGCGGGCGCACGTCCAGCACGCTCACGTTCCGGGCCGGCGCGGCCACGAGCACGCGCAGGTCGGGCTTCTTCTCCGCGAACCACGCGGCGGCCTCGGGCGTGACCTCGGGGGCGATCAGGACTTCGAGGAAGGTGCCGCGCATCGCCTGGGCGGCCCCCAGGTCCACGGGGGCGCTCACGGCCACCACGCCGCCGAACACGCTGAGGGTGTCGGCGTCGCGGGCGCGCTCCCAGGCCGTCTTCACGTCGTCCGCCAGGGCCACGCCGCAGGGGTTGGCGTGCTTGACGGCCACGCAGGCGACCTGCCCGGTCTGCGCTTCCTGCTCGGCCAGCGCGGCGCACAGCGCCCAGGCGGCGTCGGCGTCGGCGTAGTTGTTGAAGCTCATGGGCTTGCCCGCCACCACCTGCGCGTCGATGACCGGCCCGCGCGCCGCGCCCCAGCGGTAGATCGCGCCGGGCTGGTGCGGGTTCTCGCCGTAGCGCACCTGCGCGGCCCGGGTCAGGTCCAGCGAGAGGTGCCCAGGCAGCGCGGTGGGCAACTCGTCGGAGGTGCCGTCCAGATACGCCGTGATCGCCGCGTCGTACTCGCTGGTGTGGCGGTAGGCCTTGGCCGCCAGCCGCCGCCGGTCGGCCGCCGAGACCTCGTCCTGCAACGCCAGCGCGTAGTCGGCCGGGTCCACCAGCACCAGCACCCCGGCGTGGTTCTTGGCCGCCGAGCGGATCATGGCCGGGCCGCCGATGTCGATGTTCTCGATCACCTCGGGGTCCGGCGCCCCGCGCGCCACCGTCTCCCGGAAGGGGTAGAGGTTCACGCACACGAGGTCGATGGTCGAAAAGCCCTGGCCCGCCAGTTCGCCCAGGTGCCCACTTTCGCGCCGCGCGAGGATGCCGCCGTGGACGGCCGGATGCAGCGTCTTGACGCGGCCGTCCAGCATCTCGGGAAAGCCGGTCACGTCGCTCACGGCCGTCACCGGCAACCCGGCGTCGGCCAGGGCCTTGTGCGTACCGCCGGTGCTCAGCAGCTCCCAGCCGCGCGCCGAGAGGGCGCGGGCGAACTCCACCACGCCGGTCTTGTCGCTTACGGAAATCAGTGCCCGTCTTGCCATGTCTGCTCCCCCAAACGTGCATGTAGATGCACGCGAGCGCCCCCGCATGTGCGGAGACGCTTCGACCCAGGCGCGCGATCAGCTCGGTTTGGGGCACCGCTTCCCCGTGGTCGGCCCACGTTCAGCGCCAGTCGCGGCCCCGCTCGCCGTCCACCATAGCGCAGCCGGGTGCAGGCGGCGAGCGGGGCCTGCCGCGCCCCCGGGGTTCCGGATGATCCGGTGGACGGGACGGGGCTCAGCGCTCGGGCGTGCCGGGGGGCGTCTCGTGGATCACGGTGCCGGGCTGGTCGGGCAGGGTCTGGGTGTTGCCGCCGATGACCTGACGCAGCTCCTCGATGGCGGCGCGTTCCTTGTCGTTGACCTGCTCGCCGCCGAAGCCCAGGAAGCCCCCCTCCTTGGCTGCCGCCGCCGTGCGCTCGGCCACCTGCATGAGCATGGTGCGGTAGGCCTCGGCGTCCTCGGGGCTGGTCTTGGCACTCACCAGCCACACCGCCTGCCGCACGGCGTCCAGGCTCTGGCTGCGGACATCCTCGATCGTGCGGGCCTGCTCCTGCGTGGGTGGGGTGGGCGGCGTCCCCAGCAGGTCGGCGGCCATCGCTTCCATCAGCGGCGTGCGGCCCTGGGCGCTCACGCTCTGGCGCACCGCCGCCGCGATGGCCTGGGTCTCGGCCACGATACCGGTCAGGCCGCTGGGGCTGGCCGCCACGATCACGGCGCCCGCACGGCCAGGGCCGGTCATGACCTTGAACCACTCGTCGGGCGTGAAGTTGTCTCTCAAGCTCATGCCCCAGGCTAGGCACCCGCAGGGCCGCTCCGCGTGGGAGAAGGCTTCAGGCAGCTTGGGGAAGAAGAGGGGGGGAGCGCCCGGCCCGGACCCTCCCCCCTCCCTTCTGGTGACGGCGCTTCAGTCGCCGGCCACCAGCCCGCCCCCCGGCAACTCGGGCGCGGGGTCGGGTTTCAGCCTCTTGCGCTCGAAAAGCCAGAAGACGCTGGGGACCACGTAGAAGGTCAGCAGCGTGCTCGTGATGACGCCGCCCAGGATCACGATCCCCAGGCCCCGGCGGAACTCGGCGCCGTCGCCGTGCCCCAGCACGAGCGGAATGCTGATGACCAGCACGGTCAGGGTGGTCATCAGGATGGGCCGGAAACGCAGTTCGGCCGCTTCCAGCAGCGCCTCGCGCAGCGGCAGGCTGCGGGCGCGCTCGGTCACGAATTCGAGGTACAGGATCGAGTTCTTGGTCGAGAGGCCGAGCAGGATGACCATCCCCAGCACCGTAATCACGTCGAGGTCGGCCCCGAACAGGTGCAGGGTCCACAGCGCGCCCACGATGGCGAGCGGAATGGGCATGAGCAGGTAGATGGGGTAACGGAACGAGTTGAACTGCGAGCCCAGCACGAGGTAGGTGAGCAGAATGGCCGCGATCATGATGACCGGCCCGTAGAAGATCAGGTCGCTCGTCAGGCTGCCCACGCCGACCGAACTGGCGTTGCCCAGCGTGACCCCGCCCGCGAGCAGCCCGGAGGCGCTGGCCTTGCGGACGATCTCGTTCTGGTACGCGAAGGCGTTGGGGCCGCCCGGCACGAGGTTGATGTCGAAGGTGGCGGTGTAGGCCTTGTTCAGGCGCCGCAGCGTGGCGGGGGCCTCGCCGGTCTCAAAGCGGCCGAGCTGCGACAGGGGCAGGTTGGCCCCCAGCGCCTGCGAGTACACCGTCTGCGAGAGCAGGCTCTGCTCGCCCTGGATGCGCGCCGGGTCGAGCTTGACCACGATGTCCACGCTGCGGTCGCCGTCGCGCACGCTGCCCGCCACCGAGCCGTCGTTGTAGGTGCGCAGGGCCTGGGCCACGTCGGTCGCGCTCAGGCCGGTGCCCGAGAGCTGCGCGGCGCCCGGCACGAAAGTCCGTTCCTCGCGGGTGTTGGCCTGGCTGCTCTCGACCGTGCGGATGTTGGGGTCCTGCCGCAATTGGCGCAGCAGCGTGGTCGCCCGCTCGGCGAGCAGCGCCTGGTTGGGGGCGCTGAGGGCCAGGCTCACGTCGGCCTCGCCGCCGGGGGCCAGCGACTCGCCGCCCACCCGCAGGGTGGTGCCCGGCACGCGCGCGGCGAGGGGCTGCAACTCGCGGGTGTAGCGGGTGGTCAGTTCCTCGATGCCGGGGCGCGCCTCCTTGCCCACCAGGGTCACGGTCAGGGTCGCCACGTTCGAGGAGGTGCTCAGGGCTTGCTGGCCCCGGCCCACGCTGCTCTGCACCAGCCGCACCTCGGGGTGCGCGAGCAGCTTCTGCTCGATCTGGCGGGTCAGGGCGTCGGTGGTGCTCAGGGTGGTGCCGGACGGCAGCTCCAGGTTCACGGCCACGATGCCGCTGTCACTGCGGGGCACGAAGCCGAAGCCCACGCCGCGCAGCGCCAGCGGGGCACTGAGCAGGAACAGCCCCGCGACCAGCAGCACGACGCCGGGCCGCCTGAGCGCGCCGCCCAGGGTACGGGCGTAGGCCTTCGCCACGCGCGCCACGCTGCGGTCGGTCCGGCCGTGCAGGGTACCGGTCAGGGCTTCGAGCAGGGCGTACAGCGACGTGACGACGTAGCGCACGAGCGCCAGGACCGCCGGGGCCAGCAGTACGCTGAGCGCAGTGACCACGGCGGCCGGCCAGCCCAGGCCGCGCAGCGTGAGGAAAGTCACGGCCCCGGCCACGATCAGCCCCAGCCAGCCGGGGACGGTCCGTACGCCGCGCAGGGCGGCCATGAAGAAGGTGGGCAGCAGCCCCAGCGTGCGCGGCACGTCGGCCCAGGTCAGCACCTTGGGTTCGCGGGTGTAGGCCATGCGCACCGTCAGGAACAGCAGGCTTTCCAGCCAGCTCAGGGCGATGGCGGCGGCGATCCCCAGCCCGAACTGGCTGAAGAACTGCCCCAGGATGCCCGGCATGAAGCTCAGCGGAATCAGCACGGCAAGGAGCGAGAAGGTCGCGGCGGTCACGGCCGAGAAGACCTCCGAGCCGCCCAGCAGCACGCTGCGCACCGGGCCGTAGCCCAGGTCGCGGTAGCGCTGGACGTTTTCGGCGACCACGATCGAGTCGTCCACCACGATGCCGATGGCGACGATGATCGCCAGCAGCGAAATCAGGTTGAAGGTCACGCCGATCAGCCCGAACAGCAGCGGCGCGGCGCTGATCGAGATGGGAATGGCGATGATGACCGACAGCACCGTGTTCAGCCGCCCCAGGAACAGCAGGCAGATGACGCCCACCGCCGCCACGGCGATCAGGAACTCGTTGAAGGTGTCGCTGACCGTCGCGCGGGTCTGCTCGGTGGTGTCGCTGGCGACTGTCAGGCGGTAGCCGGCGGGCAGGGGCTGGGTCTCCATCGCGGCGCGCACGTCGCGGGCGACCGCCACGCTGTTGCTGCCGCTGGCCTTGCGGATGGCGAGCAGCACCGCCGGCTGGCCGTTCACGCGCGCCAGGCTGCCGGGGGCGGCGCTCGTGTCGCGCACGCTCGCCACGTCCGAGACCCGCAGGCCGCTGGCGGCGTCCACGGTGATGGCCGACACGTCGGCGGCGCTGCGCGGCGTATTGCGGGTGCTCAGCGAGGTGGCGCTGCTCCCCTGCGTCAGCGACCCGGCGGGCAGGTCCAGCGCCGAGGCGCCGATGGCCTGCGTGACCCGCGCGGGCGTCAGGCCGTAGTTCTGGAGGCGCAGGGGGTCGAGCAGCACCTGCACCTGCCGGTCGGGGCCGCCGCTCAGGGTCACGTCGGCGACGCCCTCCACGCGTTGCAGCCGGGGCACCAGGGTGTCCTCGGCATAGGTGGTCACGGCGGCCGGCGCGGCGCGGCCCCCCAGCAGGGCCAGGGTCAGGATCGGGGTGGCGTTGGGGTCGAACTTCTGCACGACCGGGGCGTCGGCCCCCGCAGGCAGCGTGCCCCGGATGGCCGCGACCGCCTGCGACACGCTGTTGGCCGCCGAGTCCACGTTCGTGCCGTCGGCGAAGTTGATGACCACCGCCGACTGTCCGCTCACGCTGGTCGTGTTGATGTCGCTCACGCCCGCCAGGGTGCTCACCGCGTCCTCGATGCGGCGGCTGACCTCGCGGTCCACCTGGTCGGGATTGGCGCCGGGATAGCCCGTGCTGACCGCCAGCACCGGCACCTCGAAGTTGGGCAGCAGGTCCACGCCCAGGCGGGTCGTCGAGACCAGCCCCAGCAGCGCGACCATCACGAAGATGCCGATGGAAAAGACGTAGTTGCGTACGCTGAAGCGCACGAGTGGGTTGACGGCGGGTTCCGGCGTGCCGTCGGGCAGCGCGCCGCGCGGCGCGTTGAATTCCGGCGATTCGTGGACGCTCATGGCTGGCTGCCCTCGCCGGAGGCCGACGCCGGGGCCGCCGTCACGGCCGCGCCGCTGCCCACCTCGACCGCGTCGCCGTCCTGGAGGCTCGCGGGCACCGGGCTGATGACCGGCGCGCCCGCCTCCAGCCCGGTCACGGCGGCCTGGGCTCCGGCCTCGGCCACGACGTTCACGGCCTGGCGCCGGGCCACGCCGTTCTCGGCCACGTACACGCTGTTCTCGCCGCCGCCACTCTGCACGGCCGCGCCCGGCACAATTATCCCGCGCCCGAGCGCCGCGCGGTAGCGCACCTGCGCCGAGGCGCCGACCGGCAGCCGCTCGCCGCCCTGCACGTTGGCGGTGACCGGCACCAGGCGGTCGGTGCCCGCCACCGCCGGATTGCCGCGCACCACGGCCACGTAGTTCACGCCGCCGTAGCCGAGGTTCAGGCGGGTGCCGTCGGTCAGCGCCGCCGCGTCGGTCGGTGGCACGTTGAAGCGCGCCTGGATGCCCGCCGGGTCCACCAGCCGGAAGACCGTGCTGCCCTGCGCGGCAAATTCGCCTTCCTCGACGTTGATATCGGCCACGACCCCGGCGAAGGGCGCACGGACCTGCGTGCGCGCGAGGTTCTGCTCGGCCTGCCGTACGCCCGCCTGCGCGGTGTCGAGCTGCGCGCGTTGCAGCGGCACGCTGGCCTGCGCGCTGCGGCCGTTCTGGGCGAGGTTCTGCCGGGCCTGGGCCAGCCCGCCCTGGGCCTGTGCCAGCGCGGCGCGCGCCGCCTGCAGGTCCGCGAGGCTGATGCCCCCGAGGTTGTAGAGGTTCTCGCTGCTCTGGGCGCTCTGGGTCGCCTGCGCGAGCGTGGCCTGCGCCGAGGCCACGGCCGCCTCCAGCGCGCCGCCCGACCCGGCGACGTTCTGCTGGGTCTGCTGGAGGCTGATCTGGGCCTGCTGCACCTGAAGGCGGGCGTTTTCCAGCGCCTGTCGCTGCGTGGTGTCGTCGAGCTGCACCACGACCTGCCCGGCCGCGACCCGCTCGCCCTCCTCGACCAGCCGGGCGCGCACGGCCCCGCCGGCCTGCGCCGCCACCTGGCTGTCACGCACCGCGCGGATGTTGGCGGCCACGCTGCGGTTGGCGCTCAGCGTGCCCTGCCGGGCCGCGACGGTGGTCACGGCCAGCCGGGTGGTCTTGGGCGGCGCGGCGTCGAGGTCGTTGCGCGCGGCCGTGTTGCCCGAGGGCGAGCAGGCGGCGAGCAGCGCGCCCAGCGTCAGGAGGGCCGGGGCCAGGACGGCCAGTGAGGAGGAGACGCGGCGGCTCATCGCACCAGCCCGGTCTGGTCGAGGCCCGAGGCGACCCCCAGGCCCGCAAGGGCGCGCCACAGGCCGTTCTGCGCCTGCTGCACGCCGAAGTCGGCCTGCTGCGCCTGCACCTGCGCCTGCTGCACCTCGACGGCGGCGGCGGTCCCGGCGCGCAGCCGGGCCTGCGCCTGGGTCAGCGCGGTCTGGGCGTTGCGGGCCTGGGCCTGCGCCACCCCGATCTGCTGGCGGGCGCTCTCGACGGCGCGGGCGGCGTCGCGCACGCCCGTAGCGGCGGCGCGCGTGGCGTCGTCCAGGCTGCGCTGGGCATTCGCCAGGGCCACCTGGGCGTCCTGCAGGGTGCGCGCCGGCGTGTAGTCGTTGTTGGCGACGCGCACCTGTAGGGCCGCGAGTTCGGTGCCCTGGGCCGCCTGCACCAGCCCGCTCAGGCGGGTGTTCAGGCCGCTTTGCAGCGTGGTCACGGCAGCGCTGGCGGCCGGCGGTGTGGGCAGCGGGGCCAGGGTCAGGTCGGTGCCGGCCGCCAGGCCCAGCGTGCGCGCGAGCCCGGCGCGCAGCACCGGCACCTGCGCCTGCGCGTCGGCGAGTTCCTGGCGGTCGCCGTTCAGGGCGGTCTGCACGCGGCTCACGTCCAGCGCGGTCGCCACCCGCGAGGCGAGGCGGGCCTGCGCGATCTGGAGGTTGCGGGTGTCCAGGGCCACCTGCGCCGTGTTCAGGCTCACGCGCCCGGCCGCCTCCGAGGCGGCGACGTACTGCGTGATCACCGTCTGGGCCACGTTCAGCTTGGCCGCGTTCAGGGCCGCGAGCCCCGCCGCCGCGCCCTGCTCGGCCTGGGTCAGCGTCGTGATGATGGAGGTGGGGTCGGCGCGCACCGCCCGCAGGTTGGCCTGGGCCTTTTGCAGGTTGGCGCGGGCCGTGGTCACGTCGGGGCCACTGTCGAGCGCGCGGGCCACCGCCGACGGCAGCGTGAGGGTCAGGGCGGTCTGGGCCTGGGCGGCGCTCAGGGTCAGGGCGGTCAGTAGGGCAAGGGCGGGGCGGGTCTTCATGGGCGGGCTCCTGATTCGGCGGGGGTGGTCGGGGTCGGGGTGGTCGGTGCGGAGAGGGGCAGGGTGGGCGGCAGGCTGCCCAGCAGCGCCGGATCGAGTTCTCCGGTGGCCTGTGCCAGTGCCAGCGCGCTCAGGGCGACGTCCTGCGCGGCGCGGTCGAGGGCCTGCTCGGCCTGGGCGAGGTTCAGTTCGGCCTGGGCGACGTCCAGACCGGTGCCCAGCCCGGCGTCCAGACGGGCGCGGGCGCTGCCCAGGGCGACGGCGGCCCCCTCGCGCGCCAGTTGCAGGGCGCTCAGGCCGCCGCGCGCGTTTTGCAGGTCCGCGAGCCGGGTACGCACCTCCAGCTCGACACCCAGGCGGGCGTTTTCCAGCGCCAGGGTGGCCTGCTGCGCGCCGAGCTGCGCCTGCGCGGCGGCCTGCGGGCGGCCACTGCCCAGCAGCGGAAAGGTCCCGCTGAGGCTCAGGGCCAGTCCGTTGGGAATCTCGCCGGGGTCGCGCAGCGGCAGGCTGACCTGCGCGCCCAGCACGCCGGTCTTGAGGTTCAGGCTGCCCGACACCAGCCGCCCGGCGTTGCCCTGGGCGTCGCTGAGCTGCCCGGCCTGCACGGCGGCCGTCAGGTCGGGCAGCGTGGCGTCGCGTTGCGCGGCCACCAGTCCGGCCTGGGCGTCGGCCAGCCCGGCCAGCGCGCGGGCGATCTCGGGGCGGGCCGCCGCCGCGCGGGCCAGCAGGGCGGCCTCGGCGGCGGTTCCGTCCCCCAGCGTGGGGAGCGGCGCGTATTCGGCGGCCGTGCCCGGCAGCGTGACTGGCCCGCCCAGCACCCGCGCGAGGCCCTGCGCCGCGCTCTGCACGCCGCGCGTGGCCTGGGCCTGGGCCGCCTGGGCCTGGGCCAGCGCGCCCCGGCTTTGCAGCAGCCGCTCTTCGGGAATCAGGTTCTGGGCACGCTGCGCCTGTGCGGCCTCCAGCAACCGGGTGTTCAGGGCGAGTCCGGTGTCGGCCAGCGCGAGGGCCTGCGCCGCGCTGCGCGCCCCGGCGTAGGCCTGGGCCGCCTGAAGGGTCAGGCTGGCCCGCGCCCAACGCAGCTCGGCAGCGGCGGCCCCCAGCGCGCGCTCGGCGCTGCGCACTCCCTCCAGGGCAGGCGACCAGGGCAGCACGCTCAGGCCCACGCTCGCCGTGACGGTGCCGGTGCCCTGCCAGGCCCCGCTGTCCCAGGGGACCCGCACCAGAGCGGCGTTGCCGCCCACACTCAGGCTCAGGCCGGCGCGGGCGCGGGCGCTGTCCAGCGAGAGCTGCGCGGCGCGGTAGTTCAGGTCGGCGGCCCGCCAGCCCGGCGATTGCCGCAGCTGCGCCAGCACGGCGTTCAGGGAGGTCAGGGGAGCGGCGGCGCCGGCCTCCCGCGTCAGGGGGGTCGGCGCGGCGGTGGGCGCGGCCTGCGCCGCCACGGACCCGCCCGGGAAGGCCGCGCTCAGCAGCCCGGCGAGCAGAAAAGGGAGACAACGTGTGGACATAGAACCTCGGACGAAAGGGCAGGAGAGGGGCCGGACGGACATTAGTGAGTCGCAGCTTTTTTACTGGTCCGGCGGCGGTACTAGGGGGCCATGCCCGGCCACAGCAGGTCGAGCAGGCCGCGCACGTAGCGCCCCTTGTCGATCGACAGGCGGCGCGTTTCGGGCGTGAGCAGGTGGGCGTCGTAGCCGTGCATGGTCAGGCTGCCCATCAGGGTCAGGGCGGTCAGGTCGGCGTCCAGGGGGCGCACGCGGCCCAGGGCGATCTCGGCGCGCAGGTAGCTGGCCAGGGCGTCGAGGTGGTGGCGCAGCGGGTGTTCCAGGCGTTGCAGCAGCGTGTTGTGGCTGGGGTCGTGGCCGCGCGCGAACACGGTGGTCAGCATCGGCACGACCCGCTCCATCTCGGTGAGGATGGACATCGCCACGTCCTCGAGGTTGCGCCGCACCTCGCCCTGACCGGCACGGGTCTGCAACTCCGCCTGCCACGCCGCCTGCTGGTGCAGGCCCAGCGCCGCCTCGAACAGGTCCTCCTTGCTCGCGAAGCGCTTGAAGAGCGTGCCTTCCGACACCCCCGCCCGGCGCGCGATCTCGGCCGTCGTCGCCGAAAATCCCTGTTCCAGAAACACTTCCCTGGCTGCGTCCACCACCTGCTCGTCGGAAATCGTTCGGGGTCGAGCCATAAGTGAGTATTTACTTCTTAATCGGCGCTTCCGTGTGTGGGCCGGCTTACACCTGAAGTTGAGGGGGCGGCGCGGCCTCCAGCTGCGTCCAGGCCCCACTGGCCGGGTGCCGGAAGCCCAGCCGCCATGCGTGCAGCAGGTACCCGCCGTCACCGGGCAGCCCCGGCAGACCGGGCAGGGGCGCGCCGCCGGGGGCGTACAGGGGGTCGCCCACCAGTGGAAACCCTGCCCAGGCCGTATGAATCCGGATCTGGTGGGGCCGCCCGGTGCGGATGTCCACGGCCAGCAGCGTCTCGCCCGCCGGCCCTGCCTGGGTGCGGCGCTCCAGCACCCGCGCGGCCGAGTGCGAGGCCTTGCCCGCCGGGTGGGCCGCGTAGACCTCGCCCAGCCGGGGATGGGCCACCGGGCCGATGGGCGCGGTGATCTCCAGCGTGTCCCAGCCGGGTACGCCGGCGGCCAGGGCGAGGTAGGTCTTCCGGACCTCGCGCTCCCGCCACGCCGCCGAGAGGGCCGCCCCCGCCGCGCCCTCCCGCGCGAACAGCACCAGCCCCGACGTGCCGCGCCCCAGCCGGTGCAGTGGCGACGCCCCCGGAAACTGGGCCCGCACCCGGCGCAGCAGCGTGTGTTCGTAGAACCCCCCACCGGGCAGCGTGGGCAACCCGGCGGGCTTGGTGACGGCCAGCAGCGAGGCGTCCTCGAACAGCACGCCGAACTCCAGCGGCGCGTCCGGCTCTTCCCAGGGCGGGCGGTGCCACACGACTTCCTGACCGGGGCGCAGCCGCTCGCTGCCGGTCGCCCGCACGCCGTCCACCTCCACCTCGCCCGCCGCGAGCCTGAGCGCCCAGACCTCGGCCTCCGAGTGCCGGAAGGTGGCCGTGAGGTAGGCCAGCACGCTCGGGCCGCCACGCTCGGCGCGCGAGTGGTAGGAGTAACCGGCGTTCAGGGCCATCGGGAACCGGAGTCTAGAGGGCTGCCGACAGCCCGCCAAGAGACGGATGACCGGTGGCGGGTGGGCCGCGCCGGGCCACATGCGGTCCGGCATCCTCGGGAGGGCAGGTGCACAGGGAATGTCGACCGGACGGCACCGGCCCTGCCCTCGGGTTATTTCGCTCGGCATTCGTCGGTGCGGCCAGAGAACTGATCCGGCCGCACGCCCATCTTCGTGAGGTGACCCCGGAAGAACTGCTCGCCGCCGCCCCCGTTCAGAGAGCACGGCTCCCGAAAGTTGCTTGGCAAAGCTGTTCCGGGGGGGCGCTCCGCAGCTGCCCCCGCGCCTGGCCGGATTGCTCTACACTCGCCTGCGTGACGTTTTCCGCCCCCCCGCCCCGCAGCCAGCCGCAGCCGGGGCACCTGTACGACGTGGCCGTGGTCGGCGCGGGCCTCGCGGGCACCGAGCTGGCGTGGCGGCTGGCCCTCGCCGGCCGCGACGTGCTGCTCGTGTCGCAGGCCCTCGATCACCTGGGCAACCTGTACGCCCCGACCGTTCGGGACGCGGGTTTCCCGGCCGGCAGCCTCTTCGCCGAGGTGGCGGCCGCGATGGCGCCGGACACCGACGGCTGGACCTTCCACCGCCTGCTCAAGGCGCGCGTCGAGGCCACGCCCGGCATTCACCTGCTCCAGAGCACCGTGACCGAGCTGGACGAGGAAGACCATCAGGTCGTCCTCTCCACCTGGGAGGGACCGCCGCTGCGCGCGCGTCAGGTCGTGCTGGCGGTAGGCGCTTTCCTCAAGGGGCGACTGCTCGTCGGGGACACGATGGAGGAGGCCGGGCGGCTGTCCGAAGTCGCCTACGACTTCCTGGCCGACGACCTGACGCGCAGCGGCGTATGGCTGATCGGGGCCGAGGCCCACGCGGCGGCGGTGGACGGCGCGCCTCCCTACGACGTGCGCTTCCTGACCCCCGCTCCCTCCGAGCTGAGCGGCTTCCGCGTGGGCCGCCTCGCGCGGGTGCGGATGGTCGGGCGCTGTACCCCCGGCGAGCACACCTACGCCTCGGTGCTGGGCGACGCCGCGCGTCTCGCGGCCGAGCTGCTGGACGGCGCAGGAGAGGACGCATGATCTACCAGCTCGGCGACTTCCGGTTTCCCGATGACCCCGCGCGCCTCTACCCGCAGACCCCGGAGCGGCCCTGGGTGCTGGAGGTCGGCTTCGGGGACGGGCACTTCTGGCCGCACTACGCCCGTACCTTCGCGCAGGCCCCCAACTACCTGGGCGTGGAACTTTCGGGCGTGTCGCTGCTCAAGGCCCACCGCCGCCTGAAGGACGCGGGCCTCGAGAACGCCATCCTGACCAAGCTGCCCGCCGACGTGCTGGTGCGCGAGGTGGTCCCGCCGCGCAGCCTGCACGAAATCGTCGTGAATTTTCCCGACCCCTGGCCCAAGGCCGGGCACACCGACCACCGGCTGCTGCGCGCGCCCTTCTTCCGGCTGGCGGCGAGCCGGCTGCGCGCGGGCGGCGCGGTGCTGCTCACCACCGATCACGACGAGTATTTCGAGTTCGCCTGTGCCGAGGCCGAGGCGAGCGGCGTGATGCGCGTGGACCAGGCCCAGCCGCCCGCCGCCGCCCTGGAAACCAAGTACGCCCGCAAGTGGCGCGACCTGGGCCTCTCGGCCCATCACGCCCGCTTCGTGCCGACCGCGCACCCCGAGGTGCCGGGCCGCGCCTTCACCCCCTATCCGGAGAACGAGACCGACGTGCCCCACGCCATCCTGACCCTGCCCGCCGCCTTTGCGCCCACCGACTTCGCCAAACGCACCGCCCGCGCCCCGGCACGCGGCCCCGAGTGGACGGTCGTGCTGCTCGACCTGTTCGCCAGCCTGCGCCGCGACGGCTGGGTGGTGCAGGCCCACGTCGTCGAGGAAGGCCTGACCCAGGAGGTCCTGATCGGCGTGACCGGCCGCGAGGACGGCACCCATCTCGTGCGCCTCGCCCGCTTCGGCGGCCCGATCATCACGCCGGGCGTCAAGGCGGCCGTGGGCGTGGTCACGGGGTGGCTGGAAGAAGAGGGCGCGCAGGTCACCCACCGGGGCTACTGAGCCGGGGCGCCGGTCGCCTCCCGGTAGGCCGCCTGCACCTTCCCGAGTCCCGGGGCCAGTCCCAGCGCCTGGAGCAGCGGCCCGCGCAGCCGCAGCCGGCCCGAGCGCACCGCCTCGACCGGCGACAGGCCGCCGCGCCAGAAGGCGTGGGCGGCCTCGCCACTGTCCAGCTCGAACACGAGGTCGCTCGGCGTTCCGCGCGCCTCGTCGCTGCGGCTCAGGTGGGCCGTCTGACCGTCCCGGCCGTCTACCCGTACGCAGGCCTCGGGGGCGTGGATCAGGAAGGTCACGGCGAGTCGGCGCTGAACCGGACTCTGGTCGCCTGCCGCTAGGAAGACCCGGCACAGCAGCCGTTCGAGGTCTTCGCCGGTCTGGAAGGGAAGGTCGGGCACGGGCCCCAGCTCAGCGCGGGCTGGGGGCCACCACCGTAAGCCAGCCGACAGAGCGCGCCGGCGGCCGGTCCGCGCCCTCTTGACCGATTTCTCACAGCGGGGGCGCGCCTACACTCTGCGCGCGGGACGGGTGGTGACATGTCCGAGCACCACGACCGCTGCTCGCCACCCGCCCACTCTCAGCAGGAGGACAGACGATGAACAGCCAGCTCCAGAGCACCATCCAGGCCCTTTCCGGTGGCCTTTCCAGTGTGGACGCCGATACCGCCGTTTCCAACGTCTCGACCTGGCAGGGCGCCCTGAGCGGCGCGCCGGGCGCCGAGAACGTCGTCGCGGGTCTGGGCGAGCTTCAGGTGGCGCTGGAAAACGGGGACCTCGAAGGGGCTGCCGACCTGCTGCCCAACCTGGGCCGTGAAGTCGAGGCGCTGATCCCCGACGCCCCCGAGGCCGATCAGGAAGGCCTGCGCCAGCTCGCCGACCTCCTTCAGGGCTGAGCCTCACCCCATGTCCGGCCCCCGGCCACCGTTGGCGGGGGCCCTGTCATGTCCCGGCGGCAGCGTGCGTTATGCTGCCGCCCCGTGACCCTGACCTTCACCCACGAACCGCTCTCCCAGATCGTGCCCGCCGTGCGCGCGGCCCTGCGGAGCGGCGAGGCGGCGCTCGACGTGCCCGACCCCGATCTGGGGCTGGGCCTGTACGCGGGCGAGGAGGGTCCGGGCGGAATCCACCGGCCCTGGACGGTCTGGACCGACCTGGCCGACCTGCTGGGCGCGCACTTCCTGACCCCCGAGCGCCTGCCGGGCGGCCGGGTGCGGGTGCGGTTTCGGCGGCGGCGGGCCGCGCCCGACCCCGACGCGGCAGGTTACGGGGCGGGAAGCGACTGGGCGCGGGTGGACAAGCTGGAGGACCCGGTGTTCCTGCATACCTTCGTCGAGGCGTTGCGGCGCGTGGACCCCCCACCCGGCGGGCGTGTGCTGGCCCTGGGCGTGAACGCGGGCCGCGAACTCGACGCCCTGGCCCTGGCCCTGCCCGGCCGCGCCCTGGAGGTGACCGGCGTGGACCTCGACCCTTCGGCGCTCGCGGCGGCCTCGGCCCGGTGTCCGCAGGCCACCTTCGTGCTCCTCGACGTGAACGAGCTGCCCCGCCCCGACCTGGGGCGCTTCGACCTCGTGCTGGCCCTGAGCCTGCTCCAGAGTCCGGGGGTACGTCAGGACGTGCTGCTCGCGGCGCTGCGCCGCCACCACCTCACGCCGGGGGGCGGCCTGATCCTGGGGTATCCCAACGCGCGCTACCGGTCGGGCGAACTGAGCTACGGGGCGCGCATGCGCAACTTCGCCCGACCCGACCTGAGCCTGCTGACCGCCGACGTGAGCGCCGCCCGCCGGGGCCTGCACGGACGCGGGTTCAAGGTGTTCGTGACCGGCAAGTACGAGGTGCTGGTGACCGCCATTCCCGCCGGGTCCAGCACGCCGACCGGACTGGACGACGTGTGGGACCTCAGCCCTGATACACCGTGACCGCGTTGCCCCAGGGGTCGCGCAGCCGCAGGTGGTCGCCCGCGTCCTCCACGCCGGGCAGGGTGCGGGCACGCTCCCGGACGGCCGCGAGGTCGGGGGCGTACAGTTCGACGCCGCCCAGCCCGGCCGCCGGGGCCGTGGGCCGGGCCTGACCGGCCGTGTGCCACTCGTTCAGGCCGAGGTGATGGTGGTACCGGTCCCAGGACAGGAAGGCCGCGCTGCCCAGGTCGGCCACGATGTCCAGGCCCAGCAGGTCGCCGTAGAAACGGGCCGCCTGCGCCGCGCTGCCCACCTTGAGATGGACATGGCCGACCCGCGTACCGGCCGGCACACCCGCATAGGCCGGGAGGTCGGGGCCGCCCAGCGCGGCGGCGTCCAGGCCCGCTTCGGCCAGCACGGCGGCGGCGTCCACGGCGACGGTGTCCATACGCACCTGCCCGCCTTCCCAGGTCCAGTCCTGTGCCGGGCGGTCGGCATAGACCTCGATGCCGTTGCCCTCGGGGTCCGAGAGGTAGAAGGCCTCGCTGACGAGGTGATCGCCGCTGCCGATGCGCAGGCCCAGCCGCGCGGCGTGCGCCAGCCAGCGCCCCAGGTCGGCGCGCGTGGGGAGCAGGAAGGCCGTGTGGTACAGCCCCGGCCGCGCAACGGTGGGTGCGGGGAGTCCGGGCGCGGCCCTGAGGCGCAGCAGCGGGGTGCCGTGGGCCTCCAACACGGTGTCGCCGTGGTCCTCCTGCACCGGGGTCAGGCCCAGCAGGGCCACATAGAAGGCGCTCAGGCGGGGCAGGTCGCGGGCCAGCAGGGTCACGGCCCCGACACGGCGGGCGACAGGAACGGCGGAGGCGGTCATGGCCTCATGATGCGCGCCTAAGTTTATAAAATCAACCGGTTGGTAAAACAATGCCGAAAACCCGGCAGGCTAGAGCCTGCGCCGCGCCGCCCGCCCGGCACGCCAGACCATCCACATCAGGAGGGGTTGGAGGGGCAGGCGGCCCCAGGCCACGGCCGGCGACACCTGAAAGCGTTCCGGGGCCTGGGCCATGTAGATGTTGGCCGGAAAGACCGCCACCAGCAGGGCCAGCAGCCCCCAGCGCGCCGCCGGGCGGGTGCGGGGATGCAGCAGCCCCAGCCCCCCCGCGAGTTCGGCCGCGCCGCTGAGGAGGGTCGCGGCGCGCGGCGACAGCGGCAGCCCCGGCGGCACGATCTGGTCGAAGAAGCGCGGGGTCAGGACATGCAGCGTGCCCGCCCCGACGAACAGCGCCGCCAGCAGCAGGACACCCAGGGTCGGCCGGGCGGCCTCGGCGCGGGAGGAAGGAAGCAGGGTCACGGCAACGTCTCCTCGGGAAGGGCAACGAAAAGGGCCGGGGCCGTCACTGGCCCCGGCCGCCTCCGGGCGATGTCAGCCCTGCTTGGTGGCGGGGACGCTGCGCGCCTCCTCCACGTCCTTCTTTTCCTTCATGCCGTCGTGCTCCGTATTGCGCGCGGCGTTGGCCTCACGGTCGTTGGCTCCCTTGAAGGAAGGCTTGCCGTCATGGTCGATCTCGTGGACTTCCTTCTCGTTGCGCTCGTAGTCGCCGGGCTGGCTGGTGTGGCCCTTGTTCTTGTCGTCTTTGTCAGGCATGCGGTCAGCCTGACAGTCCCGGCCGGCCCGAACACGAAAGGAGCCTCAAGCCCCGTTCACAGATGAAGGCGGGCTCAAGTCGGCGCGACGTACACGTGCATCTGCGGCGAGGTGCCGTCCGGGTCGTGCCAGGGGGCCGTCATGGTGGCGACCCGCACCCAGCCCTCGGCCTCGTACAGCCCGATGGCCGCCGCAGACGCGGTATGAACGTCCAGCACGGCCCGGCGGCCCTGTGCCCTCGCCTCGGCCCAGGCAGCGCGCAGCAGCGCGCGGGCCAGTCCCCGGCCCCGGGCCGCCGGGGCGACGAACAGGCGCGACACGACGGCAGTTTCGGCGGCCCCCAGCCCCGTCGCGGCGACCCAGGCGGGCAGCGGCTCGTCGGCGGGCCGCAGCGTGACCTGTCCGGCCGGCACGCCGTCCAGCTCGGCCACCCAGGCCCCCAGGGCGGGCGGCGCGAGGAAGGCGGCGGGGTCCGCCGGCCACACGGACGGGTAGCCGCTGGCCGCGTGGACCTCACGCAGACCGGCGCACAGGGCCGGGAGGTCGGTGTCCCGGCGGGGCCGGACCACGGGGCCTACAGGCGCGGCAGGGTCACGCCCTGCTGGCCCTGGTACTTGCCCCGGCGCTCGCCGTAGGTCGTCTCGGGGCGCTCGCCCTCGAAGAACAGGAGCTGCACGCAGCCCTCGTTGGCGTACATCTTGGCGGGCAGCGGCGTGGTGTTCGAGAACTCCAGCGTGACGTGCCCTTCCCAACCGGGTTCCAGCGGGGTCACGTTGGCGACGATGCCGCAGCGGGCGTAGGTGGACTTGCCCACCGCCACCACCATCACCGTGTCGGGAAGGCGGATGTACTCCAGGCTGCGCGCCAGCACGAAGGAGTTGGGCGGAATGATGATCTCGGGGGCCTGGATGTCGATGAAGGCCCGCGCGTCGAAGGCCTTGGGGTCCACGATGGTGTTGCCGTGCGCGTTGGTGAAGACCTTCCATTCGTCGGCGCAGCGCAGGTCGTAACCGAAGGAACTCAGGCCGTAGCTGATGACGCTCGCGTTCTCGGCCGTGCGGACCAGGCGGTCCTCGAAGGGCTCGATCATGCCCGCCTTCGTCAGTTCGCGGATTCGCCAGTCGGGCAAAATACTCATGCGGCCCATGCTAGCCGCTTCTGCACAGCGACCGGGCACGGGGCTCCCCGTCCCGTACCCTGTGGGGCGTGCGAGTGGCGGTTATCAGCGATGTTCACGGCAATGCCTACGCCCTGGAGGCCGTCCTGGCCGAGGTCCGGGCCGCCTCGCCCGATCTGGTCGTGAATCTGGGCGACCAGATCGAGGGCACGGCCGACCCGGCGCGCGCCTCCGCCCTCCAGGCGGCCCTGGGGGCGGCCGAGGTCCGGGGGAACAACGAGGAGAAGCTGTGGCCCGGCGGTCGGCGCAGCGCCCTCTCGCGCGAGTTCGGGGCGTGGCTGGAGACCCAGGTCGGCGCGGCGGCCCTGGCCCGCCTCGCCGCGCTGCCCCTGACCCTGCGCGCAGACGGCCTGTTCGTCTGCCACGGGTCGCCCACGAGCGCCTGGGAGCACCTGCTGTGGGTCTGGGACCATGGCCGCCCCGGCGAGGCGGGTTTCTACCGGTCGCGCGACCCGCGCGAGCTGCGCGAGGTCGTGGAGCCGCTGGGTGCGGAGGTCGTGCTGTGTGGGCATACCCACCGCCCCGGGGCGACCCGCGTGGGCGATACCCTGGTGGTCAACGCCGGATCGGTGAGCGACCAGGCCGACGGCGACCCGCGCGCCCGCTGGACCCTGCTGGAGCGCCGGGGGGGCCACTGGGCGACCGACTTCCGGGCGGTGGCCTACGACATAGACGCGGCGGTGGCCTGGGGCCGGGCGCATTCTCCCTTCGGGGACTATCTCGACCACCTGCTGAGGACCGGGTCGCTGGCTGGCCGTGGCGACGGAACACTCCCCGGAGTACCCTAGCCCCATGACCCTGCTGCGCCGCGCCGCCGCCCTGCTGGCCCTCGCCCTGTGTGCCTCGGCCGGTGCCCAGGACCTGCGGGTCTGCGGCGGCTCGCCCGGCCTGCCCGCCTGGGTCCGCTCCGGCGCCTTCCAGGGCACACTGGGGGGCCGTCCGGTCGCCCTGGCCCTGAACCGGCAGGACCAGGACGGCGACCGCTATTTCTATACGCGGTACGGGGTGGACATCGCCCTGACCCCCTTCCGGTCGGGCGACGCCCTGATTCTTCAGGAGGAGGTCTGGCAGGGGCCGGTGGACGGCCTGAAAGTGACCGGCTGTTTCACGCTGCGGCCCGCAGGCACGGGACTCGGCGGCGAGTGGCGCCGGGCGGCGACGGGGCCGGCCCTGCCGGTGCGGCTCACGGCCCTGAACGTGGCGGCGCAGCCCCTGCGGCACCCCGCCTCGCCGGGCCTGCTGAAGCTGCGCGCCGAGGACCCGCTGACCTTCCTGAAGCTCAACCGGCCCTGGGTCACGGCGGCGGACGGGCGCAGCGTGCGCGAGCCGCTCTCGGGCTTGAACTACCCGCAGGTGCCGGGGGCCGGCGCGGGGCTGCGCGCCGCGTTGCAGGACCGCCTGCTGGAGAACGCCGCGAACGCCCTGGACTGCCGCGCGCGGCTGGGAGAGGCCCCCGAGGGTGACGGCTACGAACTGAACGCGCAGGTCACCCTGAGCGCCCGCCGCCTGCTGAGCCTGCGCGAGGACGTGTGGTACTACTGCAGCGGCGCACACCCCGACAACTTCACGCTGGGCCTGATCTTCGACCGGGCGACCGGGCAGGCCGTCGCTCCCGGCGCGATCTGGAAGGGCCTGACTCCCGCGCGCCAGAAGGCGCTGTACCTCGCCGCCGTCACGCCCGACCCCGAGTCCGAATGCCGCGAGGTGCTGCGCGGCATGGAGCCCGACTTCACCGCCAACCTGAGCACGCGTGGGCTGGAGCTGACCCCGACCTCGCTGCCGCACGTGGTGGCGGCCTGCGGCGACACGGCGACGGTGCCCTACAGCCGCCTGCGCGACGACGCGGACCCGGCGTCGCCGTACTTCGGCGAGTTCTACCCGCGCTGATTCACTTCCGGCGGCGCGGAGCGAGGAACCACAGTGCTCCCAGGCCGGCCAGCGCCGCCAGCACCGTGGTCCGCAGCGGATCGGGCGTCCCGGCGCGGGCACGGCCCACCGGCACCGGGTGGCGGCGATACCAGCCGCGCGGCGGGCGGGCCGCCTCGTCGAAGTTGCGGGCCAGCCGGGTCAGCTCCCGGCTCAGCTCGGCCCCCGACATGGGGTGGCCGTGGCCGGCAGCGGCCAGCTCGGGGTCCAGGGCGGCGAGCGCGCGCACCGAGTCGCGCGCCGCGTCCCAGTTGGGGGTGTAGTAGGGCGGGGGCCCCTGCACCACCGTGGGCTCCAGCCGCAGCGCGCCGCGCACCCGCTGCTGCGGCGTGGTCACGAAGGCGTCGCCCGCGACGAGGGTCCGGTCGGCCTCCCGCCACAGCGAGACGTGCCCGCTGCTGTGGCCAGGCGTGTGCAGCCAGCGCCAGCCGGGCAGGTGCGGCACCTCGCCGCCCTCCGGCAGGGCGCGCACCTGGGGCCGGAAGTCGAAGGGACCGGGCAGGAAGGCGGGCGAAAGCAGGCTCATGCCGCCGCCCACCGTGGGGTCGGGAAAGGGATAGGGCGCCTCGCCGCTCAGGTGCGGCAGCTCCAGCGGATGCGCGTAGACCGGCACCCCCCAGCGGCGCAGCAGATCGTGCAGGCCGCCCACATGGTCGAGGTGCCCATGGGTGAGCAGGACGGCGACCGGTGCGCGGTCACCGTGGACCTGCGCCGCCGCCCGGCGGATCAGGCCGGCGGTACCGGGCAGGCCGGCGTCCACCAGCACCCAGTCGCCGCCCGGCTCGCCCAGCAGGTAGGCGTTCACCATCGGCAGCCGCACGCGCGCCACATCGGGACGCAGCCTCTGCACGCCGCCGAAGGTCGCGACGGGCGGCGCGGGGGGACGGGGGACGGCCGGGCGGTGGGGGTCGCTCATGTCCCCGACCCTAGGCAGCGCACATGAGGGCGGCCCGGCAACACGCCCAAACCGCCCTCAGCTGACCCGCAGGAAAAGAGCGCGCCGGAGACGACGCAGGGGCCGCCTCTTTGCGCCTATTCTTCGGTGCTCAGCACCGCGAGGAAGGCTTCCTGCGGCACCTCGACCGTGCCGATCTGCTTCATGCGGGCGCGGCCCTTCTTCTGCTTTTCGAGCAGCTTCTTCTTGCGCGAGATGTCGCCGCCGTAACACTTGGCGAGCACGTCCTTGCGGTAGGCCTTGACGGTCGCGCGCGCGATGATCTTGCCGCCGATCACGGCCTGCACCGGCACCGGGAACAGCTGGCGGGGAATGACCTCCGACATCTTGTCCACGATCTTGCGGCCCAGCCCGTAGGTCTTGGTCTCGTGGACGATCACGGCCAGGGCGTCCACGACCTCGTTGTTCACGAGGATGTCCACCTTGCGCAGGTCGCCCTCGCGGTAGCCGATCTGCTCGTAGTCCATGCTGGCGTAGCCGCGCGAGATGGACTTGAGGCGGTCGTGGAAGTCGTACAGGATCTCCGCGAAGGGCACCTCGTAGATCAGCTCCACGCGCTTGCCCACGTAGTTCATGGTGACCATGCTGCCCCGGCGCTCCTGCAGGAGCTGCATGACCGTGCCCACGTACTCCTCGGGCTGCATGACCGAGAGCTTGATGTACGGCTCCTCGACGGTGGTGATGCGGTCGCGGGTGGGGAACTCGGCCGGGTTCTGGGTCTCGAAGACTTCGCCGTTGGTGAGGGTCACGCGGTAGACCACGGCGGGCGCGGTGGCGATCAGGTCGAGGTCGTACTCGCGCTCCAGCCGCTCCTGGATGATCTCGGCGTGCAGCAGCCCCAGGAAGCCGCAGCGGAAGCCGAAGCCCAGCGCCTCGGAGGTCTCGGGCTCGAAGGAGAAGGCCGCGTCGTTGAGCTTGAGCTTTTCGAGGGCTTCTCGCAGCTTGCGGTAGTCCTCGGTGTCGGTGGGGTACAGGCCCGAAAACACCACCGGCTGCGCGGGTTTGAAGCCGGGGAAGGGCTCGGTGGTGGGGTGCTCGCGGCTGGTGAGGGTGTCGCCCACCTGCGCGTCGTGGATGTCCTTGATGCCGGCGGCGACCCAGCCGACCGACCCGGCGATCAGCTCCTCGCCCACGACCAGCCCCGGCGTGAAGGTCCCGACCTTGTCCACGTCGAAACCCTTGCCGTTGGAGAACAGCTGCACCTTGTCCTTGGCGCGGATGGTGCCTTCGAGGACGCGCACGAACAGGATCACGCCCTGGTAGGCGTCGAAGAAACTGTCGAAGATCAGCGCCTTGAGGGGGGCCTGCGGGTCGCCGGGGGGCGGCGGGATGCGCTCGACGATGGCTTCGAGGATATCGGGCACGCCCACGCCCGTCTTGCCCGAGGCGAACACGGCGTCGTCGGCCGGAATGCCGATCACTTCTTCCAGCTCGCGGGCGGCGCCCTCGGGATCGGCGGCGGGCAGGTCGATCTTGTTGATCACCGGCACGATCTCGAGGTTGTTGTCGATGGCGAGGTACGCGTTCACGATGGTCTGCGCCTCGACGCCCTGCGAGGCGTCCACGAGCAGCAGCACGCCCTCGCAGGCGGCGAGGCTGCGCGACACCTCGTAGTTGAAGTCCACGTGGCCCGGCGTGTCGATCAGGTTGAAGGTGTACTTCTCGCCGTTGGCACGCACGTATTCCAGCCGGATGGGCGTGGACTTGATGGTGATGCCGCGTTCGCGCTCCAGCTCCAGCGTGTCGAGGGTCTGGTCGCGCTTGTCGCGTTCGCCCATGGCCCCCAGCCGCTCCAGGATGCGGTCGGCCAGCGTGCTCTTGCCGTGGTCCACGTGGGCGATGATGGAAAAGTTGCGGATATTCGCGGTGGTGGGGGCGGCGGGGCCTTCGGTCACAAAGGACAGTCTAGTGCAGAACCGGGCCAGGGGATTGTGGGGGCGCAAAGGCGGCGGCCGCTCCGGTCAGGGCCGCCCGCCCGGCCACAGCCCCTCCAGGGCGCGGCGCAGCTCGGCGGGCAGCGCGGTGGGGCGGCGCGACTCCCGGTCCACGTAGACGTGGATGAAGTGGCCCTGGGCGCAGGCGGTCTCCTCGGCCTCACGGAACACCGCCAGCTCGTAACGCACGCTGCTCTGGCCCAGGTGCGCGACGCGCACGCCGACCGACAGCCGGTCCGGAAAGCTCGCCGGGGCGAAAAAGGCGCAGCCCGTCTCGACGACCAGCCCGATCACCGCGCCGCGCTGCGGGTCCAGCACGCCCGCGCGCGCCAGATAGGTATTGACGGCCGTGTCGAAATAGGCGTAGTAGGTCACGTTGTTCACGTGTCCGTACACGTCGTTGTCGGCCCAGCGCGTCGGCGTGGGGTGCAGGTACGGATACGCGGCGCGCGCGTGCGGCACGGGGCGGGACATGCGCGCAGTATGGCGGGCCGGCGGGGACAGCCGGCGGAAAACTTCCTGCCGGGCAGGACGCGGAAGGTCGGCGGTCGGCGGGACTGCTCTAGACTGCCCGCATGGACAAAGCAGTGATCGTGGCGGCGCGGCGCACGCCCATCGGCAGTTTTCTGGGCAGCCTGCAGGGCGTGTCGGCCGCCGATCTGGGCGTCGTGGCCGCGCGGGCGGCGCTGGAGGGCGTGCCGGGCGAGGTCCGGGAGAACCTGGCCGACGTGATCGTGGGTAACGTCCTTCAGGCCGGGCAGGGCATGAACGTGGGCCGCCAGATCGCCCGGCGCAGCGACCTGGGCGACCATGTGCCGGGCCTGACCGTCAACCGGGTGTGCGGCAGCGGCCTCCAGGCGGTCATCAGCGCGGTGCAGGGCCTGCGGGCGGGCGACGGTCAGGCCTATCTGGCAGGCGGCACCGAGAACATGAGCCGCGCGCCCTACCTGCTGCCCCGCGCCCGCGAGGGCTACCGCCTGGGACACGGCGAACTGCTCGACAGCATTCTCAGCGAGGGCCTGACCGACGTGTTCCACGGCTACCACATGGGCGTGACGGCCGAGAACATCGCCGCCCAGTGGGGTGTGACGCGTGAGGACCAGGACGCCTTCGCCCTGGAAAGCCAGCGCCGCGCCGCCGCCGCACAGGCCGCCGGGCACTTCGGCGCCGAACTCGCGGCCGTGGAGGTGCCGGGCAGGAAGGGACCGACCACCTTCGACCGCGACGAGTACCCCCGCGAGAGCACCGCCGAGGGACTGGCACGCCTGAAACCCGCCTTCCAGAAAGACGGGACCGTCACGGCCGGCAACGCCTCGGGCCTGAACGA
Source organism: Deinococcus gobiensis I-0 (assembly GCF_000252445.1). Taxonomy (GTDB): domain Bacteria; phylum Deinococcota; class Deinococci; order Deinococcales; family Deinococcaceae; genus Deinococcus; species Deinococcus gobiensis. The sequence continues at coordinate 2,417,751 of NC_017790.1, read as the reverse complement.
CGGCGCGGCGATGCTGCTCGTGTGCTCGGAAAGCTACGCCCAGGAGCGCGGCCTGCCCGTCCTGGCCGAGATCGCCAGCTACGCGGCCATCGGGGTGGACCCGGCCGTCATGGGCATCGGGCCGGCGCGGGCGGTGCCGGTCGCCCTGGCCCGGGCGGGCCTGAGCCTGGCCGACGTAGACCTGTTGGAACTCAACGAGGCCTTCGCGGCGCAGTCGCTCGCGGTCGTGCGGGACCTGGGCGCCGACCCCGACAAGGTGAACGTCACGGGCGGCGCCATCGCGCTGGGCCATCCCATCGGGGCGTCGGGGGCGCGCGTGCTCGTCACGCTGGTGCATCAGCTCCGGCGGCTGGGCAAGGAGGTCGGCGTGGCCAGCCTGTGCATCGGCGGGGGCATGGGCATCGCCGTGACGGTGCGGGTGCGGGCATGACCGACGCCGGGGGCGCAGGGGACGACGCGGCCACCCTGCTGTTCGCGGCCATCCACGCCCATAACCTGCCGGGCGTGCAGGCCCTGATCGCCGCCGAGCCGGGGCTGCTGGAGGCGCGCAGTCCCTCGGGGCTCTCGCCGGTTCTGTTCGCCGTCTACTACCACCGGCCCGACATCCTGCGGGCGCTGATCGGGGCGGGCGCGCCGCTGGACGTGTTCGCGGCGGCGGCGACCGGCGAGACCGGGGCGCTGCGCGGCTGGCTGAAGCGTGACCCGGCGCTGCTGCGCGCCTTCAGTCCGGACGGCTATACCCCGCTGGGGCTCGCGGCGCTGTTCGGCCGGACGGAGGCCGCGCGGCTGCTGCTCGGGCACGGTGCGGACGTGAACGCCCCCAGCCGGGGCGCGTTGCCTGTGCGGCCCCTGCACTCGGCGGTGTCGGGCCTGCACCGCGACCTCGCGCGGTTGCTGCTGGACGCGGGGGCCGACGTGAACGCCGCGCAGCCCGGCGGCCTGACTCCGCTGATGCTCGCGGCCCTGCGCGGCGATACGGACCTGGCCGGGCTGCTGCTCGCGCGCGGGGCCTGGGCCGGGGCGACCGATGAGGAAGGCCGCACGGCCGCCGACCTCGCCGCCGAGGACGGACATGAGGCCCTCGTGACGCGCCTGCGAGAAGCCGCGCGCCAGCCTCAAGAAACCCGGAATGCGGCGCGCCCCCGGCCGGGCCAGACTGGACCCATGAACAACGACGACAAGGTGATCGGCCAGAGCGGCGCCGTGACGGGCTTCGACACGCCCGATCCCAAGGACGACGCCCAGCCGCGCTACACGACCACCCCGGCCGGCGACGGCGTGAGCAGCGCCGACCACATGACCTACGAGTCCCCCGAGGTGCCCGATCCCACCGAGGTCACGGGCCAGTTCGCCCACCTCGCCACCCGCAACCCCGAGGCGATGGAACACCGTCTTCAGGACCCCGAATTCGCCGGCGCCGAGACGACCGAGGGCCTGGGCGGCGAGGCGCTGGCCGGCGTGACCCCTTCGGCGGGGCTGGGGTACAACGCCAGCCTGACCACCGCCGCGACCGTGAACCGGGGGCTGGCCGATCCCAACCCCGGTTACACCCCCCCCAGCGAGAGCGGGCCGCCCCACGTGAGCGAGCAGCCCGGCGACCTGCCCCCGGGCGAGACGACCGAGCTTCAGGCCGAGGTCGAGGGCGACAGCAAGTACCGCTGAGGCGCGGTCGCCCCGGGCGGGGAGAAGCCGGGCGCTTCTCTTTCCGCTTCGGTGGGCCAGCTTCAGAGGGCCGACACGTACACTTCGCCGTCCTCGACCTCGGTGCGGTAGAGGCGGACGGGCTTGACGGCCGGCAGGGTCTTGGCCTTGCCGGTGCTCAGCTCGAATTTGGCCCCGTGTTTCTCGCAGGTGATGCGGCCCAGTGCCACCTCGCCGCCCAGCAGGGGAAAGTCCTTGTGGGTGCAGTTGTTGCGCAGGGCATAGAACTGGCCCTCGTAGCGGACGACCAGCACCCCCACGCCCCCGACCAGCACCTCGCCCTGCCAGCCCTCGGGCAGTTCCTGCTCCTTGCCGACCATCACGCGCTCATTCATGGGCGGCAGTCTAGCGGGGCGCCGCGCCGGCGCAGGATCAGACGCCGCAGCCGGTTTCGAGCCGCAATTTCGCTCCGCCGGCCGGTGTCCACTCGTAGACCGCGAAGCTCTGGCCCTCGTAGTAGGCCCCGTAGGTCACGATCTCCATGCGGCCGTCGCCGTTGAGGTCGGCCACTCCCGCCAGCCGGTAGAGGTTGGCCAGCGGCATCGGTTCGCCGCTGCCCGAGTCCCAGGGCTGACGGGGACCGACATACCCGGCCAGGGTCGAGAGGACCGCCTGACCGCCGCGCACGGAGCGCACCAGCAGCAGGCTGTAGTCGCCCGGCTGCCCCGTCGGTGGGGGCGAGAAAGCGCTGCCCTCCAGGCCCTCTTTCTGGAAATAGCGCGCTTCGATCAGCACTTCCTGGGTGCCGTCGCCGTCGAGGTCCACGCGGGTCAGGCCCGTCACCCGGACCTGCGGCTGCGCGATTCCCCGGCGGCGCAGGTCGGCCCGGAGGACCTCGGCATAGACCGGCTGGTCCGTAGGCAGGACCTGCACGGGCCGGGGCACGGCGCGCAGGCCAGCCGGCAGGTAGACCCGCAGCGCGCCGCGCGGGGCGGCCGGGCGCAGGTCGCTCGCCAGGGTCTTCTCGCAGGGTTCGCCCAGGCTCCGTGGCCGCGCGCCCCGCACCGTGCCGCCCGCCTGGCCGCGCGTCCAGGTCCGGTAGGTGGCCGCGCCGCCCAGGCGGGGGGCCAGCTGCGCATCGGTCAGCCAGCGCCCGGCCTGCCAGCCGCCGAGCAGATAGGCCGGCTCGCCCCCGGTCGTCGCCAGTACCGGAACGGGCGCGGGGACGGGGGCCTGCTGCGCCAGCGCCGTGACCCCCAGCAGGAGTCCGGCGAGCAGCCGGCGCGCCGATTCGAGGAGGAAACGCATGGCCGCAGCGTACCGGTCCCGGCCGGGAGTGCGGCCGGGGCCTTCGCGCCCAGTCTTGAGCGAATCTTGAGGCTGTGGGTCGGCGCAGAAGACGGTGGGCAGGACGAGCCGGAAGTGGAGGACCGGAGATGAGGGGGGCAGCGAAGAAGGGGCGACATAGGCGAAGAATGTTGCCCATGACGGCCATGAGGCGTGCTGGAGCATCGACCCTTCCCGCCGTTCCGACCCGGATCAATGTTTGTGCTCTGCCCGCCCCGGCTACAGCAGGCGCGGGGGGTCGGCCTCGCCGCTCAGCAGGCGGGCGATGGGTGCGTAGCTGCGGCGGTGCGCCGCGCTGACCCCCAGTTCGCCCAGGGCCGCGCGGTGGGCGGGCGCGCCGTAACCCTTGTGCGCCGCGAAGCCGTACCCGGGGTGCCGGAGGTCCAGCTCGGCCATCAGGCGGTCGCGCTCGGTCTTGGCGAGCAGGCTGGCGGCGGCCACGCTGTAGCTCAGGGCGTCGGCCTTCGGCGGGGCACTCAGGGGCAGGGGCGTGCGCAGCCGCAGGTAGTCGGTCACCAGGGCCTGCGGCAGCGGGTCGAGCCGGGCGATGGCCCGCAGCGCCGCCGCGTGCGTGGCCCCCAGGACGTTCAGGCGGTCCACTTCCTCGGGCCAGGCGTGTTCGACCGCCCAGCTCAGGGCCACGCGGCGCACCTCGGCGGCATATTCCTCGCGCAGCGCCGCCGGGAGCTGTTTGCTGTCGCGGAAAGGATAGTCCTGCGCTGTGCCGGGCAGGATCACGGCGGCCACCGTCACGGGCCCGGCCCAGGCCCCGCGCCCGGCCTCGTCCACGCCCGCGACTCGGAAGTGGCCCCGCCGCCAGTGCTCGCGCTCGAAGGCCCAGTCGGGGGTGGTGCTCGGAACAGGCATGGCGCTGAAGGTAGCACCGGGCCGGGGTCAGCGTGCCCGCCACCACACAGCTCCGGTGCGGGTGGGCGTAGGCTCTGCGCCTATGGGCAAAAAAGACCGTTCCCTCCCGCGCACGGCCTTCGTGACCCTGCGTGACCTGCCCGGCACACGGGTGATGTTCTGGGTGGTGGACGAGTGCCCTTACTGCGGCGAGCGCCACCTGCACGTCGCGGGCAACCTGCGCACCGCCGACCCCGGCGAGTCGCTGGGCGAGTATCCGGCCCCCTGCGACCCCACACGCGTGTACGACCTGGAACTGCCGCCCAAGCCCAAGAAGAAGCAGGGCAAGGAGGCCCGGCGCCGTGAACGCCGCGAGGGCAAGCGTCAGAACCTGGACGAGTAGGCCGATCCCTGGAGATGTGACTCGGAGTAGAAATCAAACCGCTTTGACTTTTTGAAGTTTGGGCGTAGAGTGGCAGGGTTGCCGGAGCAGGCGCGGAGTCCTGCCCCTTTTTTTGTTCTCTCTTTTCCCGAGGTATGCCATGAATCCCAAGTTTCAGACCCTGTTCCAGCCCATCACCCTGCGCAGCGGCGTTCAGCTGGACAACCGCGTGGTGCTGGCCCCCATGACCAACTTCTCCTCCGACGCGCAGGGCAACGTCACCGACGACGAGCTGGCCTACTACGCGCGGCGCTCGAACGGCGTGGGACTGGTGCTCACGGCCTGCACCAACGTCACGCGCAACGGCCAGGGCTTTCCCGGCGAGTTCGCGGGCTACGACGACCGCTTCGTGCCCAGCCTGACCCGTCTGGCCCGCACCGTGCAGGGCGAGGGGGCCAAGGTCATGCTCCAGATCTTCCATGCCGGGCGCATGGCCCCCGCCGCGCTGGTGGACGGCGACGTGGTGAGCGCGAGCGCCGTAGCCCCCGTGCGTGACGGCGCCGAGCAGGCCCCCGCGCCCGCCCCCCGCGAGCTGAGCGGCGAGGAGGTCGAGGAGATCGTGCGCGCCTTCGGGGAAACGACCCGCCGCGCCATCGAGTCCGGGTACGACGGCGTGGAGATCCACGGCGCGAACGGCTACCTCATCCAGCAGTTCTTCTCGCCGCACTCCAACCGCCGCACCGACCGCTGGGGCGGCAGCCTCGAGGCCCGCATGGCCTTCCCGCTGGCCGTCGTGGACGAGGTGCAGCGTGTGGTGGCCGAGTACGCCCGTACGCCCTTCGCCGTCGGCTACCGCTTCTCGCCCGAGGAACCCGAAACCCCCGGGATCACGCTCGACGACTCGCTGACCCTGGTGGACGCGCTGGCCGACAAGGGCCTGGATTACCTGCACGTCTCGCTGATGGAATACGCCTCGCTGCCCCGCCGCGCCAGCGATACGGCGCAGTCCCGTCTGGAGCAGATCGTGGCGAAGGTCGCGGGCCGCACGCCGGTCATGGGTGTCGGCTCGGTGCACACGCCCGAGCAGGCCACGCAGGTGCTGGACATGGGCGCGGAGTTCGTCGCCCTCGGGCGCGAACTGCTGATGGACCCCGACTGGGTCGCCAAGGTCCGTGAGGGCCGCGAGGCCGAACTGGAGACCGTGCTGGACGTGGAGGGCCAGGACCGTCTGGTGATCGCCACGCCGCTGTGGAACGCGCTGGTGAACACGCCCGGTTGGCTGCCCCTGAGCAAGAAGCCCGAAGCCGTCACGGCCTGACCTTCCCGGCCTAAAGCCCCCGCCCGACCCGGCGGGGGTTTTTGCGCCTTCGGCTATGCTGGCGCGCGTGACTGCAAGCGTTCGCCCGGTCCTCCGTGGCCTCCTGATCGGCCTGGGGGTCGGCTGCGCGTTGTCGGTGCTGGCCGCGCTGCTGGGCGAGGTGCGGGCGCCCGCGCCGCTGCTGCTGGCCCTGATCGTCCTGTGTGGGGTGATGGGGGTATGGCGGCCCACCCGGCTCCTGCTGGGCTGGGGGACCGGACTGCTGGGAGCGGCGGTGGCCCTGTGTCTCCTGACTCCGGTCCTGCGCGGGCCACTGAATGCCCTGACCGTCTCGCAGCCGCCCGTGCGCGCCGACGCCATCGTGGTGCTGGGGGCGGGGGTGCAGTGCGGCGCGCGGACCCTGGAAGCGACCAGCCTGACGCGGCTCGTGCGCGGACTGGAGCTGTGGCGGGCCGGGTACGCCCCCACCGTGACCGTCTCGCAGCAGTCGGGCCTGATCGGGCCGCGCGACTGCGCCAAGATGAGCGACCTGGAACGCGCGCACATCGCCGCCCTGTACCCGGCCGGCGGCCCCGAGGTCCTGATCCTGCGGATGGTCACCACGACCCGTGACGAGGCCGCGCGGGTCGGGGCCTATGCCCGTGAGCGGGGCTGGCGGCGGGTCCTGATCGTCACCTCCCCGTGGCACGCGCGGCGCACGCAGGCGCTGTTCCGGGCGCAGGGGGTGGAGGCGGTCAGCGTGCCCGCGCCCGAAAGCCGCTTCGACTACGGCCTGCTGTACCCGCACGACCGGCTGGCGGCGCTGCGGGTGCTGCTGTACGAGGGGCTGTCGCGCCTCAAGTTCGCGGTGGGGGGGACGCCGGAGCGGGGGGAGTAGGGCAAGTTTTTTAAGAGTTGGAAGGCGCCTTGGTTTTACTTTCCCTCCCCCCCAGCCCCCCTCCCTTAGGGAGGGGGGAGCTTTTTCGCTGCGCTCGGCAAGAGTCGTCCCGGGCGTCGGCGGGGCGGCTCTGCTTTGCGGCGTGACGGCTCGGTTCGGGGCCAGCCCCAGCCCGTTTGGAACGGCCCGCGCGCTGCGCGCACGACGGCCTTCGGGGGACGTGGGCGGCGGGGTGGCTTCCGGTGGCTCGTCTTTTTCTCTACACGCCACAAATGCCTTCTTCTGTTCCTACGTCCTACTCCCCACTCCCGGCACGCCCTACACTGTCCTGATGACGGGTTTTGAGGGAATTACGGTGGTCGGCGCGGGGCTGGCCGGGTCGGAGGCGGCGCTGGCGGCGGCCGGGGCAGGTGTGCGGGTGCGCCTGCACGAGATGCGCCCGGTCAAGATGACCCCGGCGCACCGCAGCGGCAACTTCGCCGAGCTGGTGTGCAGCAACTCGCTGGGCGGCGAGGGCGAGATGCAGAGCAAGGGCCTCCTGCAGGCCGAACTGCGCAGCGTGGGCGGCGCGGTGGTCGGCGCGGCCGACGCCTCGCGCCTCCCGGCAGGCAACGCCCTGGCGGTCGAGCGCGACGAGTTCAGCGAGCGCGTGACGCGGGGGGTGCGCGAACACCCCCTCATCGAGATCGTCGAGGGCGAGGTCGAGGCCGTGCCGGAGGGCATCGCCGTCATCGCCTCCGGGCCGCTGACCTCCGACGCGCTCGCGGCCGACCTCGCCCGGCTCACCGGCAGCGAGCGCCTGAGCTTCTACGACGCCGCCGCGCCGGTCATCGACGCCGAGAGCATCAATCTGGAGGTGGCGTGGCGCGCGGGGCGTTACGACCAGAGCGCCGACTACCTCAACTGCCCCTTCACCAAGGACGAGTACCTCGCCTTCTTCGGGGCGCTGGAGCAGGCCCGCAGCCACACGCCGCACGACTGGGAACAGCTCGAATTCTTCGAGGGCTGCATGCCCATCGAGGAGATCGCGCGCCGGGGGGTGGACACGCCGCGCTTCGGCCCCATGTCGCCCAAGGGCCTGGACGATCCGCGCACCGGGCGCTGGCCCTATGCCGTCGCGCAGCTTCGCCAGGAGGACCGCGAGGGCCGGCTGTGGTCGCTGGTGGGCTTCCAGACCGGCCTGAAGTGGGGCGACCAGAAGGCGGTCGTGAACCTCATTCCGGGGCTGGAGAACGCCGAGATCGTGCGTTACGGCGTCATGCACCGCAACACCTACCTCAATGCCCCCAGCGTGCTCGACTCGACGCTGGCGCTGCGGGCCGACCCGCGCAAGTTCGTGGCCGGGGTGCTGGCCGGCACCGAGGGCTACCTCGAATCTGCGGGCACCGGCTGGCTGGCGGGCACGAACGCCGCCCGGCTCGCCAGGGGCCTCGCGCCGCTGACCCCGCCGGCCGAGTCCATGCTGGGGGGGCTGGTGCGCTACCTCGCCTCGGCCAACCCCAAGGGCTTCCAGCCCATGAACGTCAACTGGGCGCTGGTGCCCGAACTGCCCGCCGACGTGAACCCCAAGACCGGCAAGCCCCGCAAGCTCGGCAAGCGCGAGAAGCGCCCCGTGATGTTCCGCCGGGGCCTGGACGCCTTCATGGCCTGGGCCGGGGAGGAGGCCGGCGTGCCGGTGACGCCACGCGCGGTGCCCGAGCATGCCAGCGACGAGGTGGCGGCGCTGCGTTAAAAAGCTGCGCCGAGTGGTGAGGGACTGTACCGAGGACTTCGGGTGGGGTGCGGGAGAGAGGCCCGGCCGCGCCGAGCGGAGGACCAGTCCAGCAAAGCGCCGGGCCGCGCCGTAGGCTGGGGTCATGACCACCGCCCCCCTCCTGACCCCCGTGACGGGCACACTGCACGCCCTCCAGGTGCCGATTCCCTACCCGATGAAGTACGTCACGGTACTTATCGACGCGCCCGCCCACGGCCCCGTGACCATGATCGACACGGCGCTCGACACGCCCGAGGCCCGGCAGGCCATCGAGGACGGGCTGGCGGCACTGGGGCTGCACTGGGAGGGCATCGACCGGGTCATCATCACGCACCACCACCCCGACCACTACGGGCTGGCGGGCGTAGTCGAGGAACGCAGCGGCGCGCGGGTCCACATGCTGGACGTGGAGATCGGGCGCGGCGAGCGCTACTGGCACCTGTGGGAAGAGTGGCTGCCGGGCCACCTCAAGTTCATGCGCGACCATGGTCTGCCCGCCGAGTCGCTGGCGAGCATGGGGGCCGACAACCGCCGGGGCCGCGACCGGGTGCATCCGGCCAGCGCGGTGCAGCCGCTGCGCGAGGGCCAGAGTGTCGAGCTGGCCGGCAGCGAGTGGGAGGTGCTGTGGCTGCCCGGCCACGCCGACGGGCACCTGGGCCTGTGGAACGAGCACGAAAGCCTCCTGATCGCCGGGGACGCCATCCTGCCGCGCATCAGTCCCAACGTGGGTCTGTACGCCTACACGCGGCCCGACCCGCTGGGCGACTACCTCCAGACGCTGGGCAAGCTCGAACTGCTCAACCCGGACCGCGCGGTCGTCGGGCACCACGGCCCCGTCATGACCGGCGTGCAGGCCCGTGCCCGCGAGCTGCGCGCCCACCACCACGAACGCCTGGACTTCATCCGCGCCGAGGTGGCCCGGCGGCCAGGGGACGCCTACGCCCTGTCGCTCGCGATGTTTCCGCGTGACCTGAACATGAGTGGCCGCCGTTTCGCCCTCGCCGAGACCCTGGCGCATGCCGAGCACCTGCGGCTGCTGGGCGGCGTGTACCGCACCTGGGACGAGACGCGCGAGGTCTGGGTGTACCACGGCTGAGCAGCAGGGAAGTAGGGGGCGAAACCCCCCATTTTCCGCGCAGCACGGGGTCTATACTCCGCGCATGACGGTTCCCCAGACAGAATTGCAGCGCATCGTGGCGTCCCTGCAACAAAGTGGCCTGACCGTCGAGCCGGTCGAGGACGGTGCCCTGATCCGCAGCGGCGAGGCGCGCGTGGCGCTGTTCGCCGAGCCCGAGGTGCAGGGCGGCGTGATCGTGCGCCTGCACCTCGACCTCGACCTGTATGTCGAGGAGGAGAGCCTCGCCGACATCCTGATGGGCATGAACCTCCTGAACCAGGGGCTGGATTACGGCGCACTGAACCTCGACCCCGTCGAGACGGAGGACGACGACGAGGACGAGGCCGTGACCTTCGCCATCCTGGGGCGCTCGGTGCTGTGGCTCCAGGACCTCGGGCCGCTGGAACTCGACCGCCTGCGCGAGCATCTGCGCCGTTTCGAGGCCGAGGTGACCGAGGCGGTCGAGCGGACCCTGCACGGCAGCAAGGGCATGAGCGCCTAGGTTCTGCGGCACACAGGGAAGGAGGCCGGGGCACGTACGCCCCGGCCTCCTTCCCTGTATACCGCTTCCCTAATGGGGTTACTGACGGTCCTTCATGGGGACGTAGTGGGCGTCCTTCGCGCCGGTGTACACGGCGTCGGGGCGCAGCAGGCGGTTGTCGCGGGTGTATTCGATCACCGAGGCGCACCAGCCGCTGATGCGGGCCAGGGCGAAGATCGGCGTGAAGTACTCCTTGCGGATTCCCAGGTCGCTGTAGACCGTACCGCTGTAGAAGTCCACGTTGGGGTAGATGCCTTTGGCCCCCATGCGGTCCACCACGATCTTCTCGATGGTTTCGAGGATCTGGTAGTAGTTGCTCTTGCCTTCCTTGTTGGCGACGTGCTCGGCGTAGTCGCGCAGCACGCGCGAGCGGGGGTCGAAGTACTTGTAGACGCGGTGGCCCACGCCCATGATCTTGACCTTGTGGTCGAGCTTGTCGGTGATGTAGGCCTCGGCCTTGTCGGGCGTGCCCACCTCGTCGAGCATGTCCATCACGGCCTCGTTGGCCCCGCCGTGCAGCGGGCCCTTGAGCGCGCCGATGGCCGAGGTCACGCACGAGTACATGTCCGACAGGGTGCTGGCGGTGGCGATGGCCGTGAAGGTACTGGCGTTCATGCCGTGGTCGGCGTGCAGCACGAGCGCGATGTCGAACAGGCGCGACTGCTCGGGCGTCGGCTCCTTGCCGGTCAGCATGTACAGGAAGTTGCCCGCGTGGTTCAGGTCCATGCGCGGCGCGACGATGTCCTGGCCTTCTTGCGCGCGGTTGATGGCCGCGATGATGGTGGCGAACTGCGCGATCATGCGGACGCTGATGGCGCGCCGGGCGGCCTCGGACGTGTCCTCGGACTGGGGGTCGAGCAGGCCCAGGTAGGAGGCGGCGGTGCGCAGCGCCTGCATGGGATGCACGCCGCGCGGCATCGCCCGGATCACGTCGAGCAGGGCGTCGGGAACGGCGCGGTTGGCCTTGAGTTCGGCGTCGAAGGCCGCGAGTTCGGCGGCGCTGGGCAGCTTGGCGTCGAGCAGCGCGAGGCTGAGTTCCTCGAAGGTGCTGTTCTCGGCCCATTCCTGAATCGGAATGCCCAGGTGCGTCAGGATGCCCTCGGACCCGTTGATGAACGTGAGCTTGCTCTCGGTAAAGAGGACGCCTTCGAGTCCTTTGGCAATTTCGGTCATGTTGAGGCCACAATACCACCGCCCCGGAACTGACCCTGAACTGACCTGCAGACGTTCCCCCGGCGGTGACAGTCGCCGGCCCCCGCGCCCACCCGCTAGGCTGCGGGGCTGACCCGTACAATGCCCGGCGATGACCGTGCCCGCCGTGACCCTGGCCCTCGACACCGCGACCCCCCACCTGACCCTGGCGCTGGGGCAGGGGGCCGGGCAGCCCGTGCTGGAATGGCGCGAGGAAGTCGGCCGCGCCCATGCCGAGCGGGTGGCGGGCGCGCTCGACGAGCTGTTCGCGCGCGCCGGGCTGCCGCGCCGCGCCGACGCGGTCGTGATCGGGACGGGGCCGGGGTCGTACACGGGGGTGCGCGTGGGCGCGAGCTACGCGCTGGGGCTGGCGCGGGTGTGGGGGGCGCCGGTCCTGGGGGTCTCCACCCTGGAGGCCCTGGTGCGCGGGGACGGCCCGCAGGCAGTCGCGCTCGATGCCCGCAAGGGCAACGTGTACGGCGCGGTCTACGAGGTGACGGCCGGGGTGGTCACGGGCACACGCCACGCCCCGCAGAAATACCCGCTGGAGGAATTCCGTGCCCTGGCCGCCGACCTGCCGCTGCGCCTCGATCCTCTGCCTTCCGGCGAGGCCCTGCTGCGTGCCGGGCTGGATCACGGGGCACGGGACTGGGCCCTGGCCTACCTGTAAGCCGGGGTGGCAGGGCGCGCCTGCCGCACCACACAACCACGCAAAGGCCGCCTGCCCCGGAGGACAGGCGGCCTGAAGAGCCTGGAGCTTACTCGCCCTGGGCTTCGGGGGCGGCCACTTCGGCCTGGGCCGAGGCGGCGGCGGCCTGCTTGGCCTGGGTGGCGCGCGCGGCGTCCTTCATCACGCGGCTGCGGTCGCTCTTGATGCGGGCCGCCTTGCCGCGCAGGTCGCGCAGGTAGTACAGCTTGGCGCGGCGCACCTTGCCGCGTTCCAGGACCGTCACCTTGGCGACGAGGGGGCTGCTGAAGGGGAACACGCGCTCCACGCCTTCACCGAAGGAAATCTTGCGGACCGTGAAGCTCTTGCGGCTGCCCGAGCCGTTCACGGCGATGACCACGCCTTCGAAGGCCTGGTTGCGGGTGCGGTTGCCTTCGACGACCTTCGTCTCGACGCGAATGGTGTCGCCGGGGCGGAAGTCGGGGTGGTCGGTCTTGATGTGGCCCTGCTCGACGGCGCGCAGGATCGCGCCACGGTTCACCTTCATGCCTTGCATATCTGCTCCTTCGGTCAGCGGACCGCCCCACCTTCCCGCGCGGCGCGGGCAGAGACGTTCGTACACCTTCTTGCGGTCTGTCTGCACGCTGGCAGCACACCGGACCTTGGGAGTATAGGGCAAAGGTGCAGGCGCGGCAAGAGAGGCTGCCGGTCCGCCGGGCTGCTCAGTCTGACCGCCGACGGTCTGTTTGCTGAACACGAACAGCCGTCAACTCTCAGTGGGGGCACATGCCCCGTCTTTAGGCTCCGAGGTGAACCACAAGCGGAAGCAGGTAAAACACCTCAGGAGGTGGTCATGACCATCGGACGAAGGATGTTGAGCGGTGCGGGCTTCGCGATCGCCCTCGGTCTGGGCGGCGCGGCCGGAGCGCAGTGTGTGACGACGCCCATCTCTGCCTACAACGGCCTGGTGAAGATCGAATACCCCCGCAGCGGCGGCAGCGCGTTCGTGCGCCGGGCCTGCGACGCGGGGGCGCGGCAGCTCGCCGCCGACGTGATGGCCGCCGGCAAGGCCAACGGCGTGCCGGTGCGCTGGGTCGAGGTCTACGGCGTACGCAACTGGGGTTCGGTGTTTCACGACCTCATCTACAAGACGCGCGCCCTGGGCTACGGGCAGGTGGGTTTCGGCAAGTTCGATGCGCTGCCGCGCACCCGCCAGAGCAACAAGGAACAGGTCGTGTACGCCAACGGTTCGGGCAAGTACGTCGCCCAGTTCTCGTACACCGAGGGTCCCAACACCGCGAATACCGCGACCGTGTTCGTGCTGTACGGCAACTGACCTTCTCCTGCGGCTGCCCTCCGGGATTGACCAGCGCGAATGTGGCCCCCCACAGCTCCGGGTGTCCGGCATTGCCGTCAGCGGCACCTTGACGCGGGGGCCGGAGGTTTACACTCGGGAACGTGAGCGTTCCGGCATTCGACATTCTTGACCTGGGCACGCTGCCCTATCCCGAGGCGTGGGCGCTGCAAAAGCGGCACCACGACCGCGTGGCCGGGGGCGGCCGTCCCACGCTGCTGCTCGTCGAGCACCCAGCCGTGCTGACCCTGGGCCGCAAGGCCCGCGAGGGCGAGAACATCGTCGTGACCCGCGAGTACCTCGCCGCGCAGGGGATCGGGGTCTTCGAGGTCGAGCGCGGCGGCGACGTGACCTACCACGGTCCCGGTCAGCTCGTCGCCTACGCCGTCTTTCCGGTGGGGCGGCGGGTGCGCGATTTCCTGCGCCTCCTCGAACAGAGCGTGGTGACGGCGCTGGACACCCTGGGCCTGCCCGACGCACGCCCCAACCCCGGCTACGCGGGCGTGTACGTCCCCGACCGTGAGGTGGGGGGCCTGCCCCGGCACCAGAAGCTCGCCTCCATCGGGGTGGCGGTCAAGCGGCATGTCGCGCTGCACGGCGTCGGCATGAACGTCACCACGAACCTCGACCACTTCGACCTGATCGTGCCCTGCGGCCTCACCGACACGCAGATGACCAGCGTGGCCCGCGAGTACGACCTGCGTGGCCTGCCCCGCACGGCGACCATGCCGGAGGCCAAGGCGGCGCTGGCCGGAGCGTTCACGACCACCTTCGACACCTACGACTGGACGCTGCCGGAGCTCGCGGCGGCGGGGAGCTGAACCATGACCCAATCCGAATCGGCGCAGAACGCCGCCCCCAAGGAACCCAAGTTCGTCAAGAACGGCATCTACCGCAAGGACAGCGTGCCGGTGCGCGAGAAGAAGCCCGAGTGGCTCAAGGTCACCATCCCGACCGGGCAGGTCTTCACCGAGGTCCGCAAGATCGTCAAGGAGCACCGCCTGCACACGGTCTGCGAGGAAGCGATGTGCCCCAACATCGGCGAGTGCTGGTCGCGCGGCACCGCCACCTTCATGCTCATGGGCCACATCTGCACCCGCGCCTGCCGCTTCTGCGCGGTGGACACGGGCAACCCGATGGGCAAGCTCGACCTCGACGAGCCGCGCCACGTCGCCGAGAGCGTCAAGCTGATGGGCCTGAAGTACGTCGTGCTGACCTCGGTGGACCGCGACGACCTGCCCGACGGCGGCGCGTACCACTTCGCCAAGACCGTGCAGGCCATCAAGCGCGAGAACCCCGAAACCCGCGTGGAGGCCCTGACGCCCGACTTCGGCGGCAACACCCACTGCGTGGACCTCGTGCTGGACAGCGGCGTGGACACCTACGCCCAGAACCTGGAGACCGTGCGCCGCCTGACCCACCCGGTGCGCGACCGCCGCGCCGACTACGACCAGACCCTCGCCGTGCTGGCCCACGCCAAGCAGGCCCGCCCCGACGTGATCACCAAGACCAGCATCATGCTGGGCCTGGGCGAGACGCGGGAGGAGATCACCGAGGCGATGCGCGACTGCCGCGCCGCCGGGGTGGACGTGCTGACCTTCGGGCAGTACCTGCGCCCGACCATGCACCACCTGCCGGTCGAGCGCTACGTGTCGCCCGCCGAATTCGACGAGATCCGCGAGGAGGGCATGGCCCTGGGCTTCCTGGAAGTCGTCGCCGGGCCGCTGGTGCGCAGCTCGTACAAGGCCGAGCAGATCGTGATGGACCGCCCCGGCAACCTGCCCGAGCACCTCGCGCACCTCGACGCCGGCAGCGAACTCAGCCTGATCTGAGGCCGGAGAGGGGAGAAGGGGACCGGGGCGACAGGCCTGCGGTCCCTATGCTTGAAGGGTGGACACCCTGACTGTCAACCGCCGGGCACTGCTCGAGTTCATGAATGGGGGCGGGAGCACGGGCCACCACACGGCCGTCGCCGCGCTGCTGGGCGAACCGCTGGCGGTGGGCCTGCTGCTGCATTTTCTCGGTGACCAGGGCTTCGGGGCCGAGTGCGTGAGCACCAAAGTCACGCAGGGGACCAGATCCGGGGAACGGCTGGACGCCTGGATCGCGGCCGAGAAGGACGGCTGGCGCGTGCTTTACCAGACCGAGATCAAGATGTGGGCAGGCAACGCCATCGGCGGGCTGCGGCTGGCTGAGGACGCCGACGAGGCGACGCTGGCGAAGGGCGCGGCGCGGCAGTGGGCCAGAATCTGGAACCCGCAGACGCAGGACTTTCTGGCCCCCAACGTCCGCAAGGTCCTGAAGCCGATGAAGCCCCCGGCGAGCCATAAGGAGTGGCCCATCAAGCCGCTGGCCTGCTTCTGGTGGCTGATGCGCTCGCGGCCCACGGATGGCCCCTGGTTCGCGGTCGAGGTCGGGGAGGCGGCGAAGTCACCCTTTGCCGAGGTGCATGTCTTCTCGCTGACCGCCTACCTGCTGACCCTCGACGACGAGGTGCTGTCTCTGCATCTTCCCCTGCTCCGCGAACGCCTGGAAGTGGTCGGGACGCTCCTGGGCACGCCGGAGCGGCACTGGACGGAGACCTTCCGCGCCCTGAGCCGTGCGGATGGGGAATAGCTGAGGCCGCCCCACTCCGGAGGGCGGCCTCAGCTTCTTTGCGCCTACGCCAGCCGTTTGCCGGCGTCCATCAGGGTGCTGGCGAGTTTGGTGACCTGTTCGCCCACCTGACCGCCCTCGGGGGCCGCGCGCTCGGCCGACTCGCCCAGCTTGACCAGCAGGTCGCTGATGCGCCCGGCGTCGGGGGCGTCGCTTTCGAGCTGATGGCGCAGCGACACGAGGTCCGCGTGCAGGGTCTTGGCGCCGCGCCAGTCGGCGTCCTCCAGATCGTTCAGCCAGCTGCCGATCAGGGCGGTGCCGTCCTCGGGGGCGATCTGGCTCAGGTCGCCGCTCAGGGCGTCGATGGTGGTCTGGATGTCGGTGGGCATGGGGGTCCTCCTGGGGTGGGGTGTGGGCGGGCCGGTCCCGCTGCTGTTGCGCACCATGCCCCGCCGGGCAGGGGCGGACTGCGCGCCTGGCCGCTTTCTTCAGGGCCGGTGAAGCGGCCGGGGTTTGCTAGCCTGCCCCCATGCTGGACCCCCATGCCCTGCCCCCCAACCTGTCTCACGGCGCCGCTGTCCACCCGGAGGCCCGGCCCGCCGCGCGCCTGACCTGGGACTCGCGCGAGGCCTCGCCGGAAGTCGCCTTCGTGGCCCTGCCCGGCGAGAAGATGCACGGCAACGCCTTCGTGCAGCGGGCGCTGGAGGCCGGCGCGCCCTTCGTCCTGACCGACCTGGACGTGCCCCGCGCCGTGCGGGTACCGGACGCGCAGGCGGCGCTGTTCGACTGGGCCCGTCACGAGCGTGCGAAGAACGCCCTGGTGGTGGGCATCACCGGCAGCGCGGGCAAGACCACCGCCAAGAGCTACGCGGCGGCGGCGCTGGACGCCCACTTCATGCCCGTGTACAACACCATGCCCGCCATCGCCTGTTTTCTCATCGAATACGGCGCGTCGGCGCGGCCCCTGGTCGTCGAGATGGGCATCGACCGTCCCGGCGAGATGGCCGAACTGATGGCCCTGGTGCGCCCGGACGTGGGCGTGGTCACGACCATCGGCCCGGCGCACCTGGAACAGCTCGGCAGCGTCGAGGCCATCGTGCGCGAGAAGGGCGGCATTCTGACGGGCACGCGCGGGCTGGTGGGCGCGCAGGCCTCGGCCTTCTATACGGGTGCGGACAGCTACGGCTTCGGGGACGTGACCTACGCGGGCGACGATCTCGTGCTCACGCCGCGCGGGGCGACCTTCACCTACGGGGACGTGCTGGTCGAGCTGCCGCTGGCCGCCCGCGTGCAGGCCGAGGCGGCGGTGCTGGGGCTGCGGCTCGCGCAGGAGGCGGGCCTGCACCTGCCCGACGCCGCCGAGCGGCTCGCGCAGGTGCAGGTGCCGGGGGGCCGCTACCGGGTGCATCCGGGGCGCTATACGGTCATCGACGACGCCTACAACGCCTCGCCGGTCGCCGTGACGGCGGCGCTGGACGCCCTGAAGACGCAGGCGGGAGGTGGCCGCACGGGGCGGCGCATCAGCGTGCTCGGGCGGATGCTCGAACTCGGCCCCACCGAGCGCGCCCTGCATGCCGAGGTCGGGGCCTACGCCCGCGAGTGCGCCGACCTGAGCTACGGCGTGGGGGTCTACGCCCGCGAACTGGGCGAGCGGGCCTCGCGCACGGTCCCCGAACTGCTCGAGGCCCTGCGGCGGGAGGTGCGCGACGGCGACGTGGTCCTCGTCAAGGCCAGCCGGGGCATCTCGTGGACGCCCGACAAGCGCGCGCAGGAAGGCGTGGGCCTGGACGTGGTCGTGGACGCGCTGCTGCGCTGGCGGGACGGCCAGGACTGAGGGGCGGGGGGTGGGATGGCGCCGCCGTCCTCACCCGGCGCTGCGGGGACCGACCGACAATACCGGAGATGCGTTTCCTGCTGCCGCTCGCCCTGCTCGCCCTGCTTCCGGCCTGCGCGCCGGCCTACACCGCGCCGGCCGGGGAGGGAGCCTTCCGGGCCGCCTTCAGCAGCGCCGGGGTGGCGTGGGTGTCGGGGGGGCAGGCCTGCGTGGCGCGCGTGCCCGACTACCGGCCGGTGTGCCCCCGCCTGGGCCGGGCGGTGGACGTGGCCTGGAACGGCGGCGACGCCTGGGCCGCCGTGCCGGGGGCCGGGCTGGCCGTGACGCTCGACCGCGCGGCGCGCAGTGTCCCCGCCGGGGCGGTCGCGGCCCTGAGCGGCGCCCTCATCTACCGACAGGACGGCAGCGCCCTGAACTATGAGGGTGCGGCGGCCGGGCAGGTGGCGGGCGGCCCCAGCGCCGCCATGACCGGGGGAGACGGAGCCGACTACGTGGTGCTGGCCGGGCAGCTGCGGCGGGGCGGCGCAGTCGTCGAACCGGCCGCGCAGGCCTACCTGTACGCCACGGCGCGGGGTGCGGCGACGGCAGCCGTGCCCACGGCGGTCGGGGCCTCCGGCGACCTCTACCGCATTCAGGGTGGGCAGCTGCTGCGGACCGACGCGGCCGGCGGCGTCCTGGCGCGCACGCCGCACGGGCCGGGCCGGGTCGGGGCGGTCGGTCAGGACATCGTGACCGTCTCGGCCTCGGGGGAGATCCGGCGGTATACCCAGGCCCTCACGCCCCTGATCCCCTGACGCGCGCAGCCCTCGCGGAGTGACCCGGAAATGCCCTCTGGGAGGCGATTTCTTCTGAGGTCCCCTATGGCCGATGCCCCCATCCGGGTGGTCAGAGTTTCGTAAGTGGGTGGATGGTTGCATGGGGGGCAGAGCAGGGTGTTCAGTCGGCCTTCATCTTGGGACCGTTCCCGTTCCCCCACCGGGGGCAAAAGGGGCGGCTGTGAGAGAACCGGCCGCCTCACAACGTGAGGAAACTCTAAACTCTGCGCGTCTTTCCGGAGGAATCATGTCGAGTTTCATCAACCGCCTATTACAGTCGCGCCCGGCGGCGATCGGGGTCGAGATCGGCACCAGCGCCATCAAGGTGGTCGCGCTGCGCGCGGGGTCGCCGCCCTCCTTGCAGCACGCCGTCATGATCCCTACACCCATCGGCAGCATGCGTGACGGCCTGGTGGTCGAGCCGCAGGCCGTCGCGACCGAGCTGAAGAATCTGCTGGCCGAGCACCGCATCACCACCCGCTACGCCGTGACGGCCGTGCCCAACCAGTCGGCGGTCACGCGCAACATCATGGTGCCCAAGATGGAGCGCAAGGACCTCCAGGAAGCCATCAAGTGGGAGGCCGAGAAGTACATTCCGTATCCCATCGACGACGTGAGCCTCGATTACGACCTGCTCGACGACCCCGCCACCGTGCCGGAAAACGGCCAGATGGAAGTGGTCGTCGCCGCCGCACCGACCGAGGCCGTCGCGCGTCAGGTCGAGGTGCTGCGCCTCGCGGGCCTGGAGCCGACCGTCATCGACCTCAAGAGCTTCGCGGCCCTGCGCGCCCTGCGCGGCAACCTGCTGGGCGAGCATCTCACCAAGAGCACCCTGACCGGCACACGCTACACCGAGGCCGGCGAGGTGGCGCTGGTCATGGAGATCGGCGCGAGCAGCAGCGTCATCAACCTCGTGCGCGGCGAGCGCGTCCTGCTGACCCGCAACATCGGCGTGGCGGCCGACGATTTCACCACGGCGCTGCAAAAGGCCTTCGACCTCGACTTCACGGCGGCCGAGGACATCAAGCTGGGCTACGCCACCGCGACCACGCCCACCGAGGACGAGGAAGACCTCCTGAACTTCGACATGAGCCGCGAGCAGTACAGCCCCGCGCGCGTGTTCGAGGTCGTGCGGCCGGTGCTGGGCGACCTGATCACCGAGATCCGGCGCTCGCTGGAGTTCTACCGCGTGCAGAGCGGCGACGTGGTCATCGACCGGACCTTCCTGGCCGGCGGCGGGGCCAAGATGCGCGGCCTGCCGGCGGCCATCAGCGACGCGCTGGGCTTCCGGGTCGAGGTCGCCAGCCCCTGGCTGACGGTCCAGACCGACCAGGCGGGCGTGGACACCGGCTATCTCCAGGCCAACGCCCCCGAGTTCACGGTGCCGCTGGGGCTGGCGCTGCGCGGGGTGAGCGGCCGTGGTTGAAGTCAACCTGCTGCCCGCGCAGTACCGCAAGCAGTCGCAGCCCGGCGTCTGGAAATACGCCACCTGGGCGCTGGTGCCGGTGGCGGCCGTGACCATGCTCAGCCTGTGGCTGGCGACCTCCTCACAGGCCGGCGGTCTCCAGCGCGAGATTGACGCCGTGCAGGGCAACATCGACACCCTGACCCCCGCCAAGCAGGAGCGGGACCGCCTCGCCGCCCGCCAGCAGGAGCTCGAACAGGTCACGACGGTGGCCCAGGCGCTGCGCGACCAGAAGACCTACTGGTCGAACGATCTGGCGGCTTTCAGCACCCAGCTCGCGTCCGCGCCGGGCGTGTCGGTCAGCAGCCTGACGATGCGCCCGCTGGATGCGGGGGCGCTGGCGACCAGCCAGCAAAACGGCATCTACACCGGCAAGAACGTGCGCCGCGAACTGGACCTGTCCGGCGCGGCGTCGAGCCAGCAGGCGGTGATCAACTTCCTGAACACCTACGAAAACGATCCGGGCTTCGGCGTGAACTTCAAGAGCCTCCAGCGGGATGCCCGGAGCGGTAACTACACCTTCGCGGCGACCGTGGGCGTGGTCGGCCCGGCGGCGAGCGCGGCCTCCACGACCGGAGCGGCGGGGACAGCGGCCGGAGCGGCGGCCAGCACCCCGGCTGCCGGGGCCGCCCCCGCCGCCCCGGAAGTGGCGCCCTCCGCCACCGGAGGCAGCGATGTTCGCTAAGCTCGCGCCGCAGTACCTCTTCGCGCTGGCCGCCGCGCTGTTCGTGGCCGTGCTGGCGCTGTTCTACACGCTGGTCATCCAGCCCAGGTATGCCCAGATTTCGTCTCTGCGCGACGACCTCTCTGCGCGGCAGCTCACCGAGACCCAGTACCGCTCGGCGTCGGCGGCCGTACCCAACCTGCGCACGACCGTCGCGCGTCTGGAAGTCGAGCGCAGCGAATTCCTGCGCGCGCTGCCGCCGACCACACGCTTCGCCCAGGTCGTCGAGCAGTTGCGCGCCAACGTGAGCGCCGCTGGCGCAGAGATGGGCAACCTGAGCTTTGCCCCGGCCGCTACGGGGAGCGTGACCCTGCCGGCCGGCGTGCGCTCGGTGGGCATCAACATGAACGTCAGCGGGACCTTTCCGCAGCTGTTCCAGGTGCTGCGCAGCCTGGAAACCCAGAACCGCTTCACGACGGTCAGCACCCTCGGCCTGCAACTGCCGACCGCCACGAGCTTCAATCCGTCGCTGGAGGGCACGATGGGCCTGACGGTCTACACCTATGACCCGGCGCAGACCGGCGCGGCCGTGCCCGCCTCGGCGTCCAGCGCGGCGGCTCCGGCCACCGGAGGGACCCGGTGAAGGCGCCGCTGAAATCCTCCCTGACCCTCACGCGGGAGATGAAGCTGATCCTGGTGCTGCTGCTGATGGTGGCCCTGATCGGCGGCTGGTTCGTGCTGACCAACCGCTCGACCCCGGAGCCTACGGCCGTCACCCCGACCACGCCGCCCGAATCCGGTCAACCCGCCTCCGGAACGGCCGGCCAGGCCCAGGAAAGCGGAAACCAGGGACAGACCGGGACTTCGGCCGGCGGCGCCGCCACTGCGTCCGCCACGCTGGCGACCGGCGGTCAGATCGAGGTCGCCACCCTGCCGCCTTTCCCGGTCCCCGAGGCGACGACCGAGGCCGCCGCCACGCCGACGCCCGGCGGCATCAATCCCGACCAGTCCCTGCTGACCCTGGGCACCAGCAACCCCTTCCGGCCTCTGCAACTCGCGCCGGTCGAAGGTGCCGCCCAGGGCGGCGCGCCGGCGGGCAGCCAGGCCACGCAGGCGACCGGTCAGATCAGCGCCCCGGAACAGACGACGCCGGTCGCCCGTGTCCCTGTCCAGGAAGCGTCCGCCCAGGTGACGCCCGTTCAGGTGACCCCGACCCGGACGACCGAAGCGGTCGCCAACCCGGTCGGCGGCGCGGTGCCCATCACCCGCCTGCCCGGTACGGGAAGTGGCAACACGGGGGGCTCCAGCACGGGCAATGCGGGCACCGGCAGTGTCGTGGCGCGGGTCACGCCCATTTCGGGCGGCGCTCTGCCCACGGTCACCATTCCCGGCGCGGGAACAGGGAACCGCCCGGCCGCGACGGCCGGCAGTGCGACGGGTACGGCGACTTCGGCCGCCTCTCCGTCGGCCAGCACGGCGGCCGAGACGCAGGCGGCCGAGCCCGTCGTGCCGCCTATCGTCGGGGTCACGGCTCCGCGTGAGACCACGGCCACGCCCAGCACGGTGACCGCGCCGGCCGCCCAGAACGGTGCGGGTCAGAACGGCGGCGCGCCGTCCCAGACGGCGGGGCAGGCCCAGACGGGCGGGCAGGGCCAGGCAGCCGCCGCCGCTACCCCTCAGGTCATCACCCAGCTGAATCAGGGTGGGCAGACCGGCGCGGCGACGGGTACGCCCGCCACCACCCTCGACCGCGTGCTGACCGAACGCCGGATCAACCTCGACGGCGCCGTGCTGGGCCCGGTCAACACGGCCGTGTTCCGCACGAGCAGCGGTTTCGTGGTCGTCTCGGTGGGTCAGACCCTCCCCGAGACGGACGTGGTGCTGCGTGAAGTCACGGCGACCTCGGCCACCCTGGCCCTGGGCAATACGATCAAAACTCTGCAACTGGAACAAAGGTGAGCCATGAATAAACGACACGTCTTTCTCCTGACCGCCGTGCTCGGCATGGCCGCCGCCCAGGGCACGTCGCCCACCACGGCAGGCACCGTCCCGGCCGCCACCACGGTCGCGGCCGCCGACCCCCAGCTCAGCCAGGCCAACGTGACCATCGAGATGGGCAACTATTCGGGACCGCTGTCGAGCCTGCTCGCCGCCGTGTCGAAGGCGGCAGGCTACGGCCTGATCCTGGACGTGAACGTGGACCTGCTCCAGGGTGGAACAGGGTCGGGCGATGCGGGGGCCGCGCCGACGGGAGCGACCACGGCCACGAGTACGAGCACGACGGGAAGCACGTCGGGACGGCCTGTGGTGTATTCCTTCCAGAACAAGCCCTTCAATCAGGTCTGGCCGCTGCTCATGGACGTGTATGGCCTGAGCTACGAGGTCGTGCAGGTGGGCGGGCAGCCGGTCCTGCGGGTCGGCAACGCGCCGATCCAGCGCATCGTGAAGCTGCAGAACGCCGACGCGGCGCAGATCACCAATCAGGTCAAGCTGTTTTTCGGCACGCCCACCTACAACGAGCTGCCGCAGCGGGATGCCCAGGGCAACACCGTCGGCGTGACGCGGACGCTGGTGGACGTCAAGCTCGACTCCCCGACGCTGAGGATCGTGCCGGACCTGCGCAGCAACAGCGTGGTCGTGCGGGGCACCAACCGCGAGGTCGGCGAGGTGAGCCGCCTGCTCGCGCAACTCGACGTGGCCCCGTCCGCATCGGGGACCAGCAGCGCCAGCACCAATATCCAGACGGTGCAGCGGGTATACACGGTGCGCGGGCAGCAGGCTGACATCAGCTCCCTGCTGGCGGCCCAGTACCCCAACCTGCGGGTGACGCCGGTCGGACAGACCGGGCAGCTCGTCCTGACCGGTCCGCAGAACCAGATCGACGCTGCCCTGGGGCTGCTGGGACAGGTGGACCGCGAGACGGTCGTCGCGGCGAGTGCCCAGACCGTGCAGCGCGTCTTCCAGCTCGTGAACGCCAGCGCCGAGGAGGTCAAGGCCACCCTGGAAGGCACCCTGGCGCGCGACCTGACCCCGGTGGCCCAGCCCCTGGCGAACGTACCGGTCAACGCCACCGACGCCAACGGCAACGCGGTGACCGTCACCGTACCGACCACCTCGACGAGCGCAGGGCAGGCGAGTCAGGTGGCGGCGGCGGCGGCGGCCGCAACGGCCGCAGCGACGGCGGCTCAGACCGGCAACGGCGCGACCATCATCGCCGACCGCCGCACCAACAGCATCATCGTACGCGGCTCACCCGCCCAGGTCTCGCAGATCGCCGATCTGATCCCCCAGCTCGATCAGGTCGTGCCGCAGATCAACGTGCAGGTGCGCATTCAGGAGGTCAGTGACCAGGCACTGCGTACACTGGGCCTCGACTGGAAGGTGGGCTTCGGGGGCTTCAACGTCTCGGTGGGCAGCGGCGGCCTGGGCGCGGCCTTCGATCCCACGCGCAGTCTGGTGGGCTTCAACATCTTCCCGACGCTCACCGCCCTGGAAAACCAGAACCTGACCAAGCGCGTCTACGACGGCAGCATTTCCATGCAGAGCGGGCAGCGCTCCCTGACCTCGGCCAGCGGGGCACAGAACGCTTCGAGCAATGCGGCGGCCAATATCAAGAGCGGGGGCCGACTGGAAATCACGGTGCCGTCGAGCGCCGGCAACATCATCCGGCAGATCGACTACGGCGTGAACCTGGATTTCTTCGATCCACAGGTGTCGCCCGACGGTACGGTCACCCTCCGCGTGCGTGGACAGATCAACCAGCCGGGTGACATCCCGACGTCTGGCGTGCCCAACATCCTGAACTTCACCAACAGTGAGGCCCAGAGCACCATCACTTTCAAGAATGGTCAAACCGTCCTGATGAGCGGCCTGATGGGCACCAACGAGACCCGCACGAACAGCGGCGTGCCCTTCTTGAGTACCCTGCCGGTCATCGGCGCGGCCTTCGGGAAGCAGAGCACCACCCGTACCCAGACGCAGCTGCTGGTGATCATCACGGGCAACATCGTGCGCTGAAGGGTCTCTGGCGCGGGCGGGCATCTCCGGAGACGGGGGTGCCCGCCCTCTTCTGCCGGGCTGTGTGGGCAGCCCGCATAGGCGGCCACAGGTGCGGCGCTAGAGTCCGGGGATGAGGTACCTGACCGCCGGAGAATCGCACGGGCCGCAGTTGACGGCCATCTTGGAGGGGCTGCCGTCGCAGTTGCCGCTGGGCAAGGCCGACATCGACCCCTGGCTCAAAAAGCGCCAGGGCGGCTACGGCCGGGGCCGGCGCATGGTCATCGAATCCGACGAGGCCGAGATCCTGAGCGGCGTGCGGGCCGGGCGCACGACGGGCGCGCCGATCACGCTGGCCATCGCCAACAAGGATCACCGCAATTGGACCGAAATCATGTCGCCCGAGAGCGGCGGCGAGCCGCGCAAGAAGGCCCTCACCGACGCCCGTCCCGGCCACGCCGACCTCACGGGGGGCATCAAGTACCGCCACAAGGACCTGCGCGACGTGCTGGAGCGTGCCAGCGCCCGCGAGACGGCGGCGCGCGTGGCGGTGGGCAGCGTGGCCCTCAAGCTGCTCTCCGAACTGGGAATCGAGGGGGCCAACTACGTCTCCAGCCTCGCGGGCATCGAGACGCGCCAGGCCTTCTCGTGGGACGCGCTGGAGGCCATCGAGGACAGCGACCTGCGGACCCCCGACGCCGACGCCGCCGAGCAGATGCGTGAGCGGATCGACCAGGCCAAGAAGGACGGCGACACCCTGGGCGGCATCCTGGAGGTGCGTTTCCGGGGGCTGCCGGTGGGCCTGGGGTCGTTCGTGCACTACGACCGCAAGCTCGACGGCAAGATCGCGCAGGCCGCTCTCAGCGTGCAGGCGATGAAGGGCGTGGAGATCGGCCGGGCCTTCGAGAACGCCGTGAAGCCGGGCAGCAGCGTCCACGACGCGGTGTACTACAGAGGGGGCACCTACGCCCGCGACACCAACGGTGCGGGCGGCCTGGAAGCGGGCATGACCAACGGCGAGGAACTCATCGTGCGGGTCGCCATGAAGCCCATCGCCACCCTCATGAAGCCGCTGCCGACCGTGAACGTCGTCTCGCACGAGGCCTCCGACGCGGCCCGCGAGCGCAGCGACACGACCGCCGTGCCCGCCGCCGGGGTCATCCTCCAGTGCGTGATCGGCTGGGTGCTGGCCGAGGCGGTGCTCGAAAAGTTCGGCGGCGACACCCTGCCCGAGCTTCAGGAACGGGTCGCGGCGGCGCGGGCCTTTTCCGGGGCGTACTGAGCGCCGTGGACCTGCGGATGCCCGGCGGCGCACCCGTTTCTCCGCCGGCCACGCTGGGGGCCGAGGTCGAGCGCGCATTGCGTGACGAGCTGACGGCCCAGACGCAGGCCGCGGCCGACCTTCAGGCTTTCCCTGTAACGGCCGTCATGTCGGGGGCGGGCGATTCGTCTAGACTCTCCGACATGTCAACGACGGGCCTCATCGAACGCCCGGTCAGCTGGGTGGCGCTGGCAGGCTTCATGGGCACCGGCAAGAGCCGTATCGGCTGGGAGCTGAGCCGGGCGCTGGCGCTGCATTTCGTGGATACCGACAAGCTCATTACCCGTGTGGTGGGCAAGAGTATCCCCGAAGTCTTCGCCGAGGAGGGCGAAGGGTACTTCCGCGCCTGCGAGCGCGAGGTGGTGGGGCGCGTGACGCGGCTGGACCACGCGGTCATCAGCCTGGGAGGCGGCACCTTCATCCACGAGGAAAACCGCCGTTCGCTGCTGGAGCGCGGTCCGGTGGTCGTGCTGTGGGCCACGCCCGAGACGGTCTACCAGCGCACCAAGCACAGCGACCGGCCCCTCCTGAGCGCCCCCGACCCCCTGGCGCGCATCCGCACCCTGATGGACGAGCGCGAGGGGGTCTACCGCCAGGGCACCATCCACGTCCACAGCGACGGCCGTCCCTCCGAGGAGATCGTGGCCGAGGTCATCGAGCGCCTGTGGCACTGGTCGGACCTCCATGCGCCGAGCGACTGGACGAGCCGTGCGGCGGATTGAGGTCGGGGCCGGTGGCGGTGCGCCGCCCTACACGGTCACGGTCGGCCCCGGCCTGCTGGACACGCTGGAGGTGCCGCAGCGCCACGTCGCCCTGATCCACCCCGAGGATCTGCCGCCCGAGTTCGTGGCGCGGGTGCAGGCGCGGCTGCGGCCGGTGGTGACGGTCGCCGTGCCCGCCCGCGACGACTGCAAGACGCTGGCGGTCATGGCCGGGGTGCTCTCGCGGCTCGCGGCGGCGGCTATTCCGCGCGACGGGGCGGTCGTGGGCCTGGGCGGCGGCGCGGCGACCGACCTCGCGGGTTTCGTCGCGGCGAGCTACCTGCGCGGCGTGGCCTTCTACACCCTGCCGACCACGCTGCTGGGCATGGTGGACGCGGCGGTGGGCGGCAAGACCGGCGTCAACCTGCCCGAGGGCAAGAATCTGGTCGGGGCCTTCTGGCCGCCGCGCGCCGTGTGGTGCGACACGGGCACCCTGGCGACCCTGCCGCCCGCCGTGTTCCGTGAGGGGGCGGCCGAGGCCTTCAAGCATGGCCTGATGAGCGACCCGAGCCTGCTGCCGCGCGTGCTGGACCCCGAGTTCCGGCCCGGCGGCGCGCTGCTGGAGGGCACGCTGGCCGACGCCGTCGCCGTCAAGGCCGGCGTCGTGACCCGCGACCTCACCGAGCAGGGCGAGCGCGCCTTCCTGAACTTCGGGCATACGCTCGCGCACGCGCTGGAGGCGGTGACCGACCACGCCGTCTCGCACGGCGAGGCGGTCGCCTACGGCATGCACTACGCCGCCCGCCTGAGCCGCGCGCAGGGCGGCGCAGACCTGAGCGCCCACACCCTGGCCTTCCTGCGCTGGCAGCGGCCCACGCCCCTGCCCGCCCTGACCTACGACGCCGTGGCCCCCTATATGGCCCGCGACAAGAAGGCCGACGCTCAGGGCGTGCGCTTCGTGCTGCTGCGGGACCTCGGCCAGCCCTACCTGGCGCGGGTGACGGAAGACGTACTCCGGGAAGAGTTCACGGGCTGGCTCGAGGACGTGCGGCGCACCCAGGGGGGACACGGCGCCTGACCGGCCGGGTGGGCGGTGTCTCCGGCCGCTTCCCCTTATCCTGAAGCATGTTCCTCGTCCTGAACGGCCCGAACCTCAATCGCCTCGGCCTGCGCGAGCCGGGGGTGTACGGCGCACAGACGCTCGAAGACCTGGAGCGCCAGTGCGAGGCCTGGGGCGCCGAGCTGGGCGTGGCCGTCACCTGCCGCCAGAGCAACTTCGAGGGCCAGCTGCTCGAATGGATCCACGAGGCGCAGGAGCAGGGCTTCACCGGCATCGTCATCAACCCCGGCGCGCTGACGCACTACAGCTACGCGCTGCGCGACGCGATCTCCGGGCAGCCGCTGCCGGTGGTCGAGGTGCACATCAGCAACGTGGACGCCCGCGAGGAATTCCGGCACAAGTCGGTCACGGCGGCGGTGTGCCGGGGCAAGATCAGCGGTCTGGGCTTCACGGGCTACCGGCTGGCGATGGACTACCTCGCCGAGGTCCTCTCGCCCGAGACCGGCGAATGAGCTGGCGGCCCTATGCGGTGCAGGAGGGCAACACCGTCACCGGCACACTGCTGGAGTGGCCTGACCTGAGCGACGCGCAGCACACCCCGCGCACCGCGTTGGCATGGCTGCCGCCCTCGTATCACGACGAGCCGGAGCGGCGCTATCCGGTGGTGTACTTCCACGACGGCCAGAACGTGTTCGACGCGGCGACGAGCAACAGCGGCGAGTGGGAGGCCGACGAGACCCTGACCCGGCTGGCGGGGGAGGGCCTGGAGGCCATCGCCATCGGGGTCCCGCACGGCGGCGAGCGGCGCTTTTTCGAGTACAGCCCGGCCGCCATCCCGGCCCCGGATCTGCCGGAGGGGGGCGGGGCCGATGCCTACGTCGCCTACCTCGTGGACACGGTCAAGGCACTCGTGGACAGCTCGTTCCGGACCCGCCCGGAGCCGGAATACACCGTGACGGTCGGCAGCAGCATGGGCGCGGTGGTCAGCCTGCACGCCCTGCTCACGCGCCCGGACGTGTTCGGGCACGCGGGGCTGCTCAGCCCGGCCTTCTGGACCGGCGGCGACTTCTCGCTGGCGCAGGCGCGGCGCTCGCCCACGCCCCCGGGGCGCGTCTGGGTGGATGTGGGGGGCCATGAGAGCGAACAGCCGGAGCGTGCCAAGGCCTACGTGCGCGACGCCCACGCCCTGGCCGAGCTGCTGCGCGAGAAAGGCATGAGCGAGCGGGTCGCGTTCCTGGCCGACCCGCAGGCCATCCACCACGAGTCGGCATGGGCGGCGCGGCTGCCGGCGGCGCTGCGTTTCCTGCTGGGCGGCGCTGCGAAGGGGTGAATCCTCGCCGGGCGGGACTGCGCCGCTTGCCCCCTGAGCAAAATCTCTGGTACACTTGCCTTTAGTGTCTCGTGCTTGGTAGAGCCGGGATGACCGGGCAGGCGACCCGGACACGCACGCAGTTTCCCCCCGGTTGCTCGCGGGGCGTGTCGAACCCCAAAATCCCAATCCCCGACGGAGTTTTACGGTGAAAACCTATATCCCCAAAAACGACGAGCAGAACTGGGTCGTGGTCGACGCGACCAACGTGCCGCTGGGCCGCCTCGCCACCCTGATCGCCAGCCGCATCCGTGGCAAGCACCGCCCCGACTTCACGCCCAACATCATCCAGGGCGATTTCGTGGTCGTGCTGAACGCCGAGAAGGTCGCCCTGACCGGCAACAAGCTCGACGGCAAGGTCTACACCCGCTACACCGGCTACCAGGGCGGCCTCAAGACCGAAACCGCCCGCCAGGCGCTGGCCAAGCACCCCGAGCGCGTGATCGAGCACGCCGTGTTCGGCATGCTGCCCAAGGGCCGTCAGGGCCGCGCGATGCACAGCCGCCTGAAGGTCTACGCGGGTGAAACCCACCCCCACGCTGCCCAGAAGCCCCAGACCCTGGAGGTCAAGTAAGCATGGCCGTCAACCAACCTGAACAGTTCTACGGCACCGGCCGCCGCAAGGCCGCCGTCGCCCGCGTCTTCCTGCGCCCTGGCGAAGGCAAGATCGTGGTGAACGGCAAGGAATTCCAGACCTACTTCCTGGGTCTGCTGCGCGCCTTCCACGCCCTCCAGGCGTTCCGTGAAACCGGCACCGCCGGCCGTTACGACGCTGTGATCACCGTCACGGGCGGCGGCCCCACCGGCCAGATCGACGCCATCAAGCTCGGCATCGCCCGCGCCCTGCTGAAGGTCAACCCCGACTTCCGCGCCCAGCTCAAGCCCCGTGGCCTGCTGACCCGCGACCCCCGCGAAGTCGAGCGCAAGAAGTACGGCCTCAAGAAGGCCCGCCGCGCGCCCCAGTTCAGCAAGCGCTGAAGCCCCGGCACCCCCGACCCCCTGGCCTGTGCCGGGGGGTTTTGCGTTTCTGGGGCGGTCTGGACGAGCGGATAAGACGGCGCAGCAGAGCAGGCTGGCGTTCTTTTCTATTCAACATTGCCCCTTGCGGACAGCAAGAACCCCACCGCCTGCCGGGCCGGTGGGGTTCTTTGTTGGGCCGGCTCAGTCGTCGGCAGGCATGGGCATCAGGTCGGCGGCGTTGTTTTCCTGGGGCAGCTGCTCGCGCACGTGGCGCAGCGCCGAGTGGATCACGCCCAGGGCGACGCTCATGGTCAGCATGCTGGAAAAGCCGTAGCTGACCAGCGGCAGCGGCACGCCCGTCACCGGGAAGATGCCGGCGGCCACGGCGAGGTTCACGAAGGCCTGCCCCACGATCATGAACATGCAGCCGATGGCGAGGATGCTCGCGCCGTGGACCTCGGGCGTCATGGGCCGGATACGCGAGGCGAGCTGCGCGACCTGCAATGCCGAGGACACGATGAGCCAGTACGCGAACAGCAGCATGACCACGCCCAGCAGCCCGGTGCTGAAGCCCACGGCCGCCACGACCATGTCGGTGTGGGCCGCGAAATAGTCCCAGCGCAGGCCGTCGGGACCGTGGCCCCACCAGCCGCCGAAATTGAGGTCGCGGTGCGCCATGCCGATCTGGTCGAGGCCCTGGGGCAGCGTCTCGTCGCGGTTGCGGTGACCGAACCAGCGTTCGAGGATGTAGGGGTGGCGCTCCAGATAGAGGCTGATGAAGGGAATGGACACCAGCCCCAGCGACAGCAGGAAGCCGCTGATGTTGCTGATGCGCACGCCCGCCGCGTACATCAGGATGATGCCCAGCCCGAAGGTCAGGACGCTGGTGCCCAGGTCGGGTTCCAGGATGACGAGCAGCGTCGTGAAGACGATCATGCCCGTGGCGCTCAGGAGCTTGTGCTGCACGCCCCGGCGCGAGAAGAACGAGGCCAGTTGCAGGATCAGGCCGAGTTTGGCGAGTTCGGAGGGCTGGAAGCGGATACCGATATTGATCCAGCGGCGGGTGCCCGGGCTGGTTTCCGTACCCACGCCGATGACCAGCACCAATATCAGCAGCACCAGCGTGACGCCCCAGAACACCGTACCGGCCTTGAGGAAGGTGCGCGGCTTGAGGCGGGCGACCAGGAAGGTCACAAGGATCGCCAGGACTGCCTTGCTGCCATGATCGACGATGAGCTGCGGGCGTGCGGCGGCCACGCCTATGAGGCCCAGGGTGATGAGGAGCAGTTGCGCGACGAGAAGCTGGACACTCACGCCTCCACCTCCGCCGCGAGGGCCAGGGCCGCCCGGCGAAAGCTCTCGCCGCGCGCCTTGTAGTCGGTGAACAGATCGAAGCTCGTGCCGATGGGGGCCAGCAGCACCGTGCCGCTCTGCCCGGGACCGCCCAGCGCCTCCAGGCCGGCGCGCGCCGCGTTCGCCATGACCTCGTCGCCGCCTTCACCCCGGACCGCCGTGAAGGGCAGGCCCAGTTGCCTGGCCAGCGCCTCGCCGTCCTGCCCGAAGGCGATGACCCGGGTGACCCGGCCCTGCGCGGCACTCAGCAGCGGTTCCAACTCCGCGCCCTTGTCGCGCCCGCCGACGAGCCAGGCGATGGGCGGGGTGGCCCGTTCCAGCGCGGCCTGCACGGCGAGCGTGCGGGTGGCGATGCTGTCGTCGATGAAGGCGACCTCGCCCACACGTGCCACCGTCTCGAAGCGCCCGCCGACCGGCCGCGCCGAGCACAGCGCCTGCGCCAGGGTGTCCGGGTCGGCCACGCGGCCCAGGTGCGCCAGCAGCGCTTCGGCGGCCAGCACGGCGGCGGCGGCGTTGGCGGGGTGGATGCCGGGATGCAGCTCGGCCGGGTCAAGGACGGCCGCTCCGTTCGCCAGGGCGATGTGCGCGGCCGAGAAGGATCGGCGCTCGGCGCGGGTGGCGATCTCCAGTCCTTGTGGGACGACCAGCACGTCGCCCGCTTGCTGCCCGGCCGTGATGTTCAGCTTGGCGGCGTGGTAGGCCTCCACCGTGCGGTGGCGGTCGAGGTGATCGGTGCCCAGATTCGTGACGACCGCCACCGGCAGCCGCAGCCCCGGCACGCGCTCGAGCTGAAAGCTGCTGAGCTCCACGACGGCGACCTCGGCCTCGTCTACCACATCGAGGAGAGGCGGATCGATATTGCCTCCCTCGCGGGCGTTCAGGCCACTTCCGCGCAGCAGGTGGGCGATGAGGACCGTCGTGCCGCCTTTACCCGCCGTGCCGGTCACGCCGACCATCGGTAATCGGGGCCGGGCGCGGGCGGCCAGCACGACCTCACCCACGATCTCTGCGCCGGCGCTGCGCTGCGCCAGCAGGTCAGGATGGTCGATGGGTACCCCGGGCGCGGCCACCACCGTGCGGTAATTTCCGCGTGGCTCGCCCCGGGTGTGGCCCAGTTCGGCCATCAGGGTCTCGTCCTGCGCCGTGGGCTGCGCGTCGTGCCACTCGGCGCGCACGCCCTCGCCGGCCAGAAAGCGCGCGACCCCCCGCCCGCTGCGCCCCAGTCCATAGATCAACACGTCTTTAGTCTTCACTTCACCGTCTGTTTCCGCTGCGCCAAACCCTGTCACGCCCCCCACGATAGGGGAAAAACCGCGTGCCCGGATGCGGCCCGGGTGTGGGGGCCGCCGGAGGGCGACTTGCCAAGTCGCGGGACCTCTGCTAAGCTCGTCGGCGCTGAGGGGGCTTAGCTCAGCGGGAGAGCATCCGCTTTGCAAGCGGAGGGTCTAGGGTTCGAATCCCTAAGCCTCCACCAAGAAAAACCGCGCCTGAAGCGCGGTTTTTTCTGTTCTATTGCTGGGCCACCTGGCCTGCTCGGGGCTGCCCATCTGGCCGATGTCCTGGCCTGGCCTGGCCGCGTAACCTGCCTGCCGGCAGCTCTGGAGGCTGCCCAGGAGAACGCTTATGGCCGAACGTCAAGTCATCAAGGACCGCGCCCGCCTCTTTCCCCACCCCAACGCCGAACGCCTGGAGCTGTGCAAGGTCGCGTCCTTCCAACTCGTGGTGCGCCGGGGCGAGTATGCGGACGGCGACCCCATCGTCATCGCGCCCGAACGGGCCGTGTTGCCGCCCGAGCTGACCGGCCGCTACGTCAACGCCGAGACGGGGGTGTCCTACCTGCACGGCCCGGAGAAGAACCGTGTCGGTGCGGTGCGTCTGCGCGGAGAGCGTTCGCAGGGTGTGGTCCTGGCGTTGCCGGACGTGGACGAGCTGCCCTTCGGCGAGGACCTCGCCGCGCGCCTGGGCATCACCTTCTGGGAGCCGCCCATTCCGGTCAGCATGGCCGGCGACGTGACGCCACTGCCTCAGGCCACCGACTACCGCCACCACGACGTGGAACAGTTCGGCATCTACGCGGGCGAGTTCCGGCCCGGCGAGCCGGTGACCGCCACCGAGAAACTGCACGGCACGCAGGGCGTGTACTTCCGAGCGGCGGACGGCGGATGGTGGGTCACGTCCAAGGGACTGTCGCGCCGGGGCCTGGGCCTCAGGCCGTCGGACACCAACGTGTACTGGCAGGCCGCGCGCTGCACGGGGCTTTTCGCCGCCGCCGACGCGGCCTTCCCGGCGGGCGAGCTTCAGGTCTTCGGCGAGGTCGTGCCGGTCCAGAAAGGGTTCTCGTACGGGCAGCGGCAACCGGCAGTGCTCGTCTTCAAGCTGGTCCTCGCGGGGCGACAGCTTCCGCGTGCCGAGTGGCCGGCGTGGTTCACCGCCCAGGCGGTCCCGGTGTTGTACGAGGGGCCCTTCGACGAGACGGCGCTGCGTGCCCTGCGGGACGGCCCCGAGACGGTCTCGGGCCGGGAGCTGCACATCCGTGAGGGGCTGGTGGTCACGCCCGTGGCCCCTCGCCGTACGGCCGACGGCCTCGACCTGAGCCTCAAGCTCATCTCGGACGCCTACGCGAAGAAGGAGACGGGCGAAGAATTCTCGTAGGGCTGGGAAAGCAGGGGCAGAGAGGGGGGCCGAGAGTCTGCCCCTATGCCCCAGCCTAGGCCAACTGGCGCAGGTGGCGACAGGCCGGACGGCGCTACCGGCGGCGCCCCCACCGCACTAGTCTGCGCCCAGGAGTACCCTGACCATGCGCCGCAAATATCCCCGTACCCCCCACCTGCCCTGGTCGCCCGGCGTGGCCCAGGACGACACCCGGCTCGGGCAGGCTGGGCAGTTCGCGGGGCAGGAGGTGGTCGTCACCGAGAAGCTCGACGGCGAAAACACCACCCTCGATCGCCAGGGCCTGCACGCCCGGTCGCTGGACCCCCGGCCCCATCCGTCGCGGGCCTGGGTCGGCGGGCTGCACGGCCGCGCCGGCTACCTGATTCCTGAGGGCTGGCGGGTCTGCGGCGAGAACCTCTATGCCCGGCACTCGCTGGCCTACACCGATCTGGAAGGGTACTTCTACCTGTTCAGTGTCTGGGACGAGACGGGAACGGCCCTGGCCTGGGACGACACCCTGACCTGGGCGCGGACCCTGGGGGTGCCCACCCCACGCGAACTGTACCGGGGCCCCTGGGACGAGGCGCTGGTGCGCGCCCTGCCGGTGGACCCGCAGACCACCGAGGGCTACGTGGTCCGCACGGTGGCCGGGTTTGCCCACGAGGCCTTCGCCGACCATGTCGCCAAATATGTCCGGGCCGGGCATGTCCAGACGGACGGGCACTGGATGCACCGCCCGGCCGTGCCCAACGGCCTGAGGAGACCGTCGTGAGACCCGAAGTGCAGGCCCTCCGGAGCCCCGACCTCCCCACGGTCCCCGACCTCATGCGGGCGCTGGCCGACGTGCTGCCGCTGCTCGCGCGGCTGGAACACACCCCGCAGGACCCGCGCTGGCACGCCGAGGGCGACGTGGCGCGCCACACGGCCCTGGTGTTCGCGGAGGCGGCGCGCCTGGCCGACGCCGAGGCCCTGGCTCCCGACGAGCGCCTGACCCTCCTGCTCGCGGCGGCCCTGCACGACATCGGCAAGGCGCTCACCACCCGGCTCGCCGGGGACGTGGGCGAGGGAGACGGAATGCACCTGATCTCGCCGCGTCACGCCGACCGGGGCCGCTCGTATCTGGCCTATCGCCTGCCGGAACTGGGGCTGCCGCCTCCGGTCCTGCGCGACGTGCTCGCCCTGGTCGGGCACCACCACGACGTGCCGCGTGTGCTGGAGGCCGGCGCCCCCGCCGCCTATCGCCGCCTGGTCCGGCAGGTGCGCCTGCCGCTGCTGTACCTGCTGGAGCAGGCCGACCTGCGCGGCCGTGTGGGCGAGGGCCAGGCCGGGCGTCTGGACGACCTCGAACTGTTCCGCATGCAGGCGCAGGACTATGGCCTCTGGGACGCTGCCGATCCGTACCGGGCCTGGGCAGAGGTGGTCGGGGCCGCGCTGCCGGGCGCGCCGCCCGCCCTGCTGGACCGCACGCTGGGTCAGGGCCTCCTCGACCACGAGGCCGGCCGCATCCAGACGCCCGAGGAGGCCGTGGCCCGCGCCTACCGCGCCCGCCGCGGCTTTGCCGAGCTGGTGGTGGTGTGCGGCCCCAGCGGCTCGGGCAAGAGCACCTGGATCGCCGGCACCCTGCCGGACCACGAGGTCGTGTCGCTCGACGACCTGCGCGCCCGGCTGACCGGCCGGCGGGCCGACCAGTCCATGAACGGGCAGGTCATGCAGGCGGCCAGAGAAGCCCTGCGCGCGGCGCTGCGGCGAGGCGGAAAGGTCGTCTGGGACGCCACGGGGTTGCGGCGCGACGCTCGGCGCATGGTGCTGGGCCTGGGGCTGGACTACGGCGCGCTGACCACCCTGGCGGTGTTCCAGCCGCAGCCCGGCGACCTGGGGGCGCGCAATCTGGGCCGCGCCCACGCCGTGCCGGGTGGGGTCCTGGCCGCGCAGCTCGCCAGCGCCGAGTTTCCGTACCTGCCCGAGGCCCACCGCACCCTCTGGGTGGACGGCGCCGGGCAGACGACCGGGCAGGGGGGTTTCGCGGCCAGCCTCAGTTGGTCTTGATGTTCAGTTCCCTGAGCAGGTTGTTCACGTACCCGCGCTGCGAGCGGATGAATCTGGTGAAGTTGTCCCCGGAGGCGAAATAGGGGCTCCACTTGTTCTGGGCGAGCTGCTGCTGCCAGGTCGCCGTGCGCGACATGCGGGTGAACATCAGGACGAGCTGCGTGCGCGCCGCTTCGGTCAGGCCGGTGGGGGCCACGATGCCGCGCCAGTTCGACACGTCCACGTCCAGGCCCTTGTCCACGAAGGTCGGCAGGTTGATCCCCTCGACCGGCTCGGGGGCCGAGATCGCCAGTCCGCGCACCTGCCCGCTGCGGATCAGGTCGTCCACCTCGCTGTAGCCGGCGCTCACCACGTCGAGTTCGCCGCCCAGCATCGCCTTGGTCGCCTGCGCGCCGCCCGCCGAGGGGACGTAGCGCACCTGCGCGGTCGAAATCTTGAGTTCCTGCGCCAGCTTGGACACGGCGATCTGGCCGCTGCCCCCCGCACTGCTGCCCCCGAAGCGGATGCTGCCGGGACTGGCGCGGAAGCGCGCGATGAGGTCCTCGACCGTGCGGTAGGGCGAGTTGGCCGGCACCACGAAGACCTCGTAGTCGGTGGTCAGTCGGGCGATGGGCGTCACGTCGGCCGAGAGGTCGTAGTTCGCGCCGTTGACCGGAATCCCGGCGACCATCACGAAGCCCGTCATCATGAGCTGGTTGGGCTGGCCGCGCAGCTTCACGAAGTCGGCCAGGCCCACGGTCCCGGCCTTGCCCGGCACGTTGTAGACCTCGACCTTGTCGCGCAGCCCCTCCTTTTTCAGCGTGTCGGCGATGGCGCGCGCGGTGTTGTCCCAGCCGCCCCCGGCGGTCGCGGGAGCCAGGATACGCAGGGTGGTGAGGTCCTGGGCCTGGGCAGGGGAGGTGGCGACGAGTAGCAGCAGGCCAGAGCAGAGGAGCAGGGAAGAACGCAACATGATGGACCTCGGAGTAGAAGAGGAGAAGCGGCGTGGGCCGGCAGAGGCAGACCCCGAAGTTGAGATTGTCGTGAAGACAGCATGAAAATTTTCGTCTCACCTGACCGTGACGGGCCGGAACTTTAAGCCCGGTCCCCGAGGCCTGACGGCTGCGAGGGGCATCTCCGCTCATCGGGCGAGCTGCGTGCGGCATCTGCTCAGGAGTGCTCAGGAGTGCTCGCGATCTGCTCAGAAATCCTGGCGGGTCAGTCGGGCTTCGGCTGATGTCGAAGGGTCGTCCAGCGGCAGGCGGCACGTGCTCAGGCCGTGACATCGCCGTCAGAGAAACGTTCTTCCGGTGGCGGCCGTGTTAGCCTCGGCGGCGTGAGAGGGTCTTGATTTCGGCAGTGACGCTCGCGGTCCTCGCCATCGGCCTGCTGGCCGGGGTGCTGGGGGCCATCCTGGGGCTGGGGGGCGGCGTGGTGGTCGTGCCCGCGCTGGAATTCGTGCTGCCGCACTTCGGGCGCGACATCTCGATCGCTCAGGCGGTCGCCATCAGCCAGATCGGCGTGCTGGCGGTCGGTCTGAGTGGCGCGGCCAGCTACCTGCGCCAGGGCCTCGTGCGCGCCCGCACCGGCTACCTGCTCTCGCCCTACACCATCGTCGGTGGGGCGGCCGGCAGCTTCCTGGGGCTGGTGCTGCCGGCGCGTGTGGTGGCGACCGTGTTCTCGGCGCTGCTGCTGTACTCGGCCTACAACCTGCTGCGAGGGCTCAAGCGGGTGGACGCCGAGCGCGAGCCCTCACGGCTGGTGCCCCCGGCCATGACCTTCGCGGGGGTCATGAGCGGCCTGCTGGGGATCGGCGGGGGCACGGTACAGGTGCCGGTGCTCAACCTCATGGCGGGCGTGCCCATCCGGCAGGCCATCGCCACCTCGACCTTCATCATGGGCCTGACGGCGGTGGGCAACGCGCTCGTGTATCAGGCCGGCGGGCTGCTCGACCTGCCGCTGGCGGGGGCCGTGGCGCTGGGGGTCCTCATCGGGGCGCGGGCGGGGGCCGGGCTGCAAAGCCGCATTCCCGCCGCGCAGCTCAAGCTGTTTTTCAGCCTCCTGCTGATCTTCACGGCCGGGCAACTGCTCTGGAAATACTGGGTGCACCTGTGAGCGCTCCCGAGTCCCGCTCCCCGGCGGCCCCGGCCCAGGACCGCAGCGAGCTGGCCGGTCTGCCCGACTGGCTGTATCCGGCCGGCTTCTGGGTGGCCGTCACGGTGCTGGCGCTGGGCCTGTTCTTTCCGCGCGTGGCGGTCTGGGGGGTCGCCTGGGTCGGCGCGGTGCCGGTCCTGGCCGCCCTGTGGGTCGCCGTGGCCGCATGGAAGCGGGACCGCCGCCTGAGCGCCGCCGCGCTGGCGGCGCTGGCGGGTCTGGCACTCGTATTCGTGGTCAAACAGTTCATCGGCTGAGTCGCCCGGGCCACTGCCGACAGAAAGCGGGCACCCAGGCCGAGGTACAGGGCAGGGGTGCCTGCGGGTCAGTCGGTTCCACCCACCGACGGAAGCCGTCAACAATTCAGGGGCTTGTCCTCCACTATAAGCCGCCCTCCGCCGAACTGTTTTCCGGGCATGAGAAGGCAGGCTGTCCGTTCGTAGACCGCCTTCTCATCTCGGGTCGGGCGGCCACGTGGCCGGCGCCGCCAGTGGACAAACCCGGGGGGAGCCTCTAAACTTTGGACCGAGTCTAATTTAAATTTCCCACCCGCCGGAGGTCAGATGAAGCTTCAACCCCACCGCATCCAGCAGGCGGCCGTGATCGGCGCGGGCGTCATGGGCGCCGCCATCGCCGCGCAGCTCGCCAACGCCGGCATTCCCGTCACCCTGCTCGACATCGTGCTGCCGGACAACCCGGACCGGAACTTCCTGGCCAAACAGGGCATCCAGCGGGCCCTCAAGGCCCGGCCCGCCGCCTTCATGGACCCCGCGCGCGCCGCCCTGATCACGCCCGGCAACCTCGAAGACGACCTCAAGAAACTCGGGGGCGCCGACTGGATCGTCGAGGCGATCATCGAGAAACTCGACGCCAAGCGCGACCTGTGGGCGAAGGTCGAGCCGGTCGCCAAGAAGACGGCCATCATCTCCAGCAACTCCTCGGGCATCCCGATGCACCTCCAGATCGAGGGCCGCTCCGAGGCCTTTCAGCGGCGCTTCGTGGGCGCGCACTTCTTCAACCCGCCGCGCTACCTGCACCTGCTGGAGGTCATCCCGACCCCGCAGACCGATCCCGAGATCCTGCGCGCCTTCAGCTCGTTCGCCGAAGCCACGCTGGGCAAGGGCATCGTCGTCGCCAACGACGTGCCGGGCTTCGTCGCCAACCGCATCGGCGTGTACGGCATCGTGCGGGCCATGCAGCACATGCAGGCGGCCGGGCTCACGCAGGACGAGGCCGACCAGCTCACCGGCCCCGCGCTGGGCCGCGCCAAGAGCGCGACCTTCCGCACCGCCGACCTGTCGGGGCTGGACATCATCTACCACGTCGCCTCGGATCTGGACAAGGCGACCCCCGCCGACGAGGACTTCAGCCTGACGGACACCTTCCGGTCGCTCGTCGAGGACAAGAAGTTCCTCGGGGACAAGACCGGCAGCGGGTTCTACAAGAAGACCAAAGACGAGAAAGGCAAGACCAAGATTTTGTCCCTGAATTTAGACACCCTGGCCTACGAGGACCGGGGCAAGGTGAGGGTGGCGGCCGTCGAGGCCGTCAAGGGCCGGCCGCTGGCCGAGCGGGTGCGGGCGCTGTACGCGGCCGAGGGCAAGGAGGGCGACTTCCTGCGCGGCGTGATGAACGACGGGTTCTGGTACGCCGCCAAGATGGCCGGGCATGTCAGCGACCGCCTCCAGGACATCGACAATGCCCTGAAATGGGGCTTCGGCTGGGAGCAGGGGCCCTTCGAGACGATGGATACCCTGGGCGTCCAGACCGTCATCGCCAACCTGGAAGCCGAGGGCCGTGAGCTGCCGCCCCTGCTGGCCGCCATGAAGGCCAGCGGCAGGGACGCCTTCTACGCGGGCGGCGAGACCGTGACCCCGGCGGGCGAGCCGACCCCCTACGCCGCGCCGTATTTCATCCTGACCGACCTGAAGAAGGACGCGACCAAGGTCGTCAAGAAGCGTGCGGGCGCCAGCGTCGTGGACCTGGGCGACGGGGTGCTGCTCGTCGAGTGGCACGCCAAGATGAACGCGCTGGGCGAGGACCAGTTGCGCGCCGTGCAGGACGCCCACAAGCTCGTGCAGAGCATGGGCTACGCCGGGCTGGTCGTGGGCAACCAGGGCGAGAACTTCAGTGCGGGCGCCAACCTTCCCCTGATCCTGTCGCAGGCGCAGGCCGAAGAATGGGACGAGCTGGACGACGCCATCAAGCAGTTCCAGACGGCCACGACCTCCATGCGCTTCTCGCCGCACCCCTGCGTGGTGGCGCCCTTCGGCCTCGCGCTGGGCGGCGGCTGCGAGTTCAGCATCCACGCCGACCGCGTGGTGGCGAGCGCCGAGACGTACATGGGCCTGGTCGAAGTGGGCGTGGGCCTGATTCCCGGCGGCGGCGGCACCAAGGAAATGCTGCTGCGCTTTACCGACATGCAGCAGCCGGGGCAGCAGCTCGGCATGGCCCTGCTGCCGGCCGTGCAGCGCGCCTTCGAGCTGATCGGCACCGCCAAGGTCAGCACCTCGGCCCTGGAGGCCCGCAAGCTCGGGTTCCTGCGCGACCACGACACGGTCGTGATGAACAAGAACCACGTGCTCGAAGAAGCCAAGCGCGCCGTGCTGGACCTCGCGCCCGACTACGTGCAGCCCGTGATGCGCCAGGACATCCCCGTGATGGGCGACGCCGCCATCGCCGCCGTCAAGAGCGTGCTGTACGGCATGAAGGAGGGCGGGTACATCTCGCCCTACGACCACGAGGTCAGCCTGCAACTCGCCCGCGTGCTGTCGGGCGGCACCGGCAACAACCGCGCCGCCAAGGTGAGCGAACAGCATCTGCTCGACCTGGAGCGCGAGGCCTTCCTGACCCTGCTGGGCAAGAAGGGCACGCAGCAGCGCATCGAGCACATGCTCAAGACCGGCAAGCCGCTGCGCAACTGAAGGCCGCGCCCGCCAAGGAGTCCCCATGCCCAGAACGCCCTCCCTGCTTTCCCGCCTGCGCGCCGTGCCTCCGCGCCGCCTCGCCGGCTGGGCCGCGCTGGGCTACGCGGCGGCGATTCTCGCGGGGGCGCTGGTGGGCGCCGAGATCACCCTGCGCTCCAAGACCCGGCGCATCAAGGGCGAGTTCGTGCCGGTGGGGCGGCGGGGCGGTGACGTGTATCTGCCCGCCACGCCCGAGACGCTCTCGCGCGGGGTCATCGGCATCGTGCCGCTGCGCCCCAGCCGGGGCCACGCCCTGCTGGGGCCGCCGCAACTGCTGGGCACGCTGGTGCGCCGCCGCATCCTGGAGGAGCGGGGCGTGGTCCCCAACGGCTCGGTGGCCTGGGCCTCGACCTTCGTGTACAACGGCACGCCCGCGCAGCTCGGCCTTCCGTTCCAGAATTTCAAGGTGCCGACTGCGGTGGGGGAGATGCCCGCGTGGCATGTCCCGCCGGTCGGTGGCGAACGTGACGCCGTCGCCATCGTCATCCACGGGCACGGCGGGCAGCGGGCGCAGGCCCTGCGGATGCTGCCCGCGCTGAGACGCAGTGGGGTCGGCTCGGTGTTCGTGACCTTCCGCAACGCCTACGGCGCGCCGCGCGTCGGCCAGGGCTTCCACAGCCTGGGCGACCAGGAGGCCGAGGACGTGCTCGCGGCGCTGGAGTGGGCCGCGCGGGCGGGGTACAGGCGGGCGGTGCTGTACGGCTTCTCGATGGGCGGCAACATCGCCCTGTGCGCGGCCCAGCGTCCGGAGCGCGCGGCGCTGCCCCTGGCGGGCGTGCTGCTCGACTGCCCGGTCCTCGACTGGCGCGACGTGATCCGGGCCAACGGGCAGCGCTTCGGCATTCCTGGCTTCATGGCCGCGCACATCGGGCGCTTCGTGGA
The DNA here is from genome assembly GCF_000252445.1 of Deinococcus gobiensis I-0. Taxonomy (GTDB): domain Bacteria; phylum Deinococcota; class Deinococci; order Deinococcales; family Deinococcaceae; genus Deinococcus; species Deinococcus gobiensis. Next base: position 2,375,905 of record NC_017790.1, on the reverse strand, counting down.
GTGGCTGGTCACGCGCCGCAGCGGCCAGGACTTCGATCTGGTGGACCAGTTGCGCGCCTCCCCGCGCTTTACCCTGCCCGTCATGCTGTGGCACGGCACCCGCGACCGCACAGTGCCGGTCGGGCAGGCCGACGCCCTGGCCGCCGCGCGCCCCGACCTCGTGGAGTACCGGCGGGTCGAGGGGGCCAAGCACATCCGCTGCTGGAACCTCGACCCTGGGGGCTACGACGCCCAACTCGAAACATTCATTCGCCGGGTGTTGCCCGGCGTACAAGTCCAAGGAGAACCCCATGCGTGACGCCGTTATCGTTTCCGCCGTTCGGACCCCGGTCGGCCGGGGTGTGAAGGGCACCCTCGCCAACACCCGCCCCGACGACCTCGCCGCCCTCGTGCTGAACGAGGCCGTCAAGCGCGCGGGCATCGACGCCGCCGAGGTCGAGGACGTGTACCTGGGCTGCGCGATTCCCGAGGCCGAACAGGGCCTGAACGTGGCCCGCATGGCCGCGCTGCGCGCCGGCATGCCCGACTCGGTGGGCGGCGTGACCGTCAACCGCTTCTGCTCCAGCGGGCTCCAGACCATCGCCATGGCGGCGGCGGCCATCCAGACCGGGCAGGCCGACGTGATGCTCGCGGGCGGCGTCGAGAGCATGAGCATGGTGCCCATGAGCGGCCACAACCCCAGCCCCAACCCCGAACTCGTGGACGAGCGCCCCGGCGCCTACATCGGCATGGGCCTGACGGCCGAAAACGTGGCCGCCAAGTACGGCGTCAGCCGCGCCGACCAGGACGCCTTCGCGCTGCGCAGCCACCAGCGGGCCGCCGCCGCGCAGGACGCGGGCCGCTTCAACGACGAGATCGTCCCCGTACCGGTGCGCGTGGACAAGCTGCGCGGCACCAAGCTCAAGTCCGAGACGGTCGAGTTCAGCCGGGACGAACTCATCCGCCGCGACGCCAATCTGGAAGACATGGCGAAGGTGCGCCCGGCCTTCAAGGCCACCGGCAGTGTCAGCGCAGCCAACTCCAGCCCCTTTTCCGACGGCGCGGCGGCCGTCCTGCTCATGAGCGCCGAGAAGGCGCAGGAACTGGGCGCCAAGCCCATCGCCAAATTCCTGGGCTTCGCGGTGGCGGGCGTGGAGCCCGAGCTGATGGGCATCGGCCCGGTCAAGGCGGTGCCCAAGGTGCTCAAGCAGGTCGGCCTGACGCTTGCCGATATTGACCTGATCGAGCTGAACGAGGCCTTCGCGGCCCAGAGCCTCGCCGTGGCGCGCGAACTGGGCTTCGACCAGGACAAGATGAACGTCAACGGCGGCGCCATCGCGCTGGGGCACCCGCTGGGCTGCTCGGGAGCCAAGCTGGCGACCACCGCCATCTACGAACTGCGGCGCCGGGGCGGCGGCAAGGCGCTGATCACCATGTGCATCGGCGGCGGCATGGGCGCGGCGGGCGTCATCGAGGTCTACGGCGAGGACGGCGCGGAGCAGGCCGCCGACTGAGCGGCGCCGGCACGGCAGGGGGAGCGCTTCTTCGGGGGCGCTGCCCCTGCCGCCTACCGGCCTGTCCGGGCGAAGATGCCGAGCTGGGCCGCCACCTGCTCGCTGGTGAACCGGCCCCGCACGTTCAGCAGACGGGCAGTGTCCACGTCGTATTCCGCTAGTCGGCCGTCAATGGACAGCACGAGAACCCGCCGGCCGTCGGGGGACAGCCGGGCGTCGTCGATGCCGACTCCGCCGGTCTGTAACGCTCCTGCCGGATAGGGTAGGCGGGAGAGGGTGGCCAGACGCGTGCCTGAACGTGCGTCCCAGACGGACACGTCACCCGTCTTTTTGTACGACCCGGAGCGGGCGAACACCATCCGCTGCCCATCCGCGCTGAACGACACCGAGCGGTCGTAGCCGGATTCGCGGGCGTAGCTCTCGCCGTCGCTGCGCGCGTCGCTGAGCTGGGCCACGGGGCGCAACGGGTCCAGCGTCCAGAAGGCCGGTTCGGCGTCCAGTGTCCCCGGCTCGCCGCGAAAATTGAGCAGCAGATGCCGGCTGTCAGGTGTGAAGTCGGCGTTCACGATATGCGGAAAGGGCGCGAGGAAGGTCCGGACCCGCTGGCCGGCAGCGACGTTCCAGAGCTGCACGTAGCCCTGCCCGTCGGCGATGTTGAGCAGCCACCGGTCGTCCGCGCTGAATTTGCTGGTGGTCACGGCCCCCAGGCCGGGGGTCGTCGCCTGGAACAGCAGGTCCGGGCCGCCGAAGACCTTCAGGATGGCCGGGCCGGACGGGATCGCCCTGGTCAGGTCGGCGCGGAGCTGGGCCGTGGCCGCGCACCACGACAGGGCCACGAGGACAGGCAGCAGGCGTATGGGCTGGAGCATGGCCCCAGGCCAAGCGGCGGCCCCCGGCGGATCGTCTGGCGAAAGGAGGACGCCGGGGCCGCCGCACTGGTGATTACGGAGCCGGGACCTCGGCCGAGAGCTGGCGCAGCGTCACCACGACCGGTTGCTGGGGTTGCTGCGTCGCGCGGTCGAGAATGGCCCCTGCACCGGAGAACACGGCCTGCCCGCCCTGCGAGTCCAGTTTCCCGTCACTGTCCGAAGCGCTCAGGTAGAGGGCCGTGGAGGCCGGATCGGCCGAGGCGGTCAGGGCCACGTCGAGAGTTCCAGCACCCAGCAGCGGCCCCAGACCCGCGTAGCCGCTCTGGGTGCCCGCCGCCGTGCGGTAGGTCCCGGTCGCCAGCGTGCGGCCCTGAGCCGCCGTCTCGCCGTTCAGGATCAGCGTGCCCTGGCCCACCACGTTGCCCATGAGGTCGGCGGCGCTCCAGCTCCACACGCCCTGATACAGGGTCTTGCCCGGCGTGGGCGAGGGAGAGGGAACCGGGGTGGTCGTGGGCGGGGCCACATACACGTTCAGGGCCGCGTTGCTCGAGCCGGCATTGCCCGCCGCGTCGTAGGCCCGGGCCGTGAAGCTCACGCTGCCGTTGTCGGCGCTGCTGACCGGCAGGCTGGCGGTATAGGGCGCGTCGGTGTCGGTCGAGATCAGCGCCCCGCCCCGGTAGAACTCGACCCGGCTCACGCCGACGTTGTCGCTGGTGGCGGCACTGAGGTTCACGGCTGCGCCGTCCTGCACAGCGCTGAGGGTCACGGTCGGGGGGGTGGAGTCGCCCGGGGTCGGCGTCGGCGTGGGGGTCGGGGTGGTGCTCGGCGGCGTGGTCGTCCCGGTGCCGCTTTGCGGGGCGCTCGGCGCGCTGCCGCAGGCAGCCAGCAGGAGGGCCAGACTCAGGGCGGCCAGACTCGGGACAGCCGGTCTGAGGGCGGGCAGGGCCAGGGCGCTCATACGGGCACTGTACGCGGCCCGGTCTGACGGCATTGTCTCTTTCCGGGCGCCGCTTGTCGGATTTTGCCCATTGTCGCGGCCGGGTCATCCCCTTCATGCGCGCTGCGCTACGCTGGGGGGTATGTCTGGTGTTTCCGCCGCCTCCTTGCCCCGCCTGCGCCTGCGCGTGACCCCCGCCGCCGAGGCGCACATCCGCGCCGGGCATCCCTGGGTGTACGAGTCGAGCGTGCGTGACCAGAACCGCCCCGGCGAGGCCGGCGAACTGGCCGTGATTTACGACCGCCGCGACCGCTTCCTGGCCATCGGCCTGTACGACCCGGCCTCGCCGCTGCGGGTGCGGGTGCTGCACGCCGGGCTGCCGGCCACCCTCGATCCGGCGTGGTGGGCACACCGCCTGGATACGCCGCTACAGCGCCGCGCGCCGCTGTTCGCCCCCGACACGGACGGCTACCGTCTCATCAACGGCGAGTCGGACGGCTGGCCGGGCCTGGTCCTCGACCGCTACGCCGACACGCTGGTCGTCAAGCTGTACACGGCGGCGTGGTTCCCGCACCTCGCGCTCGTCCTCGAACTGCTCACGGCGCGCTTTCCGGGCTTCCGGGTCGTCGCCCGCCTGAGCCGCAACATCCAGGACGCGGCCGCTGGCATCGGCCTGCACGACGGCCAGACCCTGCTGGGCCGCGCCCCCGACGGGCCGGTGGTCTTCCGCGAGTCGGGGCTGGCCTTCGAGGCCGACGTGGTGCAGGGCCAGAAGACCGGCTTCTTCCTCGACCAGCGCGAGAACCGCCGCCGGGTGGAGGGCTTCTCGGCCGGGCGGCGGGTGCTCAACGCCTTTTCCTTTACCGGGGGCTTCTCGCTGTACGCGGCGCGGGGCGGGGCGCGCGAGGTGGTCAGCCTCGACATCAGCGCGCACGCCCTGGACGGCGCCCGGCGCAACTTCGCCCTCAATCCGCGCCTGACCACCCCGCACGAGACGGTGCAGGCCGACGTGTTCGACTGGCTGCGCGAGACGCGGCGCGAGTTCGACCTCATCGTCCTCGACCCGCCCTCGCTGGCCCGCCGCGAGAGCGAGCGTGAGGGGGCCATCCGGGCTTACGGCAAGCTGGCGACCGACGGCCTCGCCCGCCTGAGCCGGGGCGGCGTGCTGGTGAGCGCCTCGTGCAGCGCGCATGTCAGCGCCGACGAGTTCTTCGGGGCCGTGCGCACCGCCGTGCGCCGCACCGGCCGCGCCGCGAAGGAACTGCGCACCAGCCGCCACGCCCCCGACCACCACGCCGCCTTCCCCGAGGCCGAGTACCTCAAGGCGATCTTCCTGCAGGTGGACTAGGCGGCGTCCGGTCCGTCTGCGCGCCATGACCCGCAAGATCATTCACGTCGATATGGACGCCTTCTACGCCTCGGTCGAGCAGCGCGACGACCCGGCGCTGCGCGGCGTGCCGCTGGCGGTGGCGTGGGGCGGCAAGCGCAGCGTGGTCCTCACGGCGAGCTACGAGGCGCGGCCCTTCGGCGTGCGCAGCGCTATGCCCCTGCACTGGGCGCTGGAACGCTGTCCGGGGCTGCGGGTCGTGCCGCCGCGCTTCGACGCCTACCGCGCCGTGAGCGCCGACCTTCAGGCCATCTTCCGGTCGTACACGCCGCTCGTCGAGCCGCTCTCGCTCGACGAGGCGTACCTGGACGTGACCGAGCCCCTGCGCGGCGGTCCCAGCGCCACGCGCATCGCCCAGGGCCTGCGCGCCGAGATCCGCTCTGTCACGGGCCTGAGCGCCACGGCCGGCGTCAGCGTGAACAAGTTTCTCGCCAAGCTCGCCAGCGGCCTGCACAAACCCGACGCCCTGACCGTGCTGCTGCCCGGGCAGGCGCAGACGCTGCTGCCCACGCTGCCGGTCGCGGCCTTTCACGGCATCGGGCCGGCGACGGCCGCGCGGCTGGCGGCCCAGGGCATCCATACCGGGGCCGACCTGCGCGCGGCGTCGCCGGAGCGGCTCGCGCGGCTGTTCGGCAAGCAGGGCGAGCATTTCTGGCGCGTCGCCCACGGCGAGGACGACCGGCCCGTGCAGCCGGGGCGCGCCCACCAGAGCATCGGCGCCGAAACGACCTTCGCGGACGACCTGCGCGCGCCCGATGAGGTCGTGCGCGCGCTGGGCGAACTGGCCCCCACCGTCGAGGGCCGCCTGCACGCGGCCGGTCTGGCGGCCCGCACCGTGATTCTCAAGCTGCGCTTCGCCGACCGCGCAGTCCTGACCCGCCGCCTCACGCTGACCTACCCGGTGCAGGCCGCCGCCGACCTGCACGCCTGCGCGGCCCGGCTGGTCACGCCCGGCCTGTTCGCGGGGCGTGAGGTGCGCCTCGTGGGCCTGACCGCCGCCGGTCTGGGGCCGCCCATGGCCGCGCCGCCGGGGCTGTTCGCGCCCTAGCGCCCGACTTCCTGCCCGCCCCGGCGGACCTGTTCGGCGTAGTGGCCTCCCAGATCTTCCAGAAACCGCATCTCGCGGCGGGTGGTCTGGCTGCTCAGGGTGGACTCGAAACTCAGGAGCAGCGCCCCGTAGGCCAGCATGGACGCGCCCACGACCGACAGGATCACCGGCAGCGCGCCGGTTCGCAGGTCGCTCAGGCCCTGCGCGCCGATGAGGATGCTCGTGCCGACCAGCAGCGCCACCGACAGGTAGAAGGCCTGCATGGCCCGGTGCAGGTAGCGGGTGCGGCGGGTCAGGCGCGGCAGCTGTTCGAGAATGAGGCGTTTTTCCTCGGCGGCCAGGGGTTCGGTCTGGCCCTGCGGCCCCATCAGCAGCTTGAACCGGGTGGTGAGGTTGCGCACGCGGTCGGTGCTGCGGCCCAGGCGGTTGCTGGTGCTCAGGAGCAGCGTGCCCGCCCCGCTGATGAGCACGGCGGGCGTGATCATCGCCGTCAGGACAGAGAAGACGGGGTCGGCCATGGGCCCAGGCTATGCCCCCCGGCGCGGTCCGGCCCCCGCCTTGTCTTGGGGAATGCTCTGCACGCGCCGGAAGGGCAAACGGCGAGCCGGCGCGTAAGCTTGGGCCTGGCCCGACGCCCCGGGCCCGAGTCCCAGAGGAGAACGCCCGTGAACGCCAAGCCCCTGCCCCCCAACCGTACCGTGCCGCAGTACCTGGCCCTGCTGTGGAACCGGCCCTATATCCGGCTGCCTTTCTATCTGGCCCTGCTGTGGCTGGCCTGGTCGCTGCTGGGCCGCATGTCCAACGTGGTCGCCGTGATCGGCATGGCCTACGGCCTGTCGTATCTGGTCAACCCCCTGCTGACCTGGCTCCAGAAGCGGGGCCTGGGGCGGCCCTGGGGCACCCTGCTGCTCGTGCTGCTGTTCCTGGGGGTCATGGGGGTGCTGTTCTGGACCCTGGCCTCGCAGATCAGCGCCTTCATCTCGGGCCTGCCGGTGCTGCTCAACCGCCTGCCCTCGCTGCTCGAAAAGGCCTTCAAGGACCACAGCGAGGTGCCCGGCATCGCCCAGATGCAGGGCCGCCTCACCGAGTACGTACGCAACCAGGTGGCCGAGATCAACAGCAACGTCGGGCCGATCCTGGCCGGGGCGCTCAACCCCAACTCGGACATCTTCAGCCGGGTGGGCCGCTTCCTGGGCTGGCTGGGACAGGGCGTGATCGTCCTGACGCTGGGTGTGTTCTTCATGCTCGACCACGCGCGGCCGGGGCGTATGCTCCTGGGGCTGCTGCCGCGCCACTGGCAGCCTACCGCCAAGCAGCTTTCCGACGACGTGAGCCGGTCCTTCGGCACCTACCTGCGCGGGCAGCTGCTCACCTCGCTGGCGACGGCGGTCGTGGCGGCGCTGGGGCTGCTGCTGCTCAACGTGCCCAATGCGCTGGCGCTGGGGCTGCTCACCGGCCTGCTCAACCTCGTGCCGGCAGTCGGCATGGTGCTGGCGGCCGTCCCGGTGATCCTTCAGGCGTTGCCGCAGGGCAGCACCACCGTCCTGCTGGTGTGCGGACTGTACTTCATCCTCAACCAGCTCGCCTGGAACGTCATCGCCCCGACCATCATGGGCCGGACCTCGACCCTCAAGCCCGCCGGGATCCTGGTCGCGGTCCTGACCGGGGCCACCCTGGCCGGGTTCCTGGGGGCCTTCCTGGCGATTCCGGCCGCCCTGCTGCTGCAGCTGTGGGTGTCGCGCTACTGGCTGGGCAGCCCCGCCCAGCGCGGCGCGCGCCCCGCCCCCGCCGAACCCGACCACTTCTGGCCGGCGGACGAACCCCCGGACGATACGGAGACGAAGGCGGAAAATGACCGTGACCGGCCGTCCGGCGACCGGGCAGACCCGGCGAGCGATCAGGCCCCGTCGCTGCGCCGCTAGGGGCCGGGGCCGGGGGCCGCGCCGCGCAAACGTGCGCGGCCTCTCGCCCGACCACCCGGCCGCGCCCTATACTGGCCGGATGCGCCTGCTCCTTGACCTGCACCCCGACGACTATCCGCTGGAGGGCTACCGGCGACGGCAGCTCCTGGACTGGGTGTTCGGGCAAGGCGTCGGCAGCTTCGCGGCGATGGCGAACCTGCCGGCCGAGCTGCGCGCCGAGCTGGAACGGGACTATCTCCTGAATCCCTTCCGCGAGATCGAGACGGTCCGCAGTACCGACGGCAGTGTCAAGTACCTGTTCACGTTGCAGGACGGCCGTCAGATGGAGGCGGTCTACATGCCCTACCTCGACCGCAAGACCATCTGCGTCTCGACGATGGTGGGCTGCCCGGCCAAGTGCGCCTTCTGCGCGACCGGGGCGATGGGCTTCGGGCGCAACCTGACCCCCGGCGAGGTCGTGGGCCAGATCCTGGCGGTGGCGGGCGGCGAGGGCCTCGCGCCGCGCGAACTGCGCAACCTGGTGTTCATGGGCATGGGCGAGCCGCTGCTGAACTACGAGCACACCATGAACGCCGCGCGCATCCTGCTGCACCCCCTGGCCCTGGGCATGAGCAAGCGCCGCATCACCCTCAGCACGGTGGGCCTCGCCAAGGGTATCCGGCGGCTGGCGGCCGAGGACGACCTGGGCCTCAAGCTGGCGATCAGCCTGCATGCCCCCGACGAGGAGACCCGCCAGCGCATCATTCCGACCGGCGCGGCCAACGGCATCAGCGAGATCATGGCGGCGGCGCGCGAGTACCAGGCCGTCACGGGCCGGCGGCTCACCTTCGAGTACTCGATGCTGCGCGGCGTGAACGACCACCCCTGGCAGGCGGAGCTGCTGGCCGACCTGCTGAGCGGGCTGGTCAGCCACGTCAACCTCATTCCCATGAACCCCTGGGACGGCAGCGGCTTCGAGAGCAGCACCGAGGCCGAGATCCAGGCCTTCTACGACGCGCTCGAAGCGCGCGGGGTGGACGTGAGCGTGCGCCGGTCGCGCGGCAAGGACGCCGGGGCGGCATGCGGGCAGCTGGCCCTCAAGCGTCCCAACGCGGCGCGCGGCGAGGCGCGCTTCGGCGCCGCCTGAGCCGGTGGCGGAGCAGGTGTCCGGACCCGGAAAACGCCGGCTGGGCGAGCCCGCAGGCGGCGTCAGGAACATGCAAGACCGGCTGACCTAGGCTGGGACGAGACGTCCCTACCCTCCGGAGGCCCCCGACATGCAATCCGTTTCCAGAATCCCTGTCCGCCTCGCCGCGCTGCTGAGCGTGGCCCTCGCCTGCGGCCCGGCCTCGGCCCAGTCCCTGGTCGAGACGGTCACGACCACCAGCATCCAGAACACGCTGAACACTTCGGCCCTGCCCGGCACGCTCGCCGTGCCTGCCATCCCGCAGGCCCAGCAGGAACAGTCCGTACAGGGGCAGGCGGCGACCACATCGGCGCAGACCTCGGCGCAGGCGACGCCGGCAACTTCCACCGCCGCTGGCACCCCGGCCGTCACCGTCACGCCCCTGAGCGCCGCGCAGCAGACCGCCCTCACGTCGGCACAGAGCGACTTCACGGCCGGGCGCTACGCCCAGGCGCGTGCGGGCTTCGAGGCGCTCGTGGCGCAGAACTACAGCAACCCCGCGCCGCACTTCGGCCTCGCGCTGACATTGCTGGCGCAGAAGGACGACAAGGGCGCGGCCTTCGAGTTCACGCAGTTCCAGGTGCTGTCGCCGGCCAGTTACGAGGGCCCCTACAACCTCGGGGTGCTCGCCAGCCGGGCGGGGCGCTTCGACGACGCCCTGAAGTTCTACCAGGACGCCGCTGCGCTGGCCCGCACCGCGAACAACGCGCAGGCGCAGGCCCTCGCCCTGGAGGCGGTGGCGGGCGAGCAGACCCGGCGCGCCGATTTCGCGTCCCTGAGCACCACCCTGACCGACCTCGCCGCCCTGCAACCCGGAAACGGCGACGTGCAGTTCCGGCTGGCGCAGGCGCGCACCCTGGCCGGCCAGGGGGTCGCGGCGCTGCCGGGCCTGTACGCCCTGCTGCAACGCGAGCCGGGCCGGGTGGACGCGGCCTCGCTGCTGGCCGACATCTACGTGGCTCAGGGCCTGCCCGAACGCGCGCTGCGCGAACTGGGCGCCGCCGTAGGCCGGGTCGCCAACGGCACGGCCCGCTCGGCGCTGCTGCTGCAACAGGCGGGCATCCTGGCGACCACGGGCGACCTGCGCGCGGCCATCTTCGCGGCCCGCGACGCCCGCACCGCCGACACGCGCAACGTGGCCGCCTATGTGCGCGAGGGCCAGCTGCGCCTCCAGAACAAGGACCGCGCCGGGGCGCTGAGCGCCTATCAGGCGGCGGTGCAGCTCGCCCCCAAGGACGCGGCCGCGCGCACCAGCCTCGCCGCGCTGCGCCTGGACCTGGGCCAGACGGCGCAGGCCACGCAGGACGCCGCACTGGCCCTGACCCTCAGCCCCGATACGGCCACACGCGCCCGCGCCCAGTTCGTGCAGGGGGTGGGCCTGTACCGCCAGGGGCAGTATGCCCGCGCCCGCACCCTGCTGGCCTCCAGCGCCGCAGCCACCCCCAGCGCCGAGACCTCGCTGTGGCTGGGCCTGAGCAGCTACGCCCTGAAGGACTACAAGGGCGCCGTGAGCGCCCTCCAGGCCAGCGTGCAGGCGTCTCCCTCGGCCGAGGCCCGGCGCAACCTCGCCTCGGCGCTGCTGGCCGACGCCCGCTACACTGAGGCCGAGGCCGTCGCGCGCGGTCTGGTCACCGACAGCCCCAAGGACGCCGAGGCGTGGTATCTGCTCGGCCTTTCTCAGCGTTCTCAGCGCCGTGACGGGGAGGCACGGCAGTCCCTGCGCACGGCGGCGAATCTTGGTAATGTCCGGGCCAGGGAGGCCCTGAAATGACCAGACTCAAAGCCCGTTCCGGTGGCCCGCGCCGCTGGCCTGACATGATGATCGGCGTGCTCGTGCTCGCGCTGCTGGGCGGATTCGGCGCCCTGCTCCTCGAGCAGCGGCCCCGGCCCGTGGCCCAGGTTCCGGTGACGGCCGAGCCGTCGACCACCGTCGTAATTCCCGCTTCGCCCGGCACCGTCTCCGAAGTGCCTACGCCCCAGACCACCACGACCCCCCAGACGACCTCGAACCAGACCACCGGTCAGACGACTGCGCAGACAGGAACGGATCAGTCGGGCCAGACTACGACCGGCCAGACCCAGACCGCGCAGACCCAGACGGCCCAGACGCAGACGGACCCGTCCTCGGCCACCCCGGCCCAGACCCAGACGGCGCCGAGCACCCAGACCGCGACGCAGCCGCAGACTTCCACGGCGACGGATCAGTCGGGCCAGACCACGACCGGCCAGGGTGCGGCGGGCCAGACCGCCACCGGCCAGACGGCGACGACCGTCCCCCAGACGACCGACAACGGCACGGCCGCCGCCACCGAGATCCCCCCGGTGCCCGCCACGCCGCCCGTGGGGCCGCTGACCACGCTGCCTCTGCCCGAGAACGCCCAGCCGGTGCAGCCCTCCGTGAGCACCGAGACCGCCCAGCCTCAGACCCAGACCAGCGTCGCGCCCCGGGCGGGCGGGGCTGTGGCCGCCAGTGCCCAGCGCACGCCGCTGCGCAGCGATTACCGCATCAGCCTGGGCAGCTTCAGCAGCGAGCGCACGGTGCGCACCCAGACGGCCGGTGTGTCGGGGCTGGGCTACACGGTGTACCCCATCGACATCGGCAGCGGGTACGTCGCGCAGGTCGGCCCCTTCGCCGACGAGGCGACGGCGCGTCAGGCCCTGGCCGACATCCAGCGGGCCGCCCCCGGCGCGCTGCTCTACCGTCCCCGCGAGCGCGCCGCCCAGACCGAGGCCGACCGCGTGAGCACTCCGGCGACGGACGGCGACACGTCGGCCCAGGCGGCCCCGGACAGTCAGGGCGCGGCGCAGGCGTCCAGTCAGGAGACGGCCACGCCCGCCACGCAGGAGGCGGCCCCCAGCGGCCCGCGCTATCTCCAGGTCGGGGCCTTCGACCGCGAGGAAAGCGCCCAGCGCCTCGTCGGGATGCTGCGCGACGCCGGCTTCGCCCCCACCGTGAGCGCGCCGCCCGAGGGCAAGGTGACGGTGCTGGTCGGGCCGTACAGCGGCGACGCCCTGCTGCGCGCCGAGGGCCGCCTCGACAGCGCGGGGATGGACCACTTCCGTGTACGTTAAGGTGCATGGCAGACATTCCGACTGCGGCGATTAGCCGCCTGGTGACCTACCTGCGCATTCTGGAAACCCTGGAAGCGCAGGAGATCGACCGAACGAGCAGCAGTGACCTCGCCGAACGCGCGGGTGTCACTGCTTTTCAGGTACGCAAGGATCTCGCCTATTTCGGGCGTTTCGGGACGCGCGGCATGGGATACACCGTACCGCTCCTCAAGCGCGAACTCGTGCGCGTGCTGGGCCTCAATCAGACCTGGAACGTGGTGATCGTGGGGATGGGCCGGCTGGGTCAGGCCATCGCCAACTACCCCGGGGCCAGCGATTACCGCTTCCAGTACGTGGGGCTGTTCGACGTGGCCCCCGAGCTCATGGGCCGCGAGGTGCGGGGCCTGAACATCCGGCATATGGATACGCTCCGGGACTTCGTGGCTGCCCAGGCCCAGGGGCAGCAGCGGGTGGACATGGGTTTCGTGGCGGTGCCGCCCGACCGCGCGCAGGACGCGGCGCAGGCCCTGGTCGATGCGGGGGTGCGCGGCATCCTGAATTTCGCCCCCATCGTCCTTCAGCCCCGCACCTCAGAGATGAGCGGTCAGCAAGAAATTGGTGATGAGTGGCGTGGTGTGATTGTGGAGAACGTGGACTTTCTGGCCGGGATGAAACGCCTGGCGTTCTACATCCTCAATCCCCATCTCAGAGTCACCGACACGGAGGAGAACGAATGAAGAAAATCGCTTTGCTGGCGCTGATTCCGGCGCTGGTCGGCCTGAGCGGCTGCGGAACGATCGGAGGAAGTAGCCGGATCGATATCGGTGTGAGTTCGTCGGACGCGGGCTCTCAAGTCACCGTGACCAAAATAGTCACGAGTGAAAAGCGTGACACGAATGGGGCTATTACTACTCCAGCCTCGGTTGCCTACAGCGCCAGTACAGCAGGTCCTGCCACCTTCGTGTTTACTTCCCGTCCCGGCTCCGATGCTGCTTACATCACCGGCTACCGCATCACGCGGTACGAAGTGAACGGCCGAGAGGTTGCTCTGCCCGCCGAAAATACCGGAATGAATGTCTATATCACCTCCGGATACCAGTGTGACGAGCGCACCTCCAATTTTTCATGTCCTGTCAATGGCACAAACGTTACGGGGGCAAACGGATTACCTAGCTCCACCGTCAGTATCAATCTGGCTGGTTCTCTGATCAATCTGGCAACTACAACGGAAGCCAGTGCTTATAGCTCGGCAGATCTCGAATTCTTAGGCCATAGTAGTAATGGCGCGCCCGTGACTATACCGGTCAAGGGTGTAAATAGCGAAGCCTATTTTGCTGTAGTCAACAACTGAACTGGGCGTAGGATCATAAAGAATCCTACGCTCAGTTCACCTCGATCATCCAAGACAAAACCCTCCACCACGGTGGAGGGTTTCTTAGATTGGTGGAGTCGAGGGGGATCGAACCCCTGACCTCGTCATTGCGAACGACGCGCTCTCCCAGCTGAGCTACGACCCCATTCACGTTCCCAGCCTTTCGGCGGGCGAGCAGAAATCTAGCATGGTGCGTGCGGACACGCAAGACCCGGACCGGGCAGCCAAGCGGGACGCGCGGCCCAGTCGGGGGCCTGCGCAGGGGCTAAACTCGGGTGCATGACCGTCTCTTCCCCGACCATGCCGGTGCCGCGCACCGACCACGACCAGGCGCAACAGGACCGTTACGGCTACAAGTTCGGCCAGGAAGGCATCACCTTCGACGACGTGCTGCTGCAACCCCGGCACTCGCAGGTGCTGCCGCACGAGGTGAGCATCGAGACCCAGCTCACCCGCCGCGTGCGTCTGAACGTGCCCTTCGTGTCGGCAGCGATGGATACCGTCACCGAGACCAAGATGGCCGTGGCGATGGCGCGCGAGGGCGGGATCGGCGTGATCCACAAGAACATGCCGGTGGACGCCCAGGCCGAGATGGTCCGCAAGGTCAAGCGCAGCGAGAGCGGCATGATCGTGGACCCCATCACGCTGCCGCCCCACGCCACGGTGGCCGAGGCCGACCGCCTGATGGGCGAGTACCGCATCAGCGGCGTGCCGATCACCGACCCGCAGGGCAAGCTGCTGGGCATCATCACCAACCGCGACATGCGCTTCATCGACGACCAGTCCGTGCCGGTAGAAGGCGTGATGACCCGTGAGCACCTCGTGACCGTGCCGGTGGGCACCACGCTCGACGAGGCGCAGGAGATCTTCAAGCGCCACCGCATCGAGAAGCTGCTGGTGACCGATGTGGACGGCTTCCTGCGTGGCCTGATCACCATCAAGGACCTCTCCAAGCGCATCAAGTACCCGCGCGCCGCCAAGGACGCCCTGGGCCGCCTGCGTGTGGCCGCCGCCATCGGCGTGTCGGCCGACCTGATGGACCGTGCCGGGGCGCTCGTCGCGGCAGGGGCCGACGTGCTCGTGCTCGACTCGGCGCACGGCCACAGCCAGGGCATCCTCCAGGCGCTGAGCCGGGTCAAGGAAGCTTTCGACGTGGACGTGATCGCGGGCAACGTGGCGACGCGGGCCGGGGCGCGCGACCTGATCCTGGCGGGCGCGGACGCCGTGAAGGTGGGCATCGGGCCGGGCAGCATCTGCACGACGCGCGTGGTGACGGGCGTGGGCGTGCCGCAGATCACGGCGATTTTCGAGGCGAGCGCCGCCGCGATGGAGGCGGGCATTCCGGTGGTCGCCGACGGCGGCATCAAGCAGACGGGCGACGTGCCCAAGGCCATCGCGGCGGGCGCCAGCGTGGTCATGATGGGCAGCATGCTGGCCGGCACCGACGAGGCCCCCGGCGAGACCATCCTGCGCGACGGCCGCCGCTACAAGTCCTACCGGGGTATGGGCAGCCTGGGCGCGATGGACCAGGGCAGCGCCGACCGCTACTTTCAGGGGGGCAGCCGCAAGTTCGTGCCCGAGGGCATCGAGGGCATCGTGGCCTACAAGGGCACGGCCGGCGAGGTGCTGTACCAGTTCGCGGGCGGCCTGCGCAGCTCGATGGGCTACTGCGGCGCGCCGGACCTGACGACCCTGCGCGACACGGCCCAGTTCGTACGCATCACGGGGGCGAGCCTCATCGAGAGCCACCCGCACGGCGTGACGATCACCAAGGAAGCCCCCAACTACGGCGGGCGCTGAGCGGCCCAGGTCCATGCGCCGCCTCCTGAGCGCCCCGCGCGAGCCGGTCAACGCCCTGACCCACTGGGGCGGGGTGGCCGGCGCGCTGCTCGTGCTGGGGCCGCTGCTGGGCTGGGCCTCGGCGCGGGGGCTGGCGCTGTGGCCCTTCATCGTGTTCGGGGTGAGCATGGCGCTGCTGTACGGCGCGTCGGCCAGCTACCACTCGTTCCGGCCGGGCGACCGGGGGATGCTGTGGCTGCGCAAATTCGACCATGCGAGCATCTTCCTGCTCATCGCCGGGACGTACACGCCGATGGTGTATTTCGGTCTGAGCGGCGGCTGGCGCGTGGGCGTGCTGGCGCTGGTGTGGGGCGTGGCCCTGGCGGGTATCGCCCTGAAACTGCTGACGATGCGGCTGCCGCGTTGGGTCAGCACCGCGCTGTATCTGGCGCTGGGCTGGCTCTCGGTGGCGCTGCTACCCGCCTTCGTGCGGTCGCTGCCGGTGGGCGCAGTGATCTGGCTCGCGGTCGGGGGCGTGCTGTACACCGCCGGGGCCGTCGTCTACGGCACCAAACGCTGGAACCCGAAACCCGGTTTTTTCGGCTTCCACGAGATCTGGCACCTGTTCGTGCTGGGCGGCACGGCCGCGCACGTCGTCATGATGTTCAACCTGCGCTGAGGTCCCTCAGTTCAGGGTGCCGCCACCTTCCGGACCGCCGTAGAACCGCCCGATGTCGCGCAGCATCCGCCGGGCCAGGACCGTCAGCGCGTTCTCGTCGGGGTCCTGGACCTCAAAGGCGCAGCCGCCCGCATACTCCCCCCGGAAGTGCCCGCCGTCGCGGCGTACCCGCACCAGCACCTCGCACAGCCCCAGGCGGAACCACGCCGCGTGGTAGGCCCCCACGGGCACCGGCCGCAGCCCCTGCGCAGGGTCGGGCACCGGGTCCAGCGAGACATTGTTCAGGGGCAGGCCCGGCCCGCTGGCGCGCCGCAGCGCGCGGTACAGGGCGTTCAGGAAGGTCTCGCAGGCCTGCTGGTCGGCCTGCCGGGCCTCGGCGTGGCGGCGGATGATGGCCTGGAGGGCGTCGAAGTCGCTCATGGCCGCCTAGCCCCCGTAGCTGCGGCGCAGTCGGCGCAGGCCGGAGCGCAGCGTGATCCGGCGCAGGGGCAGCGCGTCGGCCCGCACGGCCCGCAGCCCGCGCGTCTCCAGGCCGGTCAGGAGTCCGGCCAGCAGCGCGGGCGTCACCGCCGGGCCGTCGTGCAGCAGCACCACGCTGCCGGGGCGCACCTGGGCCAGCGTGCGCCGGGCGAGGGCCTGGGCGGCGTGGGCACCGGTGGCCGGGGTCCAGGCGGGGACAGTCCAGTCGCGGCTCTCGGCGTCCCACAGCGCGACCTGCCGCCCCAGCAGGGCCGCGAAGGGCCGCGTGAAGGGACTGTGGCCCCCGTAGGGCGGGCGGTACAGCCGGCCGCCGCCGGGGGGCCGCCACGCGATCTGTGCCCATTCCTGCCACGGAGGCAACAGCAGGGCCGGGCGATGCCAGCGGCCGTGGGCCTCGATCTGGTGCCCGGCCGCCCGGATGGCCGCGAGCTGCGCCGGGTAGGCCCGCACCGCCGGCTCGGTGACGAAGAAGGTCGCCTGCGCGCCGTGCCGGGCGAGCGTCTCCAGCAGGGCGGGCGTGCGGGGCGAGGGCCCGTCGTCGAAGGTTAGGGCGACCTGGGGCGCGTGCCCGTCGCCGGCCCCCAGCGCCCCCCACCCGGCCGAACGCCCCAGCACCTCGGCCAGCAGCGGGGCCAGCAGCGCCAGGCCGAATTGCCCGGCCCGGCGGCGGGGGAGAGAAGACAGGCGGCGCGGCAGAGGCATCATGGTCGGACGCCCGAGTATACGGAAGGGACGGCGGGCGCGGGGTCCTGTCAGGCCCTGTGGGGGGCCCGGTCGGGGCCATGAACGCAGGAGGCCGGCCCAGTGGGCTGCGTGCGTGTGAGTGGCACCTGAATGAAGTTGTGCAGGCGGGTCAGATCAAGCAAGTGGCGGAACTCGGCCTGGAGGCGTCCGGCGTTGATTGCGGGTCCCCTCCCCGCATTGCGGTTCCCGGGCCAGAGGTTGAGGGCCTGCACGTCGGGGTGGGTGCGGCCCAGGCGTAGCCCGGCCCGTATGTCCAGCATCTGGCCGCCCTGCCCGGTACCGCCGCCCCGCCCTGTCCGCCCGGTGAGGGGTCCCGGTCCTCCGGCCTAGTCGTGACCGGTCCGCCGACCCGCGTTCCAGGCAGGTTCCGCGTCGGCAGAGGCGGGCGACTCGCGGAAGGCGTGGCGGAACAACACGTAGCCCAGCGAGGTCAGCAGGGCCAGCGCCGCGCTGACCTTGAAGGGTCCGGTGGCCCCGCCCAGATGATCGTAGGCCAGCGCTCCCAGCAGCGGCCCCAGGGCCACGCCGATGTTCTCGACCGACATCAGTACGCCCCAGGCGGCGGGGCGCTGGGCCTCGGGCAGCACGCGGGTCACCAGCGCGGCCCAGCCGGGCGCGAGGAAGGCGTAGCCCACGCCCGCCAGCGGCCCGAGCAGGTACATCACGGCGACGGGGGGTTTCAGGACGAAGCCCGCCAGCGCCGCCCCCACCAGCGCGTAGCCCAGCGTGACCGCCAGCAGCGCCCGGCCGCCGTCGGCCACCTTGCCGGTCAGGGGCATGGCGGCGAAGGCGGCGACCCCGCCCGTCACCAGCAGGCCCACCAGCCCCCAGTAGTCCAGCCCCAACCCCGGCGCGATCCGGAACAGCCACAGCCCCAGCAGCGTCAGGGTGAGGGTCTGCATGAAGGCGGCGGGCAGCAGCGGCGCGAGCTGCCGGGCGAGCTGCGCCGTGGGCAGGCGCGGCGTCGCCACGGCGCCCGACTCGCCCTGCATGGGCCGCTGCCGGGGCACGAGCAGCGAGAGCAGCGTGGCCCCCGCCTGGATGCCGATGGCGAGGGTCAGCGGCACGCTGTCGCCGCGCCCGGCCAGTGCGCCGTACACCAGCACGCCCGCACCGATCAGCGGCGTGACCGCCACGTTGATGAAGGTCAGTGCCCGGCCCTGGTAGCCCTCGCGGGCGGCGTCGGCCGTGAGGTTCATGGTGCCGGGCCACATGGCCGAGAAGCCCACGCCGTGCAGCGCCGAGAGCAGCAGCAGCAGCCACAGGTGGTGGGCCAGGGGCAGCAGCGCCACGGCCAGCAGGCTCAGGGCCGCGCCCGCGAACATCACCGCGCGCAGGCCGAACCGGTTGATCAGCGCGCCCGCCGGGCCACGCATCAGGGTGTCGGCCACCAGATGCACCGTCCAGGCGCTCGCGGCGGCGGCCAGCGGCAACCCGAAGCGGGTGTCGATGACCTGCGTGAGGTAGGCGGCGTACAGGCCGTTGCGCACGAACTCGGCCAGCCCCAGCGTCAGCGCGGCGCTCATGACGCCGGCAGTCAGGTCGGGCCGCAGGGGATTGAGGCGGCCGAACTTCGGGGCCGGGCGGGGAGCCGGGGTCACAGGCACCTCCGGAGGCGCGCGGTCGCCCCGACAAGGTGACCTGCTACCCTGTTCGGGTGCCGGATTTTGCGGTCGTTATTCCTGCTCGCAATGAGGCGGCCTACCTGCCGGCAACCCTGCGCGCCGTCGAACGTCAGACCTTCTCGCCCACCGAAGTGATCGTGGTGGACAACGCCAGCCGTGACGACACGGCTGCCATCGCCCGCGCCTGGGGCGCGCAGGTGCTGCGCTGCGAGGTGCGCGGCGTGGCCCACGCCCGCCAGATGGGGCTGGACGCCGCGCACGCCTCCTGGGTCGCCACGACCGACGCCGACTCGCTGCCCATGCCCGGGTGGCTCGGGGCGCTGAACGCGGCCGTGCCGGGACACACGGCCCTGTACGGTCCCATGCGTTTCTTCGGGCTGCCCCGGCCCTGGCCCGAACTGTCGGGGCTGTCGTACAGCGCCTTCCTGCATGTCTGCCGGGTGGTGGGCCGCCCCAACCTGGCCGCCGCCAACATGGCCTACTCGCGCGCCGCGGCCCATATGGCCGGAGGCTATCCGGTGGTCGAGGCCTACGAGGACGTGATGCTGGGACAGGCCCTGGCCCGCCTGGGGCCGGTCGGCTACGTGCCCGGCGCGCTGGTCGAAACCAGTCCGCGCCGCCTCGACGACGGGGTGCTGCCCTTCCTGTGGCGACACATTCGCAACGTCAGCGGCCATACACGCGGCTACTTCGATGAAATGAGGGAATGAAGCGCGCCGGCTCGTCCTCCTGGTCGCTGCCGTCGCCGAGCACGCGCCCGTAGACCTCGAGCACCTGCTCGGCCACGCCGCCGGGGGTAGTGCGGCCGCCGAATTCGCGCGCCTGCGCCGAGAGCCGCGCCCACAGGCCGGGGTCGCCCAGAATGCTGCGGGCATGGCGGGTCAGCGCGCCCACATCGCCGGGCGTCACCAGATACCCGCTGTAGCCGCTCTGCACGCCGCTCAGGGTGCCGCGCGCCCCGACCGCCACGACCGGCACGCCCATGAGCTGGGCTTCCTGCAGCACCAGCCCCTGCGTCTCGGTGTCCGACGCGAAGAGGAAGAGTTCGGCCAGGCGGTAGTACGCCCCGATTTCGGTCCAGGGACGCACGCCCACGAAAGTCACGCGCTCCCGGATGCCCAGGCCCTCGGCGTGCTGCTCCAGCGCCCCGCGCTCGGGGCCCTCGCCCAGCACCACGAGGTGCGCGTCCGGCAGCTCCGAGAGGGTGTCGAGTACGAGGTCGAAGCGCTTCTCGCGGGCCAGTCGGCCCACCGTCAGCAGCCGGCGGGTGCCCCCCGGCCAGGGGTTCAGGATGGGCGGGGCCGCCTCCAGCACGCGCGGCTCGATGCTGGTCGGAATGACCACGGGGTGCTGGACCCCCACCGCGCGCAGCACGTCGAGCATGCCGGAAGTCGGCGTGATGACGGCGTCGGCGCGGCCGTACAGCGCCGCCGAGTAGCGCCGCACCAGGCCGACCCCCTGGTCGACCAGGTGCAGGCCCGGCACGTAGTGGGTATAGGCGGCGAGGTGGGTGTGGTAGGTCGCCACGTGCGGCACCCGCCACTTGCGCGCCAGCCGCGCCCCGGCCAGCCCCAGCGTCAGCGGGGTGTGGGTGTGGACGATGTCGTACTTGCGCTCGAAGCTCTTGCGGGTGGGCCACGCCAGGCGGTAGGTGGGCAAGAACGCGTAGCGCAGGCTCGCCACCCGCCGCACGTCGGGGCGGTGGTCGAGGTGCTCGGGGAAGTCGGGGGCCACCACCTCGACGTGGTGCCCGCGCGCGCGCAACTCGTCGCTCAGCAGGCACACGCTGGTCACGATGCCGTTCTGGTCCGGCAGGAAGGTATCGGTGAACAGGCCGACACGCAGAGGCTTCATGGGCGCACGTCCGCCGGGCCAGAGGTGAAGGAAACCTGAAGCATGTACGCCGAGCATACGCCCTCCGGACATGAGAGGCGCGTCGGGTCGGGGACCGGGGCCGGGCCGCCGCGTTACAGTCGGGAGGTGAGACGATACATAGCGGCGTCGCGCCGTACGGACTGGCCCGGTGGGCCGCCGGAGTGGAGCGCGTTCCGATGACGGGGCGGCCGGCTTTCCGCTCGCCCTGGCCGCCGCTGCTGCGGGCCGGGGCCTTCGGGGCGCTGCGCGGCGGCCACCCCGGCGACCCCGCCTTGGGGCTGGAGGTGCCCGCCGACTCGCCCCGGCACCTGCGCGCGGCGCTGGACGCCCTGGAAGCGGGCCGCGCCCGCGCCACCCTGCTCGTGCCGCCCGCTCTGGCCGCCCAGGTCCCCACCGAATTGCGGGCCGCCACGCTGGCCGGCCACGAGATCGCGGGCTTCGGGCCACCCGAGCCGGGCGGCGCGGGCCTGGCGCTGCTGGAGGCCGTCGCCGGGCAGCCGGTCACGGCCTGGGCGCTGGACGGGGGGGCGCTCTCGGGCGCGGCGCTGCGCCGCCTGTGGGCCTGGGGCGTGGCCCCGCTGCCCGCGCCGCTGGAGGAACCCCAGCCGGGCGCGGTCGTGCGGGCCTGGCCGGCCGAACTCGGGGCCTTCCTGCCGGCCGCGCGGGCGCTGGGCTACCGGCCGGGACCGGTGCGCGCGCTGCCGGACCTGCGGGCCGGCACGCCGCGCGACCTCGCCGCCGCGCTGTACTCGGCCGTGGTCGAGGACCGCTACGCCCGGCAGGAGGGCGTGATCGACCTGTCGCAGCGCGCCGACGCGGTCATGCGGGTGGCGCCGCTGGACCACGCCCCGCCTCCGCTGCCGCTGCCGCCGGGGACCCCCACCGCCGAACTGCACCTCAACTCGGCGCGGCTGGTGGGGCTGGCCTCGCGCAGCCTGCTGGGGACCTACCGCGCCTACCAGCGCAGCCTGAAGGACGTGGGCGCGGCCCTGCGCGACCGGCCCGAGCTGGCCCCGGCCCAGGCGGTCTTCGCGGTCACGCTGTTTCACGGCCCCCTGGAAAAGTCCGGCTTCACGCTGCTGGAGCTGCCGCCCCTGCGGGCCCGCTGGTACGGCCTGGGTTTCCGGCTCGTGCGCGCCGCCTACGGCACCACCCGCACGCCCAGCGACGGGCAGGCCTGGCCCAAGATGGCCTGGATGCCCCGGGACGCCTTTCTGGACCGCTACGGCTGAAGCGCGCGGCCGTGCCCGGCTCAGGAGGCGGCGGAGCGGATCAGGGCCGGCGCGACCGGGGCGGCCGGGCTGGGCTGAGGAGAGCGCCGGGGCAGGCCCGCGGCCTTGCGGGCGTACATCGCCTCGTCGGCCTGCCGGACGGCGCCGTCCAGCGAGTCCCCGCGCCGGAACCGCGCCGCCCCGAAGCTGGCGCTGAAGCCCAACGGCGTGCCCCAGCCGGGGTACAGCCGGCTCGTCAGGCCGCTGACCTGCGCCTCGATCTGCGCGGCGGGGCCGGTGAGCAGCAGCAGGAATTCGTCGCCGCCCATGCGCCCGGCGACGTCGCCCTCGCGCGCCACGTCGTCCAGGCACGCGGCCAGGGCGCGCAGACAGTCGTCGCCCAGGGCGTGCCCGAGGCGGTCGTTCATGGTCTTGAACCCGTCGATGTCGAACACCAGCAGGGTCGCCGCTTCCGGCCCGCCCCGCGCCTCCCACTGCTCCTGCGCCTGCCGGAACCCCCGGCGGTTGAGCAGGCCGGTGAGGGGATCGCGGTGGGCGAGCCGTTCGAGTTCGCCGTGCAGCGCGCGCACCTCCTCGCGCCGCCGGTCCTCGTGCAGCGCCCAGAACGCGAAGGCCCCGCCCACGGCCATCGTCAGGAAGGCCAGCGCGGTCAGCAGGTTGGGCAGGGTGGGCATGAAGCTGTCGGCCGGCGCCTGTCCACTGAGCAGCGCCCAGGTGCGCGGCAGGGTCAGCAGGGCCGTGAGCAGCAGCAGCCCCAGGTTCAGGCGGTAGGCGCCGGCGAGGGCCGGCGTGCGGCGGATCTCACGCAGGACCAGGTGCAGCAGCGCGCCCTTGTTCACCAGCAGAAAGACCGACACGAGCGCGAAGCGTGCGGTGGGCTGGTCGCTCAGGACCGTCAGCGCCCCCAGGGCCAGCAGCGTGCCGAACAGCCCCAGCCCGTGCCCCCACAGGGCCCGGCGGGTCGGGCGGCCTCCCGCGAAGCGCGTGAAGGCTAGCAGCAGCAGGGCCGACCCCAGCAGCACCAGGCCGTTGCCCAGCAGCACCGACGTGAGCCGGGTGTCGGGCGTACGCAGCGCGCCGATCAGCATGCCCAGCACGACCCCGGCGTTGCCGCAGGCCCAGCCCCGCCAGCCGGCGTAGGAGGGCCGCCACCACGTCAGGCCCAGCATCAGCAGGCAGACGAACGTGACGGTCAGCCACAGGACGCCGCCCAGCAGCGCCTCCGGAGAGAAGAAAAGGGAAGAGGGGTCCATACGGATCGCGTCTGAGTCCTCGGGGGCGGCGGGGCAGCGGAAGCGGAATCGAAAACTGTGTCATTGAACCAGATCCGTTCGTTCGCAATTCTTTCTGTGCGTTCCCTCAACCCTGGAGCTGGGTCTCCGGGCGCGGCCCGAGTTTCAGGATCACGAGGTGGGTGTGGCCCTGTGCGGTCTGCGCCCCCACCCCGGCGAGGCGCAGTTCGCCGCTCTCTAGCACGACGAGTTGCAGGCGCAGCTCGGCGTCCCTGGGCCGGAAGGGGAGGGGCCCGGCCGCCGTCCATTCGCTCAGGCCGATGTACAGCGCGTCGAGCCCGGTGATGAGCTGGTACCGGACCTCCGTACTCTCGCGCAGCCGGACCTCCGCCGTGCGCACCCAGGCCAGCCGAAAGACCTGCACCTGCTCGCGCGAGACCTGCGCGCCCGCGCTCAGGGCGTACCACTGTGCCCGCCCGTCCGTGCCCGCGCGCAGGGTCGCCTTGATCTCCAGCTCGACCTCGGTCACGACGAGGCCGGAGCCGGGGGCGGGGCCCTCCCGCGCCACGTCCTGCGCGACGGCCCCGCGCACGGCATCGACCAGCTCACTGACGAGAACGGCCCGGTTGGACATAGGCCCCGACTCTATCCCGGCAGAGTGAACACCAGCGACGTGCCCTGGCCCGGCGCGCTGTCCACGCCCAGCGCGCCGCCCGCCAGCGCCACGCGCTCGCGCAGCCCGATGAGGCCCAGATGCCCGGCGCGGGCCTGCGCCTCGGCCTGCTCGGTGCTGAAGCCCCGGCCGTCGTCGGTGATCGCCACGCGCACCTCGCCCGGCCCGAAGGCCACCCGGATGGCCGCCGTACCCGCCCCCGCGTGCTTGTCCACGTTGTTCAGGGCCTCCTGCGAGAGCCGGAAGACGGTCAGCTCGACCGCCGGGGGCAGGCGGCGCTCCTGGCCGCTGACCTCCAGCCGGGTCTCGGTCTGGGCCTGCGAGGCGAGCCATTCGAGGGCGGGCAGCAGCCCCAGGTCGTCGAGGACGCTGGGCCGCAGGTTGCGCGCGAAGCGCCGCACGCTCTCGATGGCGGCATTCAGGTCTTGCAGGATGTCGTCGGCCCGGGCGCGCTGCTCGCCCTCCAGCTCGCGCGCCAGCCGGGCGACCCGCCGCGTCGAGGCGATCAGGACCTGCGCGGTGTCGTCGTGCAGCTCGCGGCTGATGCGCCGGCGCTCCTCCTCCTGCGCCTGCGTGAACAGCGTGAGGTAGGTGCGCAGTTCGAGCTGCCGGCTCGTCGCGGCCTCCAGCGCCTGACCCCGGCGGGTGATCTCGTCGGCCAGGGTCTGGAGTTCGCTGAGGTCGCGCCCGACCATCAAGACGCCCTGGCCCTCGCCCACCATGCTCAGGCGTACCTCCAGCCGCATGCCGCCGACGGTGATCTCGGTGCGGCCCCCCGAAGCGCTGCGGTGGGCCCGCTCCCAGGCCTGGGCCAGCGCGCCCTGGGTGGCGGGGGTGGGCAGGCGCAGCAGGCTGGCGCCCGTCAGCGGCCCGGTCAGCGGCCCCAGCAGCCGGGTCGCGGCCGGGTTGGCGTAGGTCACGGTGCCCGAGGCGTCGGTGCTCAGGATCAGGTCGTGCGCGCCCTCGGCAAGCTGGCGGTAACGGGCCTCCTCGCGCGCCAGCGCCGAGAGCAGCCACTCGCGGCTCAGGGTCAGGGCCATCTGGTCGGCGACGCTGCGCGCCAGGGCCAGCGCGCGGTCGCCCGGCGCGGCGGTGCCGGGGTCGTCGACGTACAGGAAGCCCAGCAGCGCGTTGCCCTCGGCCTCGGCCTCGCCGCGCAGCGGCCCCCCCCGCAGCGGCACGATCAAGCCGCTGCCCGCGACCGGCAGGCACGCGCGCCGGGTCAGGGGCCGGGGCCCGCGCCCGAGCTGAGAGCGCAGCGAGGCGAGCTCCTCGTCGCTGGGGGGGGGCAGGTTGTAGGTCGCGCAGCGCGTCACCGCGCCGTCCGGGCCGGTCAGGGCGATCAGGCCCCGCCCGGCGTTCAGGGCCAGCGTGGCGAGCCGGATGGCCCCCTCCAGGGCGCGGTCGCTCTGGTCCTCGCCCAGCAGCCGGCCCACGCCCAGCAGCACGGCGGCCTCGCGTTCCTGGCGCAGCTCTTCCTCGTACAGCCGGGCGTTCTCGATGGCGAGGCTGGCCTGCGCGGCGAACACGCCCGCGAGCGCGAGGTCGTCCTCGCCCAGAGGCAGCGGCGCGCTCCAGTACAGCGTCAGGACGCCGTAGATGCCCGCACGCGAGAGCAGCGGCAACCCCACCACGCCCCGGTAGGGATAGCGGCCCTGCGCGAGCAACTGCCGGGTGTAGCGGCTGCCGCCCCCGTAATGCTCGGCCGTCAGGTCGCGCGCGGCCACGGGCTCGCGGCTCTGCGCGGCGCGGCCGGTCACGCCCGCGCCCACCTTGGCGCGCACGCGCAGCACGTACTCGCTGGGCAGTCCCACCGCGCTCAGGATGTTCAGGGTGCGGCCGTCGGGTTGCAGCTCGTACACGCCCGCCGCGTCGGTGCCGAACAGCTTCGAGGCCCAGTCGAGGACGCGCGAGAGGGTGTCCTGAAGGTGCAGGCTGCCGGTCAGCGCCGCGCCCGCCTCGCGCAGCGCCTCGGCGGCCTCGCGCTTGCGGGTCTCGATGGCGTACAGCCGCGCGTTGTCGATCGCCAGACTGGCCTGCTCGGCCAGCGCCAGCACGAGCCGGGCGTCGTCCTCGCTCGTGGCGGTGCCGGGCACGCGGCTGTCCACGTACAGCAGCCCCAGTGGCCGGCCCCGCGCGCTCAGGGGCGCGATCACGGCCGCCACCGGGTCGAGTTCGGCCAGCCCGCGCGCCAGGGGGGTCTGGGCGTCGCGCGCCCGCTCGAAGCGGATGGCCTCGCCCCGGCGGATGAGCTTCTCGAAGGAGACCGGCCCCACGCCGATGCCTCCGGTGAACTCGTGGTCGAAGCCGTAGGTGTAGACCTCGCCGGTGCGCGCGCCTGCCTCCCCGAACTCGCTGAACAGGCCCACGAAGGCGCGCGAGAATCCCAGCGCCAGCGCCGCGCTCTGGGCCGTGACCGGCAGCACCTCCGCGAGGTCGAGGCTGCCGCCCAGCCGCCGCACCAGACCCTCGACCGTCTCGGCCAGGCGGCCGTGCCCGCGCCTCGCCTCGCGGGCCTGCACGCCCTCCAGGGCCAGCCCCAGCAGCGGCGCGAGGCCCAGCAGGGTCTGTATCCCCTCGGGCGAGGCCCCCACGCACTCCAGCACCCCGCAGCCGAAGGGCACGCAGCTGAGCATGCCCGCTTCCTCCAGCACGCCGCTGCTCAGGGCGCGCGCCGCCAGCGAGCCGTCGCTCAGGCCCAGGCCTCGCCCCTCGCAGGCGACCTCGCCCAGTTGCCCGCCCGACACCACCCAGACCCGGACCCCGTGCGCCCGCGTGGTCTCGCAGGCAAAGCGCGCCACCCCGTCGCCGAACTGCGGCGCGGTGCTGGCCTGGGCAAGGGAGGGAGGCAGGGTCATGGCAAAGGGGGTGGGGCAGGGCTGGGGGCGACCCGGCGCCGGAGGGGCGGGGCGGCTCCCCCAGCCCTGCCCGCCTACAGGTTCTTGGGGTCGATCCAGCCGCGTTTGATGCCGTGCAGCACGGCCTCGGTGCGGCTGCCCACGCCGAGCTTCGAAAAGATGTTGGCGAGGTGGACCTGCACGGTGCGCGGGCTGATGTCGAGGTCGCGGGCGATCTCCTTGTTCGTGCGGCCGGTGGCGGCCACGCGCAGCACTTCCAGCTCGCGGGGGCTGAGGTCGTCCTCGGGCGGGGTGGGGGTCGCGCTCGCGCTGAAGCGTTCGAGCACCTTGCGGGCGATGCTGGGGTGCAGGGCACTTTCGCCCGCCGCCACCGCGCGCACGGCGCCCAGCAGGTCGTCCTCGCTGGCGTTTTTCAGCAGGTAGCCGGCCGCGCCCGCCTCCAGCAGCGCGAACACGTAGGCGTCGTCGTCGTAGCTCGTCAGGACCAGCACGCCCACGCCGGGCTGCTCGGCCTTGATGGCGCGCGTCGCCTCGATGCCGTTCATGCCGGGCATGGACACGTCCATCAGGATCACGTCGGGGGTGAGCAGGCGGGCCTGGGCCACCGCTTCCTCGCCGTTGCCCGCCTCGCCCAGCACGCGCAGGTCGGCCTCGCCTTCCAGCAATTCGCGGGTGCCCTTGCGCACGACCGGATGGTCGTCCACCAGGAGCAGGGTGATGGGCCGGGCGTCGCCTGTATCCAGCATGGGGCACAGCATAGAGGCTCGTGCGCGCCCGCGCGGCGAAAAGCACGGAGACGCCGCCCCCGCCGCCCGGCCGGGGGCGGCGGGCGCGGCGCGGAAGGCCTCAGCTCTTGCTGAGGGTCTTCCAGAGGGTGCCGGTGACGAAGCCGGTCAGGGGGCTGTAGTTCTCGGCGCTGATGCCCTGGATGTTGTCGCGGTAGGCGAACACGCCGACCGGGCTGGGCATCACGATGTACAGGGCCTGCGACTTGGCGCGCTCGGCCACCTTGGCGTACAGCGCGTTGCGCTGCGTCTGGTCGGTGATGCCGCGGGCCTCGTTGGTCCAGGCGTCAATCTGGGTGTCGGCCACGTTGATGCGCGGGCTGTAGTAGCCCCTGGAGTTGTAGAAGGTGTAGACGAAGTTGTCCGGGTCGGCGTAGTCCGGAGCCCAGCTCGTCACGACCATCGCCTCGCTGCCCTGGTTGCTGGCCTTGATGATCTCGCTCCATTCCTTGGCGACGATGTTCACCCGGAACTTGGGGTTCAGCGACTCGATGTTCTTCTTCAGGAGTTCCATCGCGGTCTGCACGCTGCGCGAGCCGGCGCGGTAGGTGGCGTTGAGCGTGAAGCCGTTTTGCCACACCTGCCCCCCCCAGGCCTCGCGGAAGGCCGCGCGCGCCGTGTCGAGGTTGAACTCGGCCGGGGCGAGGTTCTGGTCATAGCCGGGGAAGGAGTCGGGCAGCAGGAAGTTCCGGGGCTTGCCCTTGCCGCGCAGCACCTGCTCGATGTAGGTGTTCGTGTCGAAGGCCGCCACGAAGCCCCGGCGCACGTTCACGTCGCTGAAGAAGTTGGCCGGGATGCCCTGGCCGTCGAGCTTGCCGCTGCCGAGCTGCCCGCCCTTGATGTTCTCGTTCATGCTCAGGCCGGTCGCGGTGGTGTCGGGCAGGTCGTCGAGGACCGCCACGCCGGGCTGGCCCTTGAGCTGCGTCTCGATGATGTCGCGCCCGCCGGACTCGATCAGGTCGGCGTCGCCGCGCAAGAAGGCCTGGATGCGCGCGGCCTGCTCGGGCACCTTCTGGATGATCACGTTCTTGATCTTGGGCTGCTCGCCCCAGTAGTTCTCGAAGGCGGTCGCGGTGACGGTGGTCGCGTCCTTGCCCACGAGCTTGTAGGCCCCCGTACCGCTGGGCTTCTGGGCCAGCGGGCTGCCGGTCAGGTCCTTGCCGACTGCGGCCTTCCAGGTGGCCTCGGTGCCGTCCCACTCGCCGATCTCCTTGGCGTGGGCGCTGTCCACGATGCCCTGGCCGGTGTAGGCCAGCTTCGCCAGGAAGGCGGGGTCGGCCTTGGGCAGCGTGAAGATCAGCGTCTCGCCGTCGCATTTCACGGCGTCGGTGATGCGCTGCCAGGTGACGCTCTTGTCGTCGTTGGCATTGGACTGCGTGCCCAGCAGGCTTTCGGACAGGAACCAGTTGCCGCTGTCACTCGTGTTCGTCACGAGGTTGCGCCGGAAGGTGTATTCGGCGTCCTTGCACCCGAAGTCGTTGCCCGTATGGAACTTGACCCCGGTGCGCAGCGTGAAGCGGTACTCGCGCCCGCTGTTGCCCTCCTGCCACTCGGTCGCCAGCAGCGGCTCGAGTTCCGACAGGCTGTTTCCCTTGTAGGTCAGCAGGGTCTCGTACAGGTTCTCGACGACCTGGCCGCTGGCCGTGTCGTAGGTCGTGCCCGGGTCCAGCGTGGGGATGTCGGCGGAATTCTGGTACACCAGCGTCTCGCCCTGACCGGCGCCGGCCTGCTTGTTGTTGCACGCGGCCAGCGTCAGCGAAACGGTCGTGAGGGCGAGAGCGCCGAAGAGTTTGCCTTTGTTCATTGAAGACTCCTTGAGAGGACACAGTGGGGCAGAGGGGGCGCGGACAGGATTCGGGCGCGGCTTCCTACCCGGAGAAGATGTCAGCGGCATGAAAGTCTATGCAGTGGGCGTGAGTCTCCTCTGGCAGCGGGCTGAAGAAACCCTCTGGGTCCGTCAGCTCCGAATCAGGTCGTTTGTCACTTGCCCGACCGTATGAAACCTGACAATCGGTAGGGGGGACGGGCCACCGAATGCAAGCCACCCCACAGCCCGATTTGAGTGCCTTGATGTAAGATTTCCTAATGACTGCTTCCCCTTCCGGCTCCTACCTCCTGCGCGGCACGGCGGCGGGGGGCACCCTGCGCTTCGTCGGCATCGAGGCGACCGACCTCGTCGAAGAGGCCCGCCTGCGCCACCACCTGAGCAAGACCGCGACGGCGGCGCTGGGGCGTACGCTGGCGGCCTCGGCCCTGCTGGCCGTCGTGCTGGGCAAGAAGAGCGACAGCCGCGTGGCGGTGCGCGTCGAGGGCGGCGGGCCGGTGGGCTGGGTCGTGGCCGAGGGCAGCGCCGACGGTCAGGTGCGCGGCTACGTGCGCGCGCCCGGGGCCGACCTGCCGCCCCGCGACTCCGACGGCAAGCTGGACGTGAGCGGCATCGTGGGCACCGACGGCGAACTGGCCGTGACCCGCCTGCTCGACAACGGCGAACCCTACACCGGCAGCGTGCGCCTGCAGAGCGGCGAGATCGCCGAGGACGTGAGCTACTACCTCGGCGCGTCCGAGCAGATTCCCAACGCCGTGCTGCTGGGCGTGTACGAGGAAAAGGGGCGCGTGGCCCATGCGGGCGGGCTGCTCGTGCAGGCGATGCCCGGCGTGAGCGACGAGACGCTCGGCCGCCTGGAGGCCAACATCAAGGCGATGGGCCAGATCACCGACAACCTGCGCCGGGGCGGCCTGCTCGAAGTCCTGAACCGCGCGGCCGAGGGCCTGGACCTGAATCTGGCCCCCGAGGCGCAGGCCGCGCGCTTCCAGTGCCGCTGCTCGCGCGAGAAGGCCAGCGACAGCCTGAAGTTCTTCACCGGCAGCGAGCGCCAGGAAATGATCGACGACGGCGGCCAGGAGGTCGTGTGCCACTGGTGCGGCGAGCACTACCAGATCACGCCGGGCGAGATCGCGGCCCTGGACGCCGAGGAGACGCGCGCGCAGGCCTGAGCGCCGGGCCGAGGAGGGTCCCCTGCCGAGCGGGCAGGGGGCTTTTTGCGGCGCTTTCTTCCTGCTTTTCCCCCAACCCCTCCTTAATCCGGCCCCACGTCCTGTGCGCCGTGCCCGCAGATAATGGGGCCATATGAAGCCGAGTGGGCTGGGAAAAAAGGGAGTCGCGGTGCTGCTGGTCCTCGCGGGGCTGGGGCTGGGGGCGACGGTGCTGCGCGATCAGGTGCCGCTGGGACAGGCCCAGACCGGGCAGACACAGACGGCCCAGAGCAGTCAGAGCCAAGGCCAGACGGCAGCGGGCACGGCAGGCACGGCCGCCCTGAACGAGGACGGGGCCAAGCTCCAGAACGAGGCCAACACCGTGCAGGTGGTCGGGCAGTACGAGCCGGGGCTGGTGTTCATCAGCACCGAGCAGGAGGTCGCCACCCAGGACCCGATGGCCTGGATGTACGGCGGCGACTCGGGCACGCAGGTGCAGACCGGCGTGGGCAGCGGCTTTTTCGTGAACGCGCAGGGCGACATCCTGACGAACTACCACGTGGTGGGCAACGAGTCGGGGCAGGGCGCCGCCGACCGCATCCTCATCCGGGTCATGAACCGTCAGGACGCGGTGCCCGCCAAGGTCATCGGCCTCGCGCCGCAGTACGACCTCGCGCTCATCCGGCCCGAGGGCCTGAACGCGCAGGACATCCGGCCCATTCCGCTGGGCGACAGCGACGCCCTCAAGGTCGGGCAGAAGGCCATTGCGATGGGCGCGCCCTTCGGCCTGGACTTCAGCGTGACCGAGGGCATCGTGAGCAGCACCGCCCGCCAGATTCCCATCGGCTTCGGGGCCGGCGGCGCGGGCATCACCCAGAAGGCCATCCAGACCGACGCGGCCATCAACCCCGGCAACAGCGGCGGGCCTCTGCTCGACAGCGGCGGGCGGGTCATCGGCATCAACACCCAGATCATCAGCCCCGGCGTGCAGAGCGGCGGCACCGGCCAGAGCGCGGGCGTGGGCTTCGCCATTCCCATCAACGCGGCCAAGAACCTGCTGCCCCGCCTCCAGGCGGCGAACGGGGGCGTGGTGCGCGCGCCCGTCATCGGCATCGCGGCCGGCCTCGTGGCCCAGGCGCGCGGCGGGCAGATTCCGGTGGGCCTGAGCGCCCTGACGAGCAGCGGCAAGCAGCAGCTCGAACTGCCCGAGACCGGGCTGGTCGTGGGGGAGGTGTCGCCCGATTCGCCGGCCTCGCGCGCCGGGCTGCGCGGCGGCACTCGCACCGAGGACTTCCGGGGCGGGCAGGTGGCCCTGGGCGGCGACGTGATCACCGGGGCCGACGGTCAGCCCGTGGACGGGATCGAGGACCTCCAGGCCGCCTTGATCGACAAGAAGGAGGGCGACACCGTGGCCCTGAAGGTGGTGCGCGGCGGCAGGGCGCGTGACGTGACCGTCACCCTGGACGCCAGCGCCTTCGCCGGCCGCTAGTGGTGGCCGAGCCTGACCCCGGCGCGCGGGCCTGGGCCGCCCTGCGTGCCGAGGACCGCGCGTGGCTGACCTCGCTGGCGGCGCTGGCCGGTTCCCAGGCCCGGGTGGCCCTCGTCGGCGGGGCAGTGCGCGACGCGCTGCTGGGCGGCGCGCCCCTGGACCTCGACGTGGTGGTGGAGGGGGCAGACGTGGAGGCCCTGGCCCACGCCACGGGCCTGCCCTTCACCTTCCACCCGGCCTTCCAGAACGCCACCGTGACGCTGCCGGACGGGCGCGGGGCCGACCTCGTTCGGGCGCGGCGCGAGAGCTACCCGGTGCCCGGCCAGAACCCGGCGCCGCAGCCCGGCACCCTGGACGACGACCTGCGGCGGCGCGACTTCGGGCTGAACGCGCTCGCGCTGGTCGTGCGGCCGGACGGCGGCGCCGAATTGCGCGATGTGGTGGGCGGCCTGGACGACCTCGCGCGGCGGGAGCTGCGGCCCCTGCACTCCCGCTCGCTGCACGAGGACGCCAGTCGGGCCGTACGTGGGGCGCGGCTGGCGGCGCGGCTGGACCTCGCCCCCCACCCTGACCTGCTGGCCCAGATGCCGGACGCCCTGACGATGGCGCAGGACACCCCCCGCCTGTGGGCCGAGCTGAAGCTGCTGCTGGCCGAAGCCCGGCCGGGGCGCGCGGCCCGGCGGCTGGAGGCATGGGGCACGGGCGCGTGGCTGGGCGACCCGGCGCTCCTCGAAGCCCTGGAGGCCCGGCAGGACGCGGGCGAGGCGGTCACGCCGCAGACCTGGGCCGCCGCCGCCCTGGCCGCCGCCCCCGACCCCGCCGCCCTGGCCGCCCGCCTGGGCCTGGGCGACAGGCCCCTGGGGCTGCTGGCCCGCGCCCGGAGCGACACCTTCTTTCCCGAGGGCACGCCCGAGCGGCAGTTGCGCGCCCTGCTGCGCCCGCAGGCCTACGTGCCCCTGACGGGGAAGGACGTGCTGGCCCTGGGCACGCCGCCGGGCCGGGGCGTGGGCGAGGCGCTGGCTCACCTGGCAGGGCTGCGGCGGGCCGGACAGGTGGGCAGCCCCGACGAGGAACGTGCGGCGCTGGCGGCGTACCTGCGGTCCCTCCCCTGAACCCGCCCACCCGAAGCCGCAAGGAAGCCGCAACGGGTCGCGGGCCAGACGTCTAATCCCGGCCCTCATAGAATGGGAGGTGTATGGGTCTTCTTAGCCTCCTGACGAGCAATCCCACTGCCTTCGTGATCATCGCGCTGGCGCTGGTGCTGTCGCTCGCCGTTCACGAATTCGCCCATGCCTTCGTGGCCGACCGGCTGGGCGACCCCACGCCCCGGCGGTACGGGCGCGTGACCCTCAACCCCCTCAAGCACCTCGACCCCTTCGGGACGCTGCTGCTGCTGCTCGCGGGGTTCGGCTTCGCCAAGCCGGTGCCTATCAACCCGAACAACCTCGGGCGCTGGGGCACGTTGTGGGTCGCGGCGGCCGGGCCGATCAGCAACATCCTGATCGCACTGCTGGCCGCCGGGCTGCTCGCCGTGCTGCCGCCGACCGACCTGGGCTTCCAGGTCTTGCTCTATGTCCTGAGCATCAACATCGTGCTGGCGGTGTTCAACCTCATCCCCATCCCGCTGCTCGACGGCAGCCGCATCCTCGGCGCGCTCGTGCCCTCGCTGGGGCGCAGCCTCGCGCAGTTCGAGGCGATGCCCTTCTCGTTCCTGATCGTGATGGCCTTCATCTTCCTGGCGCAGGAGCCGATCGGGGTTCTCATCGGCAACGTCCGCAGTTTCGTGCTGGGGCTGGTGGGGTTCCGGTAAGTAGCCGGCGGGTGTAGAGCAGGGCGACCCTGGTCAACACCCCGACCAACGGGAGAAGCCGTAAGGGGCTGGCGGGGGAGATGGAGGGCACGAGCGCGCCGAGGATGCCCGGCACTGTCCCCGGGAGCCACTTAGTCCCGCCCGAAAACTGCTATCCTGAAATCCCGGAGGCCGAAGCGCCCCGGTTTTTCTTTTTGGCCCCCAGGTGCGGGGCCGGCGCTTTTCGGATGGACATGAAATACATCTTCGTAACGGGCGGCGTGGTGAGCAGCCTCGGCAAGGGCGTGGCGAGCGCCAGCCTCGGGGCGCTGCTGCGCGCGCGCGGCTACCGCGTGACGGCCGTCAAGATCGACCCCTACATCAACATCGACGCGGGCACCATGCGGCCCTACGAACACGGCGAGGTCTTCGTGACCGCCTCGGGCGCCGAGACCGACCTCGACATCGGCAACTACGAGCGCTTCCTCGACCTCGACGTGCCGCCAGGCAGCAACATCACGACCGGGCAGGTCTACCAGGAGGTCATCCGCAAGGAGCGCGCCGGGGACTACCTCTCGCAGACCGTGCAGGTCATTCCGCACGTCACCGACGAGATCAAGCGCCGCGTGCGCGTGGCGGGCGAGTCGGCGGGGGCCGAGGTCGTGCTGATCGAGGTGGGCGGTACGGTGGGCGACATCGAGTCGCTCCCCTTCCTGGAGGCCATCCGGCAGTTCCGCTTCGACGAGGGCGACGAGAACGTGCTGTACCTGCACCTCACCCTCGTGCCGTACCTGGGCACCAGCAACGAGTTCAAGACCAAGCCCACCCAGCACTCGGTCGCGGCGCTGCGCTCCTACGGCATCAGCCCCGACATCGTGATGGTGCGCAGCAAGGAAAAGCTGCCCCCCGAGATCACCCGCAAGATCGCGGCCTTCACCAGCGTGCGCGAGAACCGGGTGTTCAGCAGCTACGACGTGGCGCACGTCTACGAGGTGCCGCTGGCGCTCGAGGAACAGGGCCTGGGCAAGGCGGTCGAGGACCTGCTGGGCCTGGAGCGCATCCACCCCAACCTGGGCGTATGGCAGAACGCCGTAAAGACCATCAAGCGCCCCGGGCGCGAGGTGACCATCGCCATCGCGGGCAAGTACACGGCGATGCCCGACGCGTACCTCTCGATGCTCGAATCGCTGACGCACGCCGGGGTCGCCAACGACGCCCGCGTGAACGTCAAGTGGGTCAACGCCGAGGAGCTGACCGAGGGTGACCTCGAAGCCCAGTTCGGGGACGTGGGCGGCATTCTGGTGCCGGGCGGCTTCGGGGTGCGCGGCATCGAGGGCAAGATCCGGGCGGCCGAGTACGCCCGCACGCGCGGCGTGCCGTACCTGGGCATCTGCCTGGGCATGCAGATCGCCGTGATCGAGTACGCCCGGCATGTGGCGGGCCTGGAGGGCGCCAACTCGACCGAGTTCGACGAGTACGCGCGCCACAAGGTCGTGGGCCTGATGCCCGAGCAACTGGATGTCGAGGGCCTGGGCGGCACCATGCGCCTGGGCGACTGGCCCATGCAGCTCGCCGCCGGGACCACCATCGCCGAGCTGTACGGCGTGCCCGCCGGGGGCACGGTCCGCGAGCGCCACCGCCACCGCTTCGAGGTCAACCCCGAGTACGTGCCCCGCCTTCAGGACGCGGGCCTGACGGTCAGCGGCGTGACCCCCGGCATGAACGGGCGCGGCGCGGGCCTTGTCGAGAGCGTCGAGATTCCGGGCCACCCCTTCTTCGTGGCTTTGCAGGCGCACCCCGAGTTCAAGAGCCGCCCCATGCGTCCCAGTCCCCCCTTCGCCGGCTTCGTGGCGGCGTCGCTGAAGCGCCAGGAGCAGGGGCAGGAGCCGGCGAAGGCCTGAGTACAGCCTTCGGAGGGACCAGGGGTCACCTGTGGTCCCTCCGAATCGAGCGGAGCGAGCGCCTGAGAAGGACGGCGGCCAGAAAAGGAGTTGAGGGGCGTGCGGTTGGCCCCTCGATAGAACTGAAAACCGCTGTGAGTAGGGTATCGGGGGGCGGCCTGCCCCTCTAGGTCGGGGCGAGACCCAGTTCGCGCAGCGCCGCGCCGAGTTGCGCCTCCAGCGCCGCGAGGTCGCCGCCGTTGTCCAGGGTCAGGGTGGCGCGGCGGCGCTTCTCGTCGGCGGGCATCTGCCGGGCGTCGCGGGCCAGCACGTCCTCCCGGCTCAGTCCACTGCGGGCCATGACGCGGGCCACGCGCGTCTCCAGGGGGGCGTCGATGAGCAGCACCGCGTCCATGCTCTTGTCCAGCCCGCCCTCGAACAGCAGCGGCACGTCCTGCACGACCCAGGCCTCACCCCGCGCGGCGGCCTCCGCCTCCAGCGCCGACATGCGGGTCCGCACGCGCGGGTGGGTGATGGCGTTCAGGCGCGCGAGTTGCGCCGCGTCTCCGAACACCCGGGCCGCCAGCGCCGCGCGGTCCAGCGCCCCGCCCCGGACCACGCCGGGAAAGGCGGCCTCCAGTTCGGCCAGGGTCTCCGGCTCGGCCGTGACCAGCCGGGCCTGCTCGTCGGCGTCCAGGACGGTCAGGCCGCGCGCGCGCAGCAACGCCGCCGCCGTGCTCTTGCCCGCGCCGATGCTGCCGGTCAGGCCCAACCGCTGCGGATGGGGCCGCCGGGGAGTGGGGGGGGGTGGGGTCATGGCCCCCACTGTAGGGGCTCCGGGTGCCGCTCCGCCCGTCAGAGGACCGTCACCCCGCGCTGTCAGGCTGCCCGGGCCGGGTTCTCACGGGGACTTCACCCCCTGTCTGCCGCCCCGGCCATAGGCTGGGCACGGTATCATCGCCGGGTATGTTGCCCAAGGCCGGAGAGGCGCGGCGGCTCCACCGGCCCGCGCGCTCCAGGTACGGAGGTTTTTGAGTGAATGCACGACTGACCCTTGCCCTGCTGTGCGCGGCTGCCCTGAGCGGTGCCCTGGCCCAGACGGCACCGACCACCCCCGCACCGACCACCGTACCGACGACGCCCGCACCCACCGTGCCGGCAGCCGCTCCGGCGACGGCGACGCCGGCCACCCCTTCGGCCGTGCCCGTCACCCGCCCCCCGGCCGCCAACTACGTCATCGTCGGCAACGTGTACTACGAGCAGGGTAAATTCGATCAGGCCTACGTGGCCTTCCGCGCCGCCGCCGAACTCGACCCCCGCAGCGGGGCCGCCCTGCTGGGACTGGGACGCTCGCAGGTCAAGCTGCGGCTCTATGGCCCGGCCATCGAGACGCTGCGCCAGCTCGTGCAGGCCGACCCGCAGGGCATCAGCGGCTACATCGCCCTGTCGCAGGCCTACCAGCAGCAGTACGGCGGCAGCGGCGACCGCGCGGCGGTGTCGGGCAACCTGGCGGCGGCCCTGGGCGTCTTGCAGAGCGCCGAGGGCGTCGTGACCGCCCAGGGCGGCGACAGCAGGAACCTGAACCTCAGCAAGGTGCTCAACGAGCGCGGCAACGTGTACCGCCTCCAGGGCGACGCGGCGCGCGCCATCGACGCCTTCAAGCAGGCCAGCACCCTGAACCCCGACAACAGCCTGATCCTGTTCAACCTGGGCGACATGTACTTCGCGACCGGCAACCTGCCGCAGGCCATCAGCAGCCTGCAACAGGCGGTCATCACCGACCCGCGCGATCCGTACAACCGCGCCTACTACGCCAAGCTGCTCGCCCTGAGCGGCAACGTGACGGCCGCCAAGCCCGAGGCCGCCCAGGCCGCCCGACTCGCGCCGACCAACGCCTATGCCGTGGGCCAGTACGGCGTGGTCAGCTACCTCGCCAAGGACGCCACGACCGCCCGCGCGCAGCTCACGCAGGCCGTGACCCTCGACCCGCTGCGCTACCCCGAGTTCTACTACTACCTCGGGCGCCTGAGCCTCGACGGCGGCGACCTGCGCGCGGCCCGCGAGAACCTGACCAAGGCGGCGGCCCTCGACAGCACCGCGCCCGAGTACGCCTACTACCTGGGCGTCTCCTACGAGCGCAGCGCCGGCCTGATCGCCCCGGACAACCTCAAGGCCCGCGAGAACTACGAGCGCGCCCTGAAGCTCAACCCCGGCTACCGCGCGGCGCAGGACGCCCTGGGCCGCCTGAAGTAACACCCGTTTTCCACACGCGCCTCCCCGGCCGGGGAGGTGTTCTGCTGCCGGGAACTTTTCTCAAGCTCCGCTAAAGCCCGTCCGAGCCTGACGGTCACATGAAGGGCGCGTAAGATGAGCGGCGGAACGAGGTGGGCCGCCGGGTCTTCCCGCCCGGCGGCCCACCCACACAAAGGAGCACCTATGCCTTACGAACTGCCCAGCCTGCCCTACGCCTACGACGCCCTGGAACCCCACATCGACACCCGCACGATGGAGATCCACCACACCAAGCACCACCAGGCCTACATCGACAACGCGAACAAGGCGCTGGCGGGCACCGAGTTCGACGGCGTGCCGGTCGAGGAACTCATCCAGAAGCTCGACAGCCTGCCCGCCGACAAGAAGGGCGTGCTGCGCAACAACGCGGGCGGCCACGCCAACCACAGCCTGTTCTGGACCGTCCTGGGCACGAGCAAGGGCGAGAGCAACGCGCCGAGCGGCGCGCTGGCCGACGCCATCGTCGAGGCCTTCGGGTCCTTCGACGCCTTCAAGGAAAAGTTCGAGGACGCCGCCAAGACCCGCTTCGGCAGCGGCTGGGCGTGGCTGGTCGTCAAGGACGGCAAGCTGGCCGTCGTGAGCACCGCCAACCAGGACAGCCCGCTGATGGGCGAGGGCGTGGCCGGCGTGAGCGGCACCCCGATCCTGGGCGTGGACGTGTGGGAGCACGCCTACTACCTCAACTACCAGAACAAGCGCCCCGACTACCTCAAGGCGTTCTGGAACGTCGTGAACTGGGACGAAGTGTCCCGCCGCTACAGCGAAGCGCAGTAAGCCGAGCACCACGAAAAAGCCCCCGACCGTCACTGGTCGGGGGCTTTTTCGTGGCCGGGTTCAGGCGGCGACGGTCTTGCGGGCCCGCATCCGCAGGATGGGCGGCAGCACGAGCGCGACGAGCACGATCAGCAGAATGAAGGCGGTCAGCGGCTGGCGCACGAAGATGCTCGCGTCGCCGTTGCTCTGCTGCATGGCCGTGCGGAAGAACGACTCGGCCGTCGGCCCGAGCACCACGCCGATGATGGCGGGCGTGACCGGGAAGTCGAAGCGGCGCATGCCGTAGCCGATCAATCCGAAGATGGCCAGCAGCACGAGGTCGAACACGCTGTTGTTCAGGCTGTATACGCCGACCGTACTGAACACCAGAATCCCGGCGTACAGGAAGGGGCGCGGAATCAGGAGCAGCCGGGCCCACACGGGCGCGAGCGGCAGGTTCAGGAGCAGCAGCATGACGTTGCCGATGTACAGCGAGGCGATCAGGCCCCACACGAGGTCGCCGTTCGTGATGAACAGCAGCGGTCCCGGTTGCAGGCCGTACTGCTGGAAGGCCGCGAGCAGGATGGCGGCCGTGGCGCTCGTGGGCAGACCCAGCGTGAGCAGCGGCACGAGCACGCCCGCCGCCGAGGCGTTGTTGGCGGCCTCGGGCCCGGCGACGCCCTCGATGGCGCCCTTGCCGAACTCCTCGGGGTGCTTGCTGAGTTTCTTCTCCAGGGTGTAGCTCAGGAAGGTCGGAATCTCGGCGCCGCCCGCCGGAATGGCCCCGAAGGGAAAGCCCAGCGCCGTGCCGCGCAGCCAGGGCTTCCAGCTGCGGCGCCAGTCCTCGCGGTTCATGGCCGCGCCGCCTTCGAGCTTGATCACGTCTTGGCTCTTGCGGTAGCGGCTGGCGACGTACAGCGTCTCCCCGATGGCGAACAGGCCGATGACCACCGTGATGAAGTCGATGCCGTCGAGCAGTTCGGGGCGGCCCAGCGCGAAGCGCGACTGCCCGCTCTGGAGATCGGTGCCGACCAGGCCGATGGCGAGGCCGAAGAACAGGCTGACCAGCCCGCGCAGGGGGCTGCCGCCGAAGGTCGCGCTGATGGTCACGAAGGCCAGCATGATCAGGGCGAACTTGGCCGAGGGCGGAATCTGCACGGCGATGTCGGCGATCGCGGGCGCGAAGAAGGTCAGCAGGACGGTGCCGATGGTCCCGGCGATGAAGCTGCCGATGGCGGCGGTCGCCAGGGCGGCGGCGGCGCGCCCCCGGCGGGCCATCTTGTTGCCTTCCAGCGCCGTGATGATGCTGCTCGACTCGCCGGGCGTGTTCAGCAGGATACTGGTGGTCGAACCGCCGAACATGCCGCCGTAGTAGATGCCCGCGAACATGATGAAGGCGCTGACCGGGGGCAGCTTGGCCGTGACCGGCAGCAGCAGGGCGACGGTGAGCGCCGGCCCGATGCCCGGCAGCACGCCGACCAGGGTGCCCAGCGTCACGCCGATGAGGGCCCACAGCAGGTTCAGGGGACTCAGGGCCGTCTCGAAGCCCGCGAACAGGGAAGTCAGGGCGTCCATTACAGGATTCCTCTCAGGATGCCGGCCGGCAGGTTCAGGTCCAGGCCACGCGTGAACAGCAGGTAGGTGACGAGCGCCACGACGAGCGCCACGAAGGCCATCAGGCCGTAGCGCCGCTCCCCGAAGGCGTAGGCCACGCTGAAGTACATGATGGCCGTGCCCAGCACGAAGCCCAGCGGTTGCAGCACCAGCGTGCCCAGCAGGAAACCGCCCAGGATGATCGCGGGGTTGGCGAGGCTGACCGGCGCGTCGGGGTCGGTGTCCTCCTCGGCGCCGGGTTCGGCGCGGTCGCCGCGCAGCGCCCCGACGAGCAGCAGCGCCCCGAACAGCAGCGTGCCGATGCTCACGATGAGCGGAAAGACGCGCGGCCCCACGACCGCGTTGATGCCGAAGGGAATCTGCGACGTTCCGTACAGCAGCCCCGCACCCAGCAGCAGGATGCCCAGCGCCACCAGCAGGTCCGGCAGGCTCACGCCGCGCCGCTGCGGCGGTGAAGAAAGGTGAGGTTCAGTCATATGCGCTCCTTGAGCCCGTACTCAGACATGCGTCAGGTTGAAATGAAGCGGGGGGCGGGGTGCCGCATACCGGACGACCCCGCCCCCCGACGCCTGAGCTTCAGCGGCTCACTTCACCAGGCCGATTTCCTGGAGGATGCCCTTGGCGCGGTTGGCCTCGGTCTTCAGGAAGATGTCGTACTTGCTGCCGCTCATGTACAGGTCGGTCCAGCCGCGCGTCTTGAGGGTGTCCTGCCACTCCTTGCTGGCGTGCATCTTGTCGAGCGCGCCGACGAGCTTGGCCTTGTCGGCCGCGCTCACGCCGGGGGGGGCCACGATGCCGCGCCAGTTGGCGAGTTCCACGGCGTAGCCCTGCTCCTTGAAGGTCTGGGCGTCGATGCCGGGCTGGCGCTTGGGCGCGCTGATGCCGATGGCGCGCAGGCGCCCGGCCTTGATCTGGGCCTCGAACTCGCCGTAGCCCGCCACCGCGCCGGCCACCTGGTTGCCCAGCACGGCCGCCAGGGTCTCGCCGCCGCCCGAGAAGGGCACGTAGTTCATCTTCTTGGGGTCCACGCCGGCCGACTTGGCGAGCAGGCCCACCAGCATGTGGTCGGTGCCGCCGGCGCTGCCGCCCGCGACCGCCAGGCCGTTGTTGGCCTTCCAGGCGGCGGCGAAGTCCTTCATGCTCTTGTAGGGGCTGTTGGCCGGCACGACGAGCACCTCGTACTCGCCGGTCAGGCGGGCCAGGGGGGTCACGCGGCTCAGGTCCACCTTGCTGGAGTTGGTCAGGATCGCGCCGACCATCACGAGGCCCATGGTCATCATCTGGTTGC
This sequence comes from Deinococcus gobiensis I-0, assembly GCF_000252445.1. Classification (GTDB taxonomy): domain Bacteria; phylum Deinococcota; class Deinococci; order Deinococcales; family Deinococcaceae; genus Deinococcus; species Deinococcus gobiensis. The sequence continues at coordinate 2,334,621 of NC_017790.1, read as the reverse complement.
CGTCGCCCTTGCTGTTGTACAGCTGGGCCAGGCCGATGGTGCCGCCGGCGCCGGACACGTTGAACACCTGCACCGGCTTGGCGAGGTTCTGGTTCTGCATGACGGTCTGGATGGCGCGGCTGGTCTGGTCCCAGCCGCCGCCGGGGCTGGCGGGGGCCATGATACGGACGTTGTTCAGGGTCTGGGCGCTGGCGAGGGGCGCGGCGCTCACGGCCAGGGCAGCCAACAGGGCGGCTTTGTTCATAGGTCCTCCGGGTGCAGGCCACGGCTGGCCGCACAGGTCTGGGTGTTGTGTAACGCTTCTCAATCTAGCCTTCATCCTGGGGGTACGCAAGTCTTTTTGTACGTCCAGCACGCTTTTTTTGTGGGATTAATGCACAACCGTGAACGCAATGTACGCAAGTGGCGGCGCCCGGGCCGGGCTGCGAAAAGGGCCGGGCGGGCCAGATGTACTAGAGTGCGGATCGAATCGTCATGGCTGCCTTCCTCCGCCCGCTTCCGGCGCGTCTCGCCCTGGGCCACCGCCTGCTCGGTGGTCCGGGGGTAGGCTTGCAGGGCCGGCTGGTGCGGCTGCACCTGCTGGTGCTGTGTGCCATGACCGCGCTGCTGGTGCTCGTGCAGACGGTGCAGGCCTACGGACAGGCCCGGCAGCGCCTGGGCGAGCGGGCCCTGACCACCTCGCGCCTCGTGTCGCAGCTGCCCCTCGTGTACCGGGGCGCCGAGTCGGGAGGGCCGAATCCGGTGCTGAACACCCTGGTCAACGGCCTGCTCGACGAGAGCGGCGCCGACTTCATCGTGGTGGGCAACCGTCTGGGCCTGCGGCTCTCGCACCCGTTGCCCGAGCGCCTGGGGCAGCCGATGGAGGGCGGCGACAACGCTCAGCCGCTCTCGGGGCAGGAGGTGGTCAGCGTGGCGCGCGGCTCGCTGGGCCTGAGTGTGCGCGGCAAGGTGCCGGTGTGGGCCGGGGGGCAGCCCGGCACGCGGGTGGTCGGGGTGGTGAGTACCGGCTACCTCATGCCGCAGGCCTGGAACCTGGTGGGATCGGCGCTGCTGAGCCTCGCGCCGTGGTTCCTGCTGGCGCTGGCGCTGGGCACGGCGGGGGCGAGCTGGGCGGCGCGGCGGCTGCGCGCCGAGATCCTGAACCTGGAGCCCGAACAGATCGCCGCGCTGGTGCGCCAGCAGCGCGCCGTGCTGGCCGCGCTGCGTGAGGGCGTGATCGCCGTGAGTGCGCCGGGCGTCGTGACCCTGATCAGCGACCGCGCCGCCGAGATGCTGGGCAGCCGCCAGACGCCCGCCCTGCTCGCGGGCGTGTGGCCCGAACTGGCCCTGTTGCCGGGGCAGGGCCGCCAGCAGAACCTGGAAGTGGACCTGCGCGGCCAGCCGGTGCTCGTGAACATCGAGCCGCTGGAGGGTGGGGGCTTCGTCGCGGGCTTCCGCGACCGGGCCGAGGCGCTGGCGCTCGCCGAGGAACTCACGCACGCGCGCGGCTTCGTGGACGTGCTGCGCGCCCAGACCCACGAGTACCAGAACCGCCTGCACGTCCTGTCGGGCCTGCTGCAACTGGGCCGCTCGGAGGAGGCGCTGGGGGTCCTGAATGCCGAGATCCACTCGGACGCGCAGTTCCGCCAGCTCCTGCGCGACGTGCAGGTGCCCCGGCTGGTCGCGCTGCTGGCCGGCAAGCGCGAGCGCGCCCAGGAACTCGGCATCGAGTTTCAGGTGGCCGAGGGCAGCAGCCTCTCGCCGGTGTGGGAGCGCCATGCCGACACCCTCGTCACGGCGGTCGGCAACCTCACCGAGAACGCCTTCGAGGCGCTGGGCGGGCAGCCGGGGCAGGTCACGGTCCTCATCGGCGAGGACCCCGAGGGCATGCAGGTCGAGGTCGAGGACTCGGGGCCCGGCGTGCGCCCGGAGGTGGCGGCGCGGCTGTTCACGCGCGGGGCGAGCAGCAAGGGCGAGGGCCGGGGGTACGGACTGGCCGGGGTCATGGCGCGCATTCAGGTGCTGGGCGGCGACGTGCGGCACACCCGGCGCGGGGGCCTCACGGTCTTTCAGGTCAGCCTGCCGGTGCCGGGGCGGGCCGTGTCCGGCCGGGGGGCGGCGTGAGCACGGCGCGCGTGCGGGTGCTGCTCGTCGAGGACGACGTGCGGGTGGCGCGCATCAACCGCGACCTGCTGGAGCGCGACCCCGACGTGCATGTGGTCGGCAGCGCCGCGAGCTGCGCGCAGGGCGACGCGCTGGCGCAGGCGCTCTCGCCCGACCTGATCCTGCTCGACGTGCATCTGCCCGACGGCAGCGGCCTGGGGCTGCTGCGCCACTGGCGCGCGCAGGGCCGCACGACCGACGTGGCCCTCATCACCGCCGCCGACGACGAGCCGAGCATCCGCCTCGCGCTGGCGCATGGGGCCTTCGACTATCTCATCAAGCCCTTCACGGGGGCGCGGCTGGCCGAGCTGCTGGCCCGGCACCGCGCCCGGCGGCCGTCCGGCGCGGGGTCCGGCGCGCCGGGGCGGCACGACCAGGCCAGCCTCGACCGCCTGCTGGGGGTCAGCGGCGCGGCGGCCCCCGCCCTGCCGCGCGGCATCGACCCCCATACCCTCGAACGGGTGGAGGCCGCCCTCGCCGAACGCGGCCAGCCCGCCAGCGCCGAGGAGATCGGGGAGGCGGTGGGCCTGAGCCGCGTGACCGCGTGGCGCTACCTCGAACATCTGGTGCGCGCCGGGCAGGCCGAACTCGACCACCAGTACGGGCTGGCGGGGCGGCCTGCCAAGCTCTACCGGGCGCGGCCAGGCGAGGTCTGAGGACAGACAGGGCGAGGGCGCCTGCCGGGCGCGGGCCTATCCTGGGCACCATGCTGGCCCGCGCCGTCGCCCACCTCTCCGAAGCCGCCCTGAACGCCAACCTGCGCGCCCTGTCGCGCCGCGCCGGGGCCGCGCTGCTGCTGCCGGTCAAGGCCGAGGCCTACGGGCACGGGCTGGACCTGGTGGCCCGCGTGGCGGCCCGGCACCCGGACGTGTGGGGGCTGGCGGTGGCGACCCCCATCGAGGCCGAACGCCTCGCGCGGCTGGACCTGGGCCGCCCGGTCGTGCTTCTCAGCCCCGCCGCCCCCGAGGAGGTCGGGCCGCTGGCCGACCTGGGGGTGCGGTTGCCGGTCGCCTCGCTGGCCGAGGCCGGGGCGCTGCCCCCCCACGCCCGCGCGCACCTGAAGGTGGACACCGGCATGAACCGCCTGGGCGCGCGCCCCGAGGAGGCCGTCGCGGTGGGCCGCCTGCTGGCCGAGCGCGGGCTGCTGGAAGGGGCCTACACCCACTTCGCGATTGCTGACGAGCCGGACCTGAGCTATGCCCGCGAGCAGTTCGCCCGCTTTCAGGCCGTGCTGGCCGAGCTGCCGCCGCTGTTGGCCCACGCAGCGAACGGCGGCGGCGTCCTGAGCTTCGGGGCGCTGCCGGGCATGGCGCTGGCGCGGCCGGGGCTGGCGGCCTACGGGTTCGCGCCGCCGCACCTGCGCGCGGCGGCCGGGCTGCGGCCCGTCCAGACCCTGCGCGCCCGTGTCAACCAGCGCCACACCGTCCGGGCGGGCGAGGGAGTCAGCTACGGGGCGCTGTGGCGGGCCCCGCAGGACACCGAGGTCGCCGTGGTCGGCATGGGCTACGCCGACGGCTATCCGCGCAACGCGACCCTCAAGGCCAGCGTCCTGATCGGCGGCGAGCGGCGGCCGGTGCTGGGCCGCATCTGCATGGACCAGATGATGGTGGACGTGACGGGCCTGGACGTAGGGCCGGGCGACTGGGCCGAGCTGTGGGGCGACGGCGACATCACCGTGAGCGAGGTGGCCGCCTGGGGCGACACCATCGAATACGAGGTGCTGACCGGCCTGGGCGCGCGCGTCGAGCGCCGGATGGGGGAGGAGGGGGCGGAAGGCTAAGGTTTTCCGTTCGTCACGCTACGGCTGGCTGCCCCGGACTTCCTCCACGCCGCCGTAGCCCCCGACGAACAGGGCCACGCGCAGCTCCCGCACGAAGTTCTCCAGCCACGCCTCGGCGGCCTCGCTGCTCTCCAGGGCGGGCTCCAGCAGGGGGCGGGCCACCGCGACCACCTGGGCACCCAGCGCCAGCGCGCGCGCGGCGTCCAGGCCGGTGCGGATACCGCCCGAGGCGATCAGGGGCACGTGCGGCGCGGCCTGCCGGGCGTCCCGCAGGGCCTGGGCGGTGGGCACGCCGAGGTCGCACAGGTCCGGGCTGAGCACCTCGCCCCGGTGGACGAGCTGCTCGACGCGCGCCCAGCTCGTGCCGCCGGCCCCGGCCACGTCGTAGGCGGCGAAGCCCGCGCCCGCCACCGCGCGCAGGGTCGCGGCGTCCAGGCCGTGCCCGACCTCCTTGAGGACCGCCGGAAAGTCCAGCGCCGGCACCACCTCGGCCAGCCGCGCCGCGAGGCCCGCCCAGCGCGTGTCGCCGCCGGGTTGCAGGGCCTCCTGCAGCGGATTGACATGGATCGCCAGGGCGTCGGCCCCGATCTCGCGCACCGCCCGCGTCGCCTCGGCGGGGCCGTAGCCCAGCCCGAACTGCGCCGCGCCCAGGTTCCCCACGAGCAGGATGTCGGGGGCCACGTCCCGCACGGCGAAGGTGGCCCGGGCTTCCGGGCGCTCCAGCATCACGCGCTGCGAGCCGAGCATCATCCCCAGCCCGAGGCGCCCCGCCGCGCGCGCGAGGTTGAAGTTGATGCGCCCGGCGCGCTCGGCCCCGCCCGTCATCGCGCCGACCAGGACCGGGGCGCTCAGGCGGCGGCCCAGGAAGGTCGTGGAGAGGTCCACGGCGTCCAGGTCGCGCTCCGGCAGTGCCCGGTAGGGCCAGGGCACCGTCTCCAGGCCGGTGCGGAGCGTCTGGTACTGGCTGCGCGGGTCGAGGCAGGCGTCGAGGTGACGCAGCTTGCGCTCGGCGATGTCGTGTGGGGTGGGCGCGGCCGGGGAACGGGTCATGGCTGCCCCGCCGCGAGCACCTGGCGCACCCGCTCGGGCAGCGCGGCGTGGTCGGCGCGGCGCAGGTCGCCCCTGGCCTTGCCCAGCTTGAGCATCAGGTAGGTCTCGGCCTGGGCGCGCAGGAAGCTCAGGTAGTTGTTCTCGCCGCCGCTGCGCACGCACTCCAGGGCCAGCAGCCCGAGCTGGTCGTCCAGCAGTTCCAGCGCGAGGTGGCGCGCCGCGAGCCGTCCGCTGCCGCCCAGGGTCGTCTCCAGGGCGTCCAGGCGTTCGGGCGTGCGGGCCACCACCCGCGCGGCGCGGCGCACGTTGGGGTCTTCCAGCGTCAGGGCGCAGGCGCGGCAGGGCGGCGCCTCGGGCGGCGGGGCCTCACCGGGCAGGCGGGTGGGCGCGGGGCAACGCTCGCCGCACACCGGGCACGGTCGCCAGCCCTGCTCCTCGCGCCAGCGCCGCGCGCGGGTCACGGCCTCGGCGGCGCGCAGGGCGGCCTGCCTCAGCTCGGGGTCGGCCACCTCCTGCACGAGCTGCCGGGCGCGCGCGCGGTCGGGGGCGGGCAGCGGCGCGGCGCGCGGCGTGTTTTCGGGGGCGCGCACCGTGCCCACGCTGAAGCGCAGCTCGCGCACGGCGTCCTCGGGTCGGCCGTTCCCCTCGGCCAGCATCGCGTTCAGCCGCTTGAGAAAATGGTGGCGCTGCATGGTGAGGTGGTGCGCGGTCGTCGAGTCGCGCACCTCGACGTACAGGGTGCCGCCCTGCTGCGAGCGGGGCCGGGTCATGCGCGCGATCTCGGGGCCGACCGCCTGCGGCCACAGCAGCAGCGCCCGCGCCCGTCCCACCCCGCGCGCCAGCTTGGCGGTGCCCAGCGTCGCGCCCATGAGTTCCGAGAGCCCGCGCGGCCCGCCCAGGCGCCGCCGGGTCATACGCCCACCTCGGCCATGTCCAGCTCGGGGGTAAAGCGCCCGGCGTGGGCCCGCAGGGTCAGGGCCGCGCCGGGGGCGCGCTCGGTGCCGGTCACGATGGCCTGCGGCACGCTCGCGGCGAGGTCGAGCAGGAAGGAGCGCCGCCCCGGATCGAGTTCGGCCGTGAAGTCGTCGATGAGCAGCACCGGGCGCTCGCCGAACTTCTCGGCCAGCAGCTCCAGCTCGGCGCGGCGCAGTGCCAGGGCCACCGTGCGGCCTTCTCCCCGGCTGGCGTACTCGTTCGCCGGAAAGTCGCCCAGGGTCAGCAGCAGGTCGTCGCGGTGCGGGCCGGTCACGGTGGCCCCGCGCGCCAGCTCCTCGGCGCGGCGGGCGGCGAGGTCGTGGGCGTAGGTCTCGGGGGTGGTGGACTCGGTCAGCTCCAGGCGCAGGGTCTTGCGGCTGCCCAGGGCGGCGTTGGCCTCGCGACTCAGGTCGTCCAGGCGGGTCAGGGCGCGGCGGCGAAACAGCATGATCTCGGTGCCCAGTTTGACCAGCGCCTCATCCCAGACGTGCATGGCCCAGTCCTCGCCGGCGCGCAGGGCCGCGTTGCGCTGCGACACGGTGCGGTCGTAGCGCGAGAGCTGCTCGGCGTAGCGCGCGCTCAGGCGCGAGAGCAGGGCGTCGAGGTAGCCCCGGCGCCCCGAGGGCGAGCCGAACACCAGTTCGCTGTCCTCGGGGCGAATCCATACGGCGCTGCCGCGCGGCAGGTCGCCGGTCCGGACCCGCACGCCGTCCACCTTCAGTTGCCGCCTTCCCCGCCCCAGCCCGACCTCCTGGATGCTCAGGCTGCCGCCCTGGTGCAGGTCGGCGCGCACGTAGGCCTCCTTCTCGCCCGACTGCACGAGCTGTTCCAGGCGCGTCACGTCGCTCAGGCCGGTCAGGGCGAGGTAGGCGGCTTCCAGCAGGTTGGTCTTGCCCGCGCCGTTCTCGCCGAACACACCGGTCACGCCGGCCGGAAATTCCAGCGTGTCCGGCGCGAGGTTCCGGTAGTTCAGGGTAGACAGGCCCGAGAGCAGCACGCCCCCGATTGTATGTCGCCCCAGGCAGCGGGACTGTGGCCGGGATGAAGACGCTCCGGGGCTCCGATATGCTGCCCCGCATGACCGCCCCCAGCGTCAGCTCCAGCGCCGACCCCTCCGGCGCCACGCTCTCCAGCGCCCGCGACGCCCTGCTCGTGCTGGCGCCGCATCCCTCCGGACAGGTGCCGGCCGACGTGCTGCGCGACATGCTGGGCGACGACGTGTTCGACGCCCGCAAGCGCGAGGAGTTCCTGCGCCGGGTATTTTTCGAGGGCGATCCCTACACCGAGCTGATCTACGCCGTGCCGGGCGCGCGCTTTTTGCAGGCCCCCTGGAGCCGCTTCGCCGCCGACCTGAACCGCGAGCGGGACGACACGGACGACAACGGCGTGCTCAAGGTCATGGATTTCGGCCGCAACCCGCTGTACCCGGCGGGCTTCACCCTGACCCCCGAGCTGCGCGAGGCGCGGCTGCGGCGCATCTGGGACGCCTTCGACGCCCAGGTGCGCGCCGAGCTGAAGGGCGCGCGCCTGATGATCGTGGGCCACAGCATGGCCGAGCGCGGCCCCGCGCTGGGGCCCGACACCGGCACCCCCCGCCCCGCCCTGACGCTCATGCTGGGCACCGAGGCCACGCCGACCTTTCCGCGCGAGAAGTGGGCCGCGCTGCGCGACGCCTGCGAGGCCGCCTTCGCTCCGGTGCTGGGCGGCACGTACCGCCGCGTGGCGGTGGGCGACCCCTGGACGACCGACACCCTCAGCGCGGCGCACCACGCCCGCACCGGTATTCCGGCCTTCGGGCTGGAGGTGAACGTGGCGCTGTATTACGCCGAGTGGTCGGTGCTGCGCGAGGGGGCCCTCCAGGAACTGAACGCCTGCTTCGCGCGCTTCGCCGACGCGGCGCTCGACCTGGTGAAGTAAAGCCCGTTTCTCAGGCCTCGCGGGTCGCCAGTTCGCGCACGCGGCCCAGCAGGGCGCGGGCGGCCTCGCGTTCCGGAGCGGCCCCGAGTACGTCGCCCAGCAGCTTCAGGCCCGTCTCGGCCTGGGCCTGGGCGGCGCGCTGGGCATAGTCCACGCTGCCGCTCTCCAGCAGCCAGCCGTGAATCTGCGCGACGACCTCCGGGTCCTTGTCGGGGCGTTCCCGGCGCATCTGGTCCAGAAAGACCGCGATCTGGTCCTCGGGGGCCTGGCCCAGCCAGTGCAGCACGATGAGGGTGCGCTTGCCCTCCAGCAGGTCCCCGGCGATCTCCTTGCCGTACTTGGCGGCGTCGCCCGCGAGGTTGAGCACGTCGTCGCGGATCTGGAAGGCGGTGCCCAGCGCCAGCCCGGCGGGGGTCAGCGTCTCGGGCGGCTGCGCCCCGGCCACCAGCGCCCCCAGCCGCAGCGGCACGATCACCGTGTAGTACGCGGTCTTCAGGCCGACCATCTGGAGGTAGTCGTGTTCGGTCAGGCCCCACTCGCGCCCGGCCACCCAGGCGAGGTCGAGGTGCTGGCCCTCGGCGGTGCGGTGGACCATCGCCAGGAATTCCTCGTGGGCCCCGGGCACCCCCGCGCGGGCCACCGCCGCCCACATGTAGGCGTGCAGGGCGTCCCCGGCGTTGATCGCCAGGGCGACGCCGTGCAGGCGGTGCAGGGCCGGCCGGCCCCGGCGCTCTTCCGAATCGTCCTCGATGTCGTCGTGGATCAGCACCCAGTTCTGGAACAGCTCGACCCCGGCGGCCAGCCACAGGGCACTCTCCCACTGCGGGGTGCCCTCGCGCACGCCGTAGGCCCGCGCGCCCGCGAGCAGCAGTTCCGAGCGCAGGCCCTTGCCGCCGCGCCGGGGGTAGTCGCGCAGCATCTCGTAGAAACGGGCCAGCTCCGGGTGGGGGCCGGCCTCCGGCAGCAGCGACAGCACGCGTTCAAGCAGTTCGGGGCGCATCGCCGGGCAGTCTACGCTGGGGGGGGCGGCGGGGGTGGGGCGAAACCTCCATCTTCAGGGGGACGCAACTCACGCGCCGCTTCCCTAGACTGTGGGCGCATGTCTGCTGCCGCTTCCTCGCCGCCCCGGTATCTGCGCTGGCTGATCTTCGGGGTCGTCGCCGGCCTGTTCGCCCTGCTCGGGCTGCTGCCGGACGTGCGCGAGTTCCTGGTGCGCGCCTACCACGCCCTGACCTCCAGCGACCCGGCGGTCACGCGCGCCTTCGTCGAGACGCTGGGCTGGGCGGGGCCGCTGGCCCTGATCGCGGGCTTCGTGCTTCAGGCGGTCGTGCCGGTGCTGCCCTCGCTGGTCATGACGGCCGTCACCGCGCGCGCCTACGGACCGGTCGAGGGCTTTTTCATCGTGTATGCGGGCACGCTGCTGGGCGCGGCGGCAGGCTACTGGCTGGGGCGCACGGTGGGCGACTCGCTCGTGCGGCTGCTGGCCGGCGAGAAGGCGCGGCGCACCGCCTACGACTTCGCCCAGAAATACGGGGTCCAGGGCGTGCTGATGGTCCGGCTGATGCCCATCTTGAGCGCCGACGCCATGAACCTCGTGGCGGGGACCGTCCGCATCCCTTTCCGGGCTTTCGTGCTCGCCAACGCGGCGGGGGCGCTGCCGGTCACGGCCCTCGTCGTGTGGCTCAGCAACTCGGCGCAGCGCATGGTCTGGGGACTGGGGCTGCTGTCGCTGGCGGTGGGCCTGTTCGCGCTGTGGCGCTGGTGGTCGGCGCGGCGCAGGGCCGAGGTGGGGACCGGGACCGCGCCTATGGCCGAGGCGGGCGCCGCCGGCCCCGTGCCCGCGCCGCCGCCCCCGGCCGGCGAGTAGGGGCCAGCCCGGACGGGCAGGCTGGACGGCGGGCCGCACCCCCCGCACCGCCCGGGCTACACTGCCCGCCAGAGTCTGCCCACAGTGGGCGCAGGAGGAACAGGGCACATGACGGACAGCAAGTCAGGCGCGGGCGCGGCCCCGGCAGAGGTGCGCGGCACCCGGGACGCGGGAACCCGGCAGGAGGCCGCCTACCGGCGCGCCGGGGTGGACATCGACGCGGGGCACCGCGCCGTCGCGCTCATGAAGGGCGCGGTCGCCCGCACGCATACCCCGCAGGTGCTGGGGGGGCTCGGGGGCTTCGGCGGCCTGTTCCGGCCCGAGTTCGCGGGCATGACCGAGCCGGTGCTCGTCGCCTCGACCGACGGGGTGGGCACCAAGACCAAGGTCGCGGTGCGCACCGGGCGCTATGGGGGCCTGGGGGCCGACATCGTGAACCACTGCGTGAACGACATCCTGGTGCAGGGGGCCCGGCCGCTGTTCTTCCTCGACTATGTGGCGATGGGCCGGCTCTCGCCCGAAAAGGTCGCCGAGATCGTGACCGGCGCCGCCGGGGCCTGCGAGGCGCTGGGCGTGGCCCTGCTGGGCGGCGAGACCGCCGAGATGCCCGGCGTGTACGTCGAGGGCGAGCTGGACATCGTGGGGACCATCGTGGGCGTCGTGGACCGCCCGCGCCTCATCGACGGCCGGCGCATCGAACCCGGCGACGTGGTGGTGGCCCTGCCCAGCAGTGGCCTGCACACCAACGGCTTCTCGCTGGCACGGCTGGCCCTCGACGACCTTGACTGGGAAGAAGCGCGTGCGGACCTGGGCGGGCAGACTCTCGCCGAGGTGCTGCCGGTACCCCACCGCAGCTACCTGCCCGCCTTCGCGGCGCTGGAGGCGGCCGGGGTGGACGTGCGCGGCATGGCCCACATCACCGGGGGCGGCCTGGTGGACAACCCGCCGCGCGTATTCCCCGGGGGCGTGGGCATGCGCATCGACACCGCCTCGTGGACCGTGCCGCCCGTGTTCGAGCTCATCGTGGCGCGCTCGGGCGCCGAGCGGCACGAGGCCTTCCGGGCGCTGAACATGGGTGTGGGCTTCCTGTTCATCCTGCCGGCCGCGCAGCGTGAGGCGGCCCTGGCCGCCCTGCGCGCCGCCGGCGAGTCGCCCTGGGTGATCGGCGAGATGATCCGGGGCGAGGGCGTGAGTTTCGGCGGCCCGCAGCCCACTGGCCCGCACCACGGAGCCGGGGAGAGTTCTTGAGTCGCCGCCTGGCGCCGATGGGCTTTACCCCGCCCGACCGCGCCACGGCCACCGAACTGTGGGTGGTGCGTCACGGCGAGAGCACCTGGAACATCGAGGGCCGTTACCAGGGCCAGACCGACGTGCCGCTCTCGCACGTCGGGGTGCTTCAGGCGGCCAGCCTCGCCGGTCGTCTGACGGGCCTGAACTTCGCCGCCGTGTATTCCAGCGATCTCCAGCGCGCCGTGCAGACCGCCCAGGCCGTGACCGAGCGCCTCAGCGGCCCGCCCCAGCTCATCCTCGAACCCGAGCTGCGCGAGATCGACGTGGGCGAGCTGTCGGGACTGGTCTATGCCGACATCCGCGAGCGGCACGCGCAGTACCTCAGCGACCTCGCCGCCGACCCCTGGCGGACCCGGCGTCCCGGCGGCGAGAGCATGCAGGACCTCTCGGTGCGCAGCGGGGCGGCCCTGCGGGCGATCTGCGCGCGCCACCCCGGCGAGCGGGTGCTCGTCTTCACGCATGGCGGCGTGGTGCGTGTGGCGGTCGGGCTGGCGCTGGGCGGCGTCCCCGAGGGGGCCTGGGCACGCCTGAGCGTGACGAACACCAGCATCACCCGTGTGTTGCTCGACGCGAGCCGGGGCACGCTGCTGGGCTTCAACGACGACGCCCACCTCGAGGACCTGACCCACGCCACCGAGGCCGACGACGTGCTGGGCCAGGCCCCCTGACCGGCCGGGGGCAGGGGGCGATTCTTCCGGCCGGACGGCGGGCGCGCACGCCCGGGACAAATGCTCTAGGCTGGCCCTCGCCATGAGACCCTGCCCGCGCCCGCGAGGGGAGCCGACGCCGTGACGGGCACCCCGCCTGCCCCGGCCCCGGCCCAGCCTGCCCCCCTGTCCCTGCTGGACCGCTACCTCGCGGGCGACCTGCGCGCCCTGGCCCGGGCCGTGACCCTGGCCGAGGCGGGCGAGGACGCGGCCCGGCCCCTGCTGCGCGCCGCGCACGCCCGCGCCGCCGCGCCGGAGACGCGCGCCGTGGTGCTGGGCGTGACCGGCAGCCCCGGCAGCGGCAAGAGCACCCTGGTCGACGCGTTGATCGCCGAACTGCGCGCGCGCGGCGAGCGGGTGGCGGTGCTGGCGGTGGACCCGAGCAGCCCGTAC